>JAZSAG010000022.1:0-7291 GCA_045601765.1 Candidatus Enterousia sp. | reverse complement strand
GCAATTGGTGGCACAATTGCCGTTGCCACGCGTGCCCCCGGTGCCGAATCAGTTGTGGTGCCCGTCCCAGGATTTTGTTGTGGCGTATTAATGTTTGCGCGCACCAGTGGAACGTCCGTAATTTCCCATTTTATTCCCGCCAAACACAAATCTTGCAACGCATTATATGCCATTCTTGTTTTTCCTTGATTTTTCACAACTTTCATAGTAGAATATACCACGAGCAACAGAAACTCAAGGGAGTATTTTCATGAAAATTAAAAACTTTGCTATGTTGGCTGGTGTTGCGGGTCTGTTGGCCGCCTGTGGTGGTTCCAGCATCGTTGAACCGGCTGATTTAAACGAACAACGCGTATTCTTTGCGTTCAATTCTTCTGAAATTTCCGAAGATGCAAAAAACAACCTGTTGGGCCAGGCGTTGTATATGAAAAACCACGAAGATGTTAAAATCCAGATTGCTGGTAACTGCGACGAACGTGGTTCAACCGAATACAACTTGGCATTGGGTGCAAAACGTGCCAACGCCGCCAAAGAAGTTATCGTAAACGATGGTATTGATGCAAAACGTATCTCTACTATTTCTTATGGTAAAGAACGTCCATTGGTCAAAGGAACAGGCGAAGAAGTCTGGAAATGGAATCGTAATGCCACAACAACAGTTAAATAATAATTGTTGACACTTATCAAGGCCCGCCATCCGGCGGGTTTTTCTTTGTTTTATTTATGATTGACAAAAGCGTGTTTTGTGCTATTGTTTCTTTGTCAAGGGGTTATAGATGATGTTCAAGAAAATATTTAATACATTAGATGATTTTTATTTCCCTATCAGCGGTTTTGTCAGAAAACTGCCGTATTCGCTGGTTTTCAAGACGACAAATTATTGTTGGAATAATTATCCCCATTGTTGCGAACGGTCCGGTACCGCCGCACCAAAGGTTTATATGCCTGCCGACACGATAAAATCTTTTATCTCTCAGGTGAAACAAGACCCGTTATTTTCGGGTAGTGTTGTGTTTACGGGTGGTGAAATATTTACTGCATACAGATTTCATGATAAAAATTATGTGCCTGATTTATTGAATTATGCGCTGTCTAATGGTTGCAGTGTTGATATCAAGACAAATGCGGGCTGGGCGCTGCGCAAAAACGATACAGGCGACCGTATTTTTGATGATTTAGTATCTGTTTTATCCAGGTTCAGTCATGGTACGCTGGGTATGTCTGGCCTGCAAATATCATTGTCTTTGGATCGTTTTCATCCGCTTTGTTTGGAAAAGAATGCGCGTTTTATAACAGAATTGTCGCGCAGACAGAAAAACAGCGCCTGTATGGTTCATGTTTCTTCTTTTGCCCAAGATGCCGATATGTTTAATACCTTGTTAGATGAATTACGGCGCATGGGAAATTCTGTTGAAGAATATTTTGCAATGGGTGATGCGTCTAAAAAAGTTTATTACGGCATAAACGGAACGGTCATTATGTACCAAACATTTGGCTGTTTGTTTAATGGCGGTCGTGCCAAAGACCAGAACTTGCAAAACCGTTCAGATGTATCACCATTTCAATTTTTATCAGGTAAAACTTCACCATGTGTTATGATGGGGTTGGGTGTAAATGGCGATATTGTGCTGGGTGAAAATATGGATATTAATATCAAAACCCGTTGGTGTGATGACAATGGAAACGCGCGCCCATTTCGCGATATAAAACAAGATTTAATCAGTAACACTCGCCGGGCAGAATTTAATTATGTTTTATCGGAAATGTCGGCCGATTTTAAAGAAATGTTTAAAAAAGCCGGTAAAGGCCGGTAAAATATATCTGATTTAAAACGGTAAAAATATCAAAAAATACCGGTAAAAGCCGGCAAAATAAATTAAATTGTTAAAAAAACACCGGCGTTTGCCGGTGTTTTTGATGTTTTTATTCGGTTATTTTTTCTACCAATTCAAACAATTGATTTCTGCTGGCAAAAGACAATACGATTTGGCCGGCGCCACCGCGCTTTTCAATTAATTTTGCCGGCACACCCAGGGTGTTTTTTATTTTTAATTCGATATCCTGAACCGTTTTTTTATCGATTGTTTTTTGGATATGTTTTCGTGCCACGTTTGCGCGTGGTGCATTTTTTACTAATTTGTCTGTATCAGAAACAGACAGGTTGTTTGCGATAATTTTATGTGCCAAATCTTCTGGGTTTTCTGCAACTGCGATTGTGCGCGCGTGTGATGCAGAAATTTTACCGTCGCTAACCAGTGTCTGTACCGATTCTGGCAATGATGTCAGACGCAACATGTTACGTATATAACTTTCAGATTTTCCGATAAGTCTGGCGACATCTGGTAATTCGTAATCACAGCATTCCATCAGGTTTTTGTATGCTGCGGCTTCTTCTATTGGGTTTAAATTTTCGCGTTGCACATTCTCGATCAGTGCAATTTCCATGGCGTTTTCTGGGCTGATTGATTTAATCAATGCGGGTATTTCATTCAGTCCCGCCATTTTTGATGCACGAAAGCGTCTTTCGCCTGCGACAATTTCGTACATATGTGGTTTGTTTTGTACGGTGCGTAACAATATTGGTTGTAACACACCTTTTTCTTTAATTGATGCGGCCAGGTCTGCTAATTCAGAATCTGTAAAAGTTTTTCTGGGCTGGTCTGGGTTGGCGCCAATTTGTGCCAACGGTATTTGTTTTACCACGACGCGTTCGTTTGGGGTTAACAATGAAATGTCTGGAATTACGCCGCGTGCAGCGCTAAGGTCGGCTAAACCGCGTCCTAATCCAAATTTAGTTGCCATCTGTATCACCTTCGGTTCGTTGTATTACTTCGGTTGCGACGCGCAGGTATGCCTGGGCGCCGGTTGAGTTGAAATCATAGAATAGGGCGGGTTTTCCGTGGCTTGGTGCCTCGGACATGCGCACATTTCTTGGGACGACGGTTTTGAATACTAAATCGCCAAATGTTTTGCGTACGTCGTCATCAATTGCATGGGTTACACCATATCGGCGGTCGTACATGGTCAACAATACCCCCAGGATTTCCAGGTCTGGGTTCCATTTTTCTTTTACGACCGCAATTGTATCGGTTAATTGTTGTATGCCTTCCAGTGCAAAAAATTCGCATTGTAATGGCACGATAACAGAATCAGCGGCGGTTAATGCGTTGATTGTCAGGTATCCCAGTGCGGGCGGGCAATCTAATAAAATATAATCATAGTGTTGTGATATTGGTTGTAATGCATCGCGTAGTCTGAATTCGCGATTTTCCATATCTAACAGGTCGATGTCTGCGCCGGCCAATGCCTGGGAAGAGGGCAGTATATGCATTCCCTGGACTGCGGTTGTCAGTATGTTGTCCGCGGCCGCGGCTGTTCCCATTATGACGCCGTACGCGCTTTGTCTGTGCGATGCGCGCACAAACCCCAGTCCTGTTCCTGCGTTTCCTTGTGGGTCCAGATCAATTAACAAAACGCGTTTTTTTATTGCGGCCAAAGATGCGCCGATATTTATTGCGGTTGTTGTTTTTCCAACGCCGCCTTTTTGATTTGCAAAAGCGATAATTTTTGCCATTTTCCCTTTCCGTATTTTTTACTATGGCATAACCATAGAAAAAAACGCATGGTTTGGTCAAGGGTTTAAAATTGTATTTATAAAAAAATAAGTTTAATCAAACAGATAAATTTTATTTCATATGAAATTATTTTTTAAATTTTATCACGGTGATAAATCCGTCACCTGTTTTAGATGGGGTTAATTCATAATCGAATTTATATTTTTTTTGTGCGACATTGATTTCTGATTCGACGTCACGTCCCTTTAATAAAAACATGGGGTGTTTTGTTTTGGCAACATAATCCATTATTTTTACCAGTGGTGCAAATGCGCGTGCGGTGAATACAAAATTGTCGCTTTTTGCCGGTAAAAGCCGGACAAAATCTTCGACGCGACCATGGTAAATTGTCAGGTTACTCAGTCCCAGTTTTTCTTTGACGGCCGACAAGAATTTAGTCTTTTTCCCGATTGATTCGATGCATGTTACATTCCATCCCAATATTGCCAACACGACGCCTGGGAATCCGGCGCCACTGCCCAAATCGATAATGTTGGTGTTTTTTGGCAAGACATCTGCCAACTGTGCGGAATCTGCGAAATGTCTGTTTTCTATATCTGACAGTGTGCTGGGCGCGACCAGGTTCATACGTCCAGACCAATCACGCAACATTTCAGCGTATTGTTCAAATTTGACATTATTAATCATACGTGTTATTTTATCATAATTATGAGGAAAAAAGAAACATTTTTTATATATGTATTGCCTGCACTGATTGGTATTGTTGGTGGTATTACGTTAAGTCGTTTGCACCGCCCAGATGTTGAACAACACGACCAGGTTTTGCCAGACACTAAGTTTGGTAATTTTCTGGCGGCCCAGCATGCGATTTTGACGAATGATTTTGAATCTGCCATGATTTATTCAGATAAACTGCAAGACACAGAATTACCTGTTGTTTCCGATGTCCAAACGATTGCAGGCTTTTTAAATGGTGTTATGCCGGAAAATGCCGCTTCTTTGTCCAAGGACAAAGGTTTGCCGGCCCGGTTTGTTTATGATGCGTATTTGGTCAATCAGGGCGATTGGGCTGCATTACATGCGCGTCACAAAACGGACGATTCCGCGTTGGTTGCACCATTTCGTATATGGCCTGCGATTGCGAACAATTGGCGTACGAACACATTTAAATTCATTGATGATTTACCAACAAACGATTCGTGGAAATCATTTATTCGTGGCCAGATATATGCAGAACTGGGCGATACAGACAAGGCGATTGAGCATTTTTCATCTGTTTCAACAAGTTTTATGAATATAAATGATTATTTATATTTGATGTCTTTTTACACGCATCACAACAGGCAAGATTTAGCGGACACGTTACGCAAAGATTTTACATCGCGTCCTGTTGGCATGTTCATGTTGGAATATGATACGATTCCAGATTGGAATGCGTATTCTGGTTATGCGAATCAAATGGCGTTCAGTTTGGTTCAGACTGTTTCGCACACCCAGATTTTGATGCATTCTGATATGGCTGTTTTAATGTTGCGTTTTGCCCAGATTTCTGCGCCATCGTTTGCCCAGAATACAGATGCAATAAATTATTATCTGGGCCAGTATTTTTATACCAACGGCGGTGATTATCATGAATTGTTTAAAACAATTGACCGTTCCAGTCCATTTTATTTATTTACCGTGTTACGCGATGCGGACAAGACGGGCGATATTGCCAGTTTAAAAAAAGTTGTAAAAGATTATCCGTTGTTTGTTCCGGCGTTAAACAAATTGGTTGGACATTATATTCAAATAGGTCGCAAGCGTGCGGCGTTATCTGTGATAAATAATGCGATGTCGGATGAAAATCTGGATGAGCAGGGCAGGGCGTTTTTCTTGAAAAGTCGTGCGTATGTTTATTATGCGTTTGGTGATTACCGTGCGGCCCAGGATGATTTGGACGAAACGTTTATTGTTTTGGTTGCCGATGCAGAAATGCGTTCTTTACAGGCGAAACTGTGGGCGGCCCAAAACAAGAATATAGAAACTGCGTACGATTACGCGATGCAATTGATAACGTATAATCCGACGAACATTATGGCGTGGGATACGTTGTGCAATGTTGTTGCTGTCCGCGAAGGTCCACTTGCGTCTTTGGATTTACTGGAAAGCATCAGTGTGATGTTAGAAACGCAATCTTCGTTATTTGTGCACATGGGGGACATGTATGTATTGGTGGGTGATTATGACAGTGCCCGCGACGCATACATGCGTGCAATCGATTTATCTGATGATGGATTAGTGGTCGTCCCTGAAATTGAAAGAAAACTAAGGAAACTAAAATGAAAACAGGTGTAATTGGTGCGGGTGCATGGGGCACTGCGCTGGGGATTGTGTCTGCCCGTGGTGGTTCAGATGTGTTATTATGGTCGTATGATGGCGAATACAGGCATTTTGACGGCGTTACAATGCCTGAAAATTTGCGGGTGACCACAGATGCAGGCGAATTAAAAAACGTTGATGTATGGTTAATTGTGACGCCATCTGCGTATTTTCGTGGCACGTTGCGTAATGTTCGTGAATTTTATAATGGCCAACCTGTAATTATTTGCACCAAGGGCGCAGAAAGTTCAACCGGTCAATTTATGTCTGAAATATTACAGGCAGAATTACCAGAATGCACAGATTTTGGCGTATTATCTGGCCCACAATTTGCGGCCGAGGTTGCCATGGGCGTTCCAACCGGTTCAAACATTGCGGGCACGCCTGCTGCGATAAATGCTGCGCATGATGTGTTAAATAAATTGTATTTGGTTGACAGTCACGACGTAATTGGCACAGAAATCTGTGGTGTTGGCAAGAATGCGACATCTTTGATAAGTGGCTATAACAGTGTTGCTGTTTCTGGTGAAAATGAGCGTGCATTGTTATTTACGCGTGCCTGGGATGAAATTGTTGCGATTGGTGTTGCGTCTGGGGCTGAAACGGTAACGTTTCTAGGTTTATGTGGCTTGGGTGATTTGTTCTTGTCCGCGACCAGTCCGACCAGCCGTAATTTCTCGGGCGGTGCCGCGATTGCACGTGGCGAAGCCCCCCAAGGCACGGTTGAGGGTATTTACGCCCTGTGCGGTTTGATAGAGCGTGCAGATTCCCTGGGCATAGACGTCCCGGTTTTAAAAGAAATGAAGAAAAAGTTAAAGATATAAAAAAAAAGTGCCCAAACGGGCATTTTTTTATGGTGGTGATTTGTTACAGGTTTGCCCACTGAAATATTTTATCCTTGCGGGAAAAGTTCATATTTGATAAAATTGCTATGTCATCAGTGGTTATTGATGATAGGGTGTCAAGACCCTTCGTAAAGCGTCTGGGGTAAATGACGCGCCGCGTGGCGTGTTTTTTGTATTCTGGGACGAATAATCTCCTGGCCCAATGGTCAGGAGGGTTGCTGAATATATCGAATAGGCACACAATTCTTTACGATTGTCTTGAACCTCCTGACCACTGCATAAATTCAGTGGTTTTGTTTTTACAAAACCACCACGCAAACCAAGGAAGGAAGATATGAAAAAGAATTTGTTTTTAACAACCGTATTATTGGCTGGATTGGTCGCACCGGCGTTCGCAGAAGACACAACCACCCCAGATAAAAAAATCACCGGTGGCGCGGGTACATGTACCGTGGACGTACTGGGCGTGTCGGCGGATGGCGCAACGGCGAACACGATTGCAACATGGTC
>JAZSAG010000021.1:0-10629 GCA_045601765.1 Candidatus Enterousia sp. | reverse complement strand
CCCGAACCCAAATCCCTCTGGATTCAGAACTTATTATAACAATAAAAACATAAAAATCAAAATATTATTGATTTGCATTATGTTTCATCGTCATAAACCGCCCGTAAAATTAAACCGCCAAAATATTGACGGTCGGGAGGTTCAAAAAATCATATAGGTTAATGACTCTGTGGCTTTCCGGTTACCCGTATTTTATAACCCCAGCCCCCCGACCATGTGTCAGGGATGATAACGGTGCAAAAACACCGAAACATCTGTAATATAACGATGCCTTCGCACCGAACCTATATGGGCTTTTTGACAACCCGAACCCAAATCCCTTTGGATTCAGAACCTATTATAACAATAAAAATATAAAAATCAAATATTTTACCGCTTGTTTGCGATATCGTCGCGAATGCGCATCATTATTTTTAACATATTGTGATTTGGATATCGATTTATTATTTCGTCTGGATTTTTGTTAATTTCCTTTAATGCAATACGCATAACGTCACCGGTGCTTAGTTGGCGTTTAATTCTAATCGCCCGGGCGCCACATTGATACAGTGCATTATCGTCTGTGCATTGTTTTTTGTAATAGGGCACTGATGGAATAACTTCATAAAAATAAATCTCGCGATATGATGTGTAATCATCCATGCCAACCCAATACCACATCAGCATATCAATCATATTATCACAAAAATGAATCAATGGTTGCCTGTTAAACATACAAACGCGCGGCACCGTATCACCATTGTTGTCCGTCCACAAACACCATTCCATTGGTATGCCGTGGGCACGAAAAACCCGCCCCGGGCATAATTCTTCGGGTTCGGTGATGCCATAAGCCCTGACAAAGAACGATGATTGCATCATAATCATTTTGTAAAAATGCTTTTTATTCTTACTTTTCATAACGACACAAAGGATACACTAAACATAATATTTGTCAATATAAAAAGATGTTTTTATCACTTGCAATTATTTTTCAAAAAATATATAATGGCATGCACACGATGCGGAGCGTTGGCAGAGTGGTAATGCAGCAGATTGCTAATCTGTGACCGAATTTTTTGGTCCATAGGTTCGAGTCCTATACGCTCCGCCAGTTTTTCTAGAAAAATGACAATAAAATTTATCAATCTTTACTGTTGTTGTTAATTTCGCTGTTGCAAACCGATTTTGTTTGCATTTATTGTATACAATTACTAATATTCTGTTAAATCACATTGATAAAAGGACCACGTTATGACAATAAAATTATTTAACACAATGACCAGAAAACTGGAAGAATTCAAACCACTGGAACCTGGCAAGGTTGGTTTTTATTCGTGTGGTCCGACTGTTTATCACTATACACACCTGGGAAATTTGCGCACGTTTTTACATAACGATTTTCTGAAACGTATGTTTTTGGCCAATGGGTATGACGTTCGCCATATTATGAACATAACAGACGTCGGACATTTAACCAATGACGAAGATGATTCCGGCGAAGATAAAATGGAAAAGGGCGCCGCCCGCGATAATAAATCTGTATGGGATATCGCGAAATTTTACAAAGACGAATTTATGCGCGACTTTAACGATTTGAATATGATTGCGCCAACCGTGATGCCACACGCAACAGATTACATTGCCGAACAAATTGATTTGGTTCAAAAATTACAAGAACTGGGGTATACATATGAAATACCGGGCGATGGAATTTATTACGACACATCTAAATTTGCAAATTATGGTGCACTGTCGGGCGGTTCATTGTCTGGCAATCGCGCCGGGGCACGTATCGTTTTTAATGACGCCAAACGCAATCCAACAGACTTTGCATTGTGGAAATTTTCCCCAACCGACACGAAACGCCAAATGGAATGGGCCAGCCCCTGGGGCGTTGGCTTTCCCGGATGGCACGCAGAATGCAGCGCAATGAGCATGAAATTACTGGGTAATCATTTTGATATTCACACCGGGGGCGAAGACCTGTCGCGTGTACATCACGCAAATGAAATTGCGCAATCTGAACCGATTACTGGGGCGCCATGGGTAAACACATGGTTGCATTACAGTTTCTTGTTGGACAAATCCGGCGAAAAAATGGCTAAATCCAAGGGCGAATTTCTGGGAATGGACGCCGTACGCAAACGCGGCTATGACCCAATGGTGTACCGTTATTTTGTTGCACTGGGGCATTACCAATCACAACTGGCGTTTTCATGGGAAACAATGGATGCGTCCGCCAACGGTTATGCAAACCTGGTCCGCAGGGTTTCTGAACTGTTAAATCCAACCGCGGCCCCAATAGATACCGCTATATATAACACATGGCACGATAAAATGTTATCCGCAATGTCGGACAATTTGAAAACCGCCTCTGTACTGGTGTTGGTCCAAGATTTTATTAAATCCCCAGACATCAACAATGCGACAAAATTGGCGTTGATTGAATTTACAGATGACCTGCTGGGGCTGCAATTCATTGACCGCGCGAAAAAGTTGGCCGATTTGGAAAAAGAATCTGCACCTGCGGAAATTCTGGCATTGGCCCAGCAGCGCGCAAACGCCAAGGCAAACAAAGACTGGGCAACTGCGGATGCGTTGCGCACCCAGATTGATGCCGCCGGCTGGACAATTCTTGACGGCAAAGACGGTTATAAAATCGTAAAAAAAGCGTAAAATTTTGTTGAAATCTGGGTAATATTAGTGTATATTACCCCACGTAATTACAAAGGGAACTTTCATGAACTATCCATATATGCCAAAATCTACTGCGTTGTGGCTGATTGAAAACACGGCGCTTACATTTGAACAAATCGCAGATTTCTGCGGCATGCACGAACTTGAGGTAAAAAACATTGCCGATGCAGAAACGTATAAATTGCAACCACTGAATCCAATTCTGACCGGTCAATTGACCCGCCAAGACATTGAAAAGTGCGAGGCTGATGAATCTGCGCGCCTGACATTGCGTCAAGAAATCGTAGACGCCCAGCAACAAGAACAAAACAAAAAGGGTATTGCATACACACCAAAAATGCACCGTCAAAACCGTTTGGGTGGAATTTTGTGGATGATAAAAAATTATCCAATGTTATCTGATACCAAAATTGCAAACCTGATGCACAGTACAAAACCAACTGTTACATCCATTCGCAACAAAACCCATAAATCTTATTCATTGATTCAAACCCAGATTCAAAGTCCAATCGTTCTGGGACTGGTATCTGAATTTGCAATACACGACGCGGTCGCCAAAGAACAGAAAAAGGCCGCAAACGCCGCAAAAAAGAAGAAATAAATTTAACAGTCTTACCAAATTTGACAAAAGGTTTGATTTATGGTTAAAAAATTGGACGAAGCAACCAAATTACTGATAGATTCTTTGCCGGAAAACCTGCAAAAGTTGGCAACAAACGCGATGGACGTTGGTTATATGTCTCGTATGGACTTTGACGCCGCCACAGACGCAGACGAAGTTCCGGTCGAAGAGCACAGTGAAGTATTGGATTTCTTTCAACAAGATCTGGGACTTGAAATTATTGAAACAGATAATTTTCCCCAAGATATTGGCCAATATTATGACACAGACGATGACGAACCACGCGATAAAACGCGCAACCTGTTAAATGCGGACGCTGAACAGGTTGACGTCAACGACGACGATTATGAACACTATGCCAAACAGTTGGAACGCAGCCAAACTGGCTCTTTGGTGTTGGGTGTCCAAGATTCTGTTCAATCATACCTGAAACAAATTGGGACCGTTCAATTATTGACCGCCGCAGGCGAAGTGGCAATTGCCCAACGTATCGAGGCCGCATCCCGCCTGATGGTATACGGTCTGTGCGAAAGCCCAATGACCATTCAGGCAATGCTTGATTGGTACCAGCAACTGCTGAACGAAGACATCCGCCTGCGTTATATCATAAATCTAGAGGTTATGTATTCCAGCGAATCTGAACAAAAATCATTGGCGGCACTGTCTGAGACCCTGAAATCCAAGGGCGTTGAACACGTTGACGATTTAAACGATGACGATTTAGACGATTTGGCTGATGCAACCGTCACAGAAGAAGACGAAGAAGACTTGGACGACGATGACGATGACGACATCAAGAAAGAAGACACGCCACGCAGCACATCTGGCGTTCCGATTCCTGCAATGGAAGAAGCCTTGATGCCGACGGTTCTGGATTTGTTCGCAAAAATCAAGCGCACGTTCAACAGTATGCAAAAATTGCAGAAAAAACGTCTGGAAATCTTGTTCGAATCCAGCACACCTGACATGACCCTGGAAAAGAAGTACGCAAAATTGCGCCTTGACCTGTTTGAATCGGTCAGCAAGATTCGCCTGAACGACGACCGCATTGCAGAAATCCTGGAACAATTGACCAAACGCGATCAGTTATTGATGGGACTGGAGGGCAAACTGTTACGTCTGGCATTGGCGAACAAGATTAAACGCGAAGATTTCTTGGCCGAATACACCGGTAATGAATTGAACCGTAACTGGGTTAAAAAGTTATCTAAACATAAAAATGCCGCGTGGGCTAACTTTGCCAAAAAGCATGGCGACGACATCTTAAAAATCCAAGAAGACATTATTGCAATTGCAACCGAAACAGGTCAACCAACATCAGAATATAAAAAAGTTGTTGAATTGGTCCGTCGCGGCCAGGCCGAAGCCGCCCGCGCAAAACGCGAAATGATCGAGGCAAACCTGCGTCTGGTTATCAAATTCGCGAAAAAATCCAGCAACCGCGGTTTGGGACTTGACTTCTCAGACCTGGTCCAAGACGGCAACATCGGTTTAATGAAGGCTGTGGATAAATTTGATTACCGTCTGGGGAACAAATTTTCAACATACGCAACAAACTGGATACAACAGGGCATATCACGCAGTATTGCGGATCAGGCCCGCACAATTCGTATTCCTGTGCACATGATTGACAATATACACAAAATCCAACGTGCAACCCGTCAATTTATGCACAAATATGGCCGCCAGCCAACAGCCGAAGAATTGTCCAAGATTATTTATTTGCCTGTTGATAAAATTCACAAGGCAATGAAAGTAAACCTTAAACCAATTTCACTTGAGGCCCCCGTTGGCACCGAAGATGACAGTTCGCGTATTGAAATTATCGCAGACGAAACGGCCAAAAATCCATTTACATCTGCGGCCCAAAAGAATTTGCGCAAGATTGTCATGCAAATTCTGTCTGAATTGGATCCAAAAGAAGAAACCGTTTTACGTCAACGCTTTGGGATGAGTACTAACAAAACCAGCACCCTGGAAGAGGTCGGCGAATATATCGGCGTTACCCGCGAACGTATCCGCCAAATTGAACAAAAGGCGCTGAATAAACTGAAACACCCGACGCGCGCCCGTAAATTACGCAGTTTCTTAGAAGATTAAACAACATGCCCTGCAAATTTTTGCAGGGTTTATACAGGGACAATAACATGCACAAAAAAACATTATTACTATGCACAGGCCTGTCGGGCACAGGAAAATCATATTTTATCAAGAACACCTTGCCAGACGGATTGTTTTATAATCTTAAATCGGCCGCAACCCGTCCAATGCGCGCGGGCGAAAGCGACGGCAACCCATATTATTTCATGACCGAACCGCAATTTGAACTGATTGATTTCGCGACATACCTGTGGGTGAACGAAGCCTTTTGGACCCCCGGCACCCCAAAATGGCTGTACGGCATCCCAGAAACAGAAATAGTAACAAACCTGGGCCATAATTTAACATACGATGTGATTCAACCTAAATACGCCCAACAACTTAAAAATTGGTTTCTGGAACACGACCTGGGGAAATACTATAATATACGCACCGCGTTTTTCGAGGGCCCCGACACCAATTTAGAAACGGCGGCCAAGCGTGCCAATATGCCAAACGATTTAGACGTACGCCGTGCCAACACATGTACACCGCAAGACTTTGCAGACGTTGGTTTAAACATTGATTATCATTTAAAGCCACGATTGGGTATATACGACCCAAAACTGACCAGACATATCGCGATGCTGGAAAAATACAAACACGACATTCCAACAATAATAATGAACCCAAGAACAAAATAAAAATACCCCAATGGGGTATTTTTTTAATCACAGAACGTCAAATAACGATTATTGGGTTAAATAATATGCTTGTTTACCTCTTTACACAACAGAAAACCAACATGGCAACATAAAAACACGTATTTAAACACCAGATATTTAGGAAAACAAACACACAACCAGAACACATTGCCATATATGCACAGGTGTTTTTATCCTTTTTTACAACACAGATTGTTTTTTTGTCACACCTGGCACAAATACTTCTTTGTCATTGCGAGGGAACGAAGTGACCGTGGCAATCCAGTCTATTATTCTACTCTGTCATCCTGGACCTTGAGTCCAGGATCCAGGTTTGGCCTTAGTATAATAAAGCAGAATGACCTGGGTCCTGGGGTCAAGCCCCAGGATGACAAAGGAAAAAAATTTACATTTTTGCGGGGCCCGAACAAGCCACAGGATGACAGGAGTGCTTAATTTCTTAAAATCCCCCGACACGGGGGATACGAACGAAAGAAAAGGAAGCGGTTGTGTTTACTCGGTTGTGGTTTCTTCCAGTAACTTCCAACCGGTAAATGTATACCCTGGTTTAACTGGGTCTGGGGTTGGTAATGTGACTTCACCATCGTATGTACACATATTTTTGGTATGTTCACCACCATTATCCGGATTCCAGTCAATATTGATGGTATTCGCGGTACATATGCCAGATATTTGTGCCTCTGATGCACCGAACAGTGCCGCACGAAACGCGCGAGAGATCACGCCATCGCTCTGCAGGGAGCCCGCACAGTAAGACGCGCACCTGGACGCGCAAATGTTCTCTGACCCAAACTCTTCGGCGACCACCCATGGTGCAGAAATTATATTTGTTTTTTCGAGCTTGGCTTCACTTATTTGTGCAAAACTATCCATTTGACAATAACAGAACCGACCAGCATCTGTAATTTTATAGTTAGTATTTTGCTTGTTTCCAAATACTGTATATATAGCTTCATTTAAAATTATTGCTTCATTATTTCCACTCATAACACCAATTAATAAATTAACTGCATAGTCTGTAAATAACGGTTCTGTTAACGGTTCCAAACCTGCTTTAAACATTTCTATCGTCATTGTACCTCCAAGCACAGACCCATAGTTTGCATACATAAAATCTATTGCCATGTTATCCGCAAGCGGTTGACAACTCGCTTTACCATATACCATGCCATAATCAAAATTTGCAGCCCATGTGTTGTTTTCGGCCAAACCTGCATCAGTCAAGTTACTATTACCGGATGTACCGCCGGCATCAATATAAGCATATCCATCACCAGATAACGTATAATCGACCGGTATCAACGGCGTCCTTTCAATAATTTCTACATCACCATCCACATGATACCCCGTATCGCAGTCCGTGGCAAAGCATGCATCCGCACCGTCGCCAAAGTAATCATTACCGCCGACCGCCGTCGCGTGCGCAATATTTGCCGTGGCGACCGTACACGCCGTATAACACTGCGTCTGCGCGCCGGCGCCCGCCCTGGAATTTGGATATTCGGTTGGACACGTCGCAATACTGGTTGCCGCATTATCAACCGTAAAATCTGCGCCACCAACGCAATATGACCCGGGCGGACATGCTGCCGGCTCAACCGACGTTTCGGTTACGTTTAAATATTCACCCGGCGCCAATGTGTATTTATCGATACTCCACACCGCAATCGTATTTGCCGTGGCGCCATCCGCCGACACGCCCAATACGTCCACCGTACAGGTATTCGCGCCACCCGTTATCATTTCATCCGCCGCGTATGCGCCAATTGACACCATTGCCATTATTAGTGCACTGGATAATATTTTTTGCATGATTCTATCTCCTTGTGTTTGTTTAAAAACAAAACCACTGAAAATAACAGTGGTCGGGAAGTTAGAAAATCATAACAAAGAATGACCCCCGACTTTTGGCGTTGCCTTATCATCGGGGCTTCCCGACCATAAAAGGGTCGGGTAAAGCACAGGTCAAAAACGACCCGTCGTCGGATTTTGATGCGGACCGCACCACTTTGTTCGGGATTTTCTAAGTCCCCGATTTACATCCCTGTAAATCTGTTTAATATATTATCAAAAACACAATCGTCATACAAGACATAAAAATAAAAAATGTATCTTAAGATTCATAAACAAAAACCGCCCCATTGGGGCGGGGCGTTTTAAACGTAACTTTTAAGCGCAATATAAATATGTCCTAAATCAGTCTTAATCAGCGCCCCAGACACTTTATTTGGGTTATCTGTCTGATTAGCCATATTTAACACCTTGTCAAAACTGCGCACAAATTGTGTGGCCTGTCTGCGGAATACGGCATCAGATTTTATCATGTCACGAATTCTCTTTTTATCGGCCGCCGCAAACATTTTTGCCAACCACTTGGAAAATACAGCCTTGTCCCCGGCATGATATTTGGTCCATACGACATCTGGAATTTCGGCCCCGGCAACACGCGTCAAATCCATAGATTGTTCATGCAATCCCGCCAACAACTGTTCACTTTGCGCCATAAAGTCCTGTGAACTGATATGACCAATTGGGGTACTGGGGGTTGCCTTTATTGCATCCATTGGTGCAGACGCACGTGCCACCATCATTTGCTTGTTCAATGTTTGCATTGTATTCACAGCCTTGGCATAATCAGACATTAAATCTATCATCTGCTGACGCGATTCACCCGCTAACTCACCCAGTTTATCGGCTGATTCAGAAACAGATCCCGTAGATTCCGCCACTGTTTCTTTCATTTGATTTAATTTGTCGGTCAAACTGCTGACAACCCCCTCCAGTTGTTGGCTGGTTTCAAGGGAACCGCGCGCCAAATCGGGCAGGGCGCTATAATATCTTTCAATCAATTCTGACAGTGGTTGTAATTGCGCCGCCGTATCATTTGACATTTTTATCAGGCTTGCCGACTGGCCGGACAACTGGGTATGCGCAGTATTCATTTCCATCAGCGTTTCGCGCACACTGGCCGCCATTGTCTTGACCGATTCAGAAAACGCGGTCGCAGTGGTACGCGTATTTTCCAATGTAACATCCGCAACCCCAGACACGGTCTTTAATTCAGACACAACATCTGTGGTAAAATCTTTGACCTTGCCGTCAAACATATTGGTCAGCGCCACCAATTCTTCGGAAACACCGCGCACTGCGCCCTCGGTCGATGTTGCGGACCGCATTAAATGTTCGACAACATCTGCCAGTTTTTCTGACTGTTTATCAATGGACGTTTCAACCAAGCGTATTTGCCCCGCAACAACATTTGCCGTGTCTGACAGTGCATTTGTCTGACTGACAAGTTGCTTTTTTGCCTGTTTACCGAAAGTATCTATTTTTTCTAAATAACCATCCAGCAACCTGTCATTGCGTATCAATACATCTTCATAATTTGCAGACGCAGACTTCATATCATTAAATCCATCTGCGGTTGACTTGGCCAGTCCAGATAAACCAACATGCATTTTTTCAATTTCTGCATTCATATCTTTCATTTGATTCGTGTTTTTATCAAACTGTGTTTCCAGGGTTTCAGACAAAACCGATCCGCCTTTTATCCAGTTTTCCATCTGTGATTGTATCTGGCCGGTCCGTCCGGTCACATCATTAGAAACAGAATCAACTTTATTCAATAATTCATTGATTGTATTGTTAAAATTTTCAGTTGTATTTTTTATATCCGCCCATGATTGCGACTCTACAATACCGTTTAACCCAGACACAGTATTATCTAAACGCCCCGACATCATAACTAATTTTTTCGTAGCATCTTCGGCAATACCAACCAGTTTATCGTTTTGCACAGACAAAGCATCTTTTAATTCATTCGCATAATCAATTTGCGATTTCAACGTATCGCGCATTTTTTGAAAACTTTGTTCTATCTTTAAAATTTCTTCTGCCAGTATAGTATTTAAAACACGTACCGCTTCGCCAACCTTGGCACGCTCTGGCTTAACCATAATATCAACAACAGATTGCATAGTCTTTTGTGTTTTTCTGGACACAAAGAACAACACAACCAACACAACGCCCAAAAGACCACTAAGCACACAAGTCAATATAACCAACACTTGTAACAAATCCATCTTTTCCCCCTATATCAAATATATTTTTTATAAAACTTGCAGTTCGTATGAATTTATACTAGAATCTAAACAATAAAGCAAGAACAGAAATGTCAAAAAAACATATTCTTTCACCAGAACAAGATATGGCCGCCACACCCACAGAAAACGTATGGGTCCAGGCCAATGCCGGAACTGGAAAAACCAGCGTACTGGTCCAGCGTTTATTACGCATTTTATTCCGCAGCAAAGATTGTGACACAAATGGAATATTATGTCTGACCTATACAAATGCCGGCGCCGGCGAAATGCGAAACAGAATCTTGGCCGCATTACGCGATTGGGCACTGTCAACAGATGAACAAATACAAGTAGCAGCAGAAAGAATTCAAAAGAAATATAAAACAGTACATGGTGAAATGCTACAATGGTTTGAATTACTAATTGCTATGGTAGTAGCTGT
>JAZSAG010000020.1:0-10881 GCA_045601765.1 Candidatus Enterousia sp. | reverse complement strand
CTGCGTTCCCTCGCAATGACAAGGTTTTTAAGTGCTTTTATAACGAACACAGGAAAAAAATCATCCTGCCACCACTAACCACTAACCACTAGCGTCAGCACCACTAACCACTAACCACTGGTGTCAGTGCCGTTTTTTCTTTTTTTTACCCATCAATCCGGTACATATAAAATCATACATGTTATGTGATATATGCTTTACACGATAACAAATGTCTTGCAGGTAATTATAACTGGAACACCATTTTACCCAACCGTGATATGATGCCAACTGGCCAACCGCCAACGGGGTCGTGTCATTATAACGGGCTATGTTTAAAACGCGTTTCCTTAATTTTTTTGCACCGTATTTGCGCAACATTATAAATTTCCTGAAATGACGATAGCCTATGAACGTTACACCACGATTCACCGGATAAATCACAGCCTTGGAAAATTCCAGTTTTAATACATCACGCACATATTGGGATAAACGTTCCTGGTATTGTGCCAAAATACGCTTGTCATTGGAAAACAAACAAAAATCATCGCAATATCTTATATAATCACGACAATGTAATTGCTGTTTTACAAAATAATCTAATTCATTCAAATATACATTCCCCATCCATTGACTGGTTAAATTGCCAATCGGCAGATTCGTTTCGCCACCACACGACCATATTATATTGCGCAATACCCCCAATAATCTTTTGTCCGCAATTTTTCGCCGAATTATGTTAAACATAATTTCGTGGTTAATACTGGGGTAAAATTTTCTGATGTCGCATTGCAGAACATATTTGTTCCGCCGGACAAAGCGCATAATCGCCTGGGACGCCTTGTGCAGGCCCTTGCCCGGAATGCACGCGTACGAATCGCGCACAAATGACCGCATCCATATCGGCCCCAAAATATTTATCAACGCATGGTGCACAATGTGATCAGGATACAACGGCAATACGTATATCAATCTTTCTTTGGGTTCGTAAATCTTGATTATCTTGTATTCAGACGTGTTAAACGTCCCGTCAATCAAAGACTGTTGCAGGCGTTTTAATAATTCCTGTCTGTGCCGCAGAAAAAAACGTGTCGGACGTTTGGACTTCTTAGACAATACCGCTTTTTTGGCGGCCGATTCTAAATTTTCCATCGAAATAAATTCGTCCCACAAATTCTTATAGCGCTTCATAACATCACGAAAAAGAATAATATTTGTCTACCTTTATCACCGTCGTTTTTAACGGCAATTTGTCCTTGACCGACTTTATCTGGTCAATAAGGACCACACTGCCGGTAAATAAAACAAAAACATCACCGTCACATAAAAATTGTATCTGTAAACATTCAGAATTTTCACGCTTGTTAGACTTTGACAGTCTGAAATCCAAAATCACAATTGGTTTGTTCAGAATTTCTTCCAGCCTTTTCTTGTTGCCCGGCATTGGCAATTTGTCATGCGCCAGTATCGCAAAAGTCTGCAAACCATCAACATCTATTTTTTTTATTTCATCAATGGTCATAATTATTCTCTCTCTGTGTTATTTCTTATTCCAAATTGAACATCCAGGGTCTTCGCCATGACGACTACCAACCCAGATGTTCCCTGTGCAATGTGTTCGTAAGGATATGATTTATTTCCGCATATCCAAACAGGTTACACCACCCCGCCTTTTGGTACAAAACGGCACAACATAAAACAGACACTGATGTTTTCTGGCGTCTGAAAAGTGTTCATACACTTTGTCCCACAGGTCAGCAAAACTTTTGTCCCCAGGAGCCAAGCGACCCGAACACCGCAGCACGGAACGCGCGATTGTTCACGTCATCGTTCTGCAGGTTGTTCGCACAGTTGTTCGCGCAATTGGACGCGCAATCGTCCGCCGATCCGTTGTCGTTGTTGAACACCCACGGGGCAGACGTGCACCACGCAAAACCAACTGGATCTACGGCAATGCAACCTATCCCAGGGATTTTACCCCCCCGGAATCTGATAAAACCCAACGGTTTTAGGCATTTTATCATATTACTTTTAACCCCCGCAATGAGAAAACCCTCCTATCATCCGACCAAAAAAAATCGCCCAAAACGGACGATTTTTATTCTTATTCATCCAAGAATTATTCTGCGTCTGCAACCACTTCTGTGGCGACCGCATCTTTGGATGTCGCCTCTGTGGCAACAGGTTCTGCGACCGGCTCTGCTGTTGCTTCTTCAACCTTTTTAGAACCAAATGTCAAAGATTTACCAGAAACCAATGCGTCAATTTCGTCTTGGGTCTGGGCAACATAGATTTTAACAGGAACAATAACATCTGGATGTAATGCAATTTGCGTATCAAATGCACCAACAGATTTAATTGGGGCACCCAATAATACCTGGGCTGATTCCACAGATACACCCGCAACCTCTTTCAACATGCGCGCAATGTCACGTGTTGATACAGAACCATACAATTGACCTGTGTCACCCGCCTGGCGAATCATGTGTAATTTTGCATTCTTGACCAAATCAACGTTTGCCTGGGCTGATTTCTTGGCTGCTTCTTGACGTGCGGTTAATTCTGCCTTTTGCGCCTCGAACAATGCAACGTTTTCACGTGTGTAACGCATCGCCTTGCCGTTTGGTAACAAGAAATTACGTGCATAACCTGTCTTAACCTCAACAGCGTCGCCAATGTTGCCTAATTTTGTAATTTTTTCTGTCAAAATAACTTTCATTTTATCTGTCCTTATGTTTTCTAAGTTAGGGATTTATCATCCCAAATATTTATAAAAATAAACCATGCCGGCGGTCGGGTGTATCCGAACACACCCAACAACCACAGAATTTATTTTTAACCCAAATTGTTACGAACAAATGGCAATAAACCCAAATGACGTGCGCGTTTAATGGCCTTGGCCAATTTGCGTTGCGCCTTTTGTGAAACGCCACTGATGCGTGATGGCAAGATTTTACCACGTTCTGTGATAAAATGTAACAATGTCTTGGTATCTTTATAGTCAATAACCTTGTCCTTTAATGGATCAGATTTTTTACGATAAATTGCTGCACGAACTGCCATTATTCTGCCTCCTCGGTATTCTTTTTCATCATGATAGAAGGTGTTGTAGACAATTCTTCAACACGCACATTCAAGAAACGGATAACGTCTTCGTCAATACGTGAACGACGTTCCAATTCTTTGATCTGGGCACCTGGCAATTCAATATTCAACATAACATAATGCGCCTTGCGATTTTTGCGAATGATGTATGCCAAATTCTTCAACCCCCAGAATTCTGTGGATTTAACATCGCCACCCAGTTCTTTGATGATTTCTGTAAATTTTGCCGCCTTTTCTTTTACCTGCGACTCGGTCAAGTCCTGGCGAAAAACCAAGACACTTTCGTAATAAGCCATTTTATTTCCTTTGGTTTATATCAGCTAACAACCCCATGTTGCCAGCAGGAACGACGTCAATTATGACAAATATTTAACAAAAATCAAGTAAAATCTTGGTTTTTACCCATACCCCGCACCGGCCCAACCAAAGACAATAAAAAATCGCCCAAACGGGCGATTTCTTAATTAAGGACATACACCATACGATGTCGCCACCGGCGTATTTTCGGCACAAACACTGCCCTTGACCGCACATGCGGCCGGTATTGCCATCATCGAACCAGTGGCCGGTTTGTAATTTATCTGGGCCTGGGCACACATAGACGCATTTGTAATCGTACCGCATGCACTGGTCCACGACGCGCAATCTGTCACAATCGCGGTTGGCGTAACTGTATCTGGCAAATGCAAATTCCATTTCACATAGTAATCTTTCAAAGTTTCAATGTTATACGCCTTGTTCAAACCAACAGTACTTAAACCGTCGCCAACATGACACGAAATATTACTTTGTTCAACCAAGGCCGTAATCGCTGTGGCCAAACCACCGGCACCAACACCAACCGCCGTTCCAATACCAATTGCCTTGCCATAGTTAGACTTGTCACCGGCCAAAATTTCCGCAGAATTAATCAAAGATTTCAATTGATTTAACTCTGCACGCATTTGCTGGGGCGTACGACAATCATTATTTCCGCCACCACAGGTAATTTTGCTGCCATTTTTGATAACCTTGTTCAAACCATGGAACGAACAACTGCCTAATATCGTCTGATTATAATGGGTCAACGCACCCTGTTCTATCAGCGCAGCCAAATGATTTACACATTGCTGTTCATTTTGTATTGCGGGATTATCCTTGCAGTATTCAAACAGGTCATTGTTTTCGTACATTTCGCCGGTACCTTTAAGTGCGATAACCTGATCTAAACATGATTGAAAGTTTGTTTCATCGCCACAATCCAACATGCCTTCGATAACAGTTCTAACATTAACACCGTTTTCGCAACGAGACACCATAACATCATATTCATAGTACTTGTTATACAAATCAACCACTTCCGTACATTGATCAACGGTTAAATCAGAGCCTATTTTTATTGGGTCTGTCAAAAATTCATTTATCTTGGCAACAGTGCCAGCTGACTTAAAGGATTCTGACAATTTTTTTAGATTTTGCTTGTTATTACAATCAAACGCCCGATCGCCATGGCCAGACATTGCACCAACACTTGCCCCCAAAACGGCACCACTGCCAACACCGACCACCGCCACAGTTGCCGTATCTTTCATCAATGAAAACCCGAATAAATCTTTGTTACATGTAAAAGACGAACCTGCGGGTTGCCATACTTCGGCCGGCTGATCATCGCCCACGGCGCCAAACAACCAACTGTTAGTAATATGCTTATCCTTGTTATATGCCGCCACGCGGATATAACATGTCGCAGTTGTCGCATCCCAACGTGCATAGTGCCCACGCTGTGCATCAACCGCCCCATTGGTATTTACATCTGGGCCAATTGGATTATCCTTGGTCAGGGTATTATTCATCTGTGAATTATACGCACCAACAGTTTGCTTATATTCATTTGTCACAACATTTTTCGCATTCAGTGCCGCAAAAGACGAACCATAAACATTTCTGTCCAGCAACAGACATGTATTTTCCGCCTGATTTGGTGTCAAACCGGTCTTGCCTATTACAAAGTTATAATATTGTGGCTGAACACGACGGGAATTAAAGTCAATCCAAACCGCAGTTGAGTTTTTATAAACATTTTCACAATTACGGCGAACATTTTCCTTGCATCTGTCGACCTGTGCGGAACACAATCCCATACCATTTATAATTGCATTACGAACATCTTCATTGAACATATCGTTCATACCATTTGGCAATGCGCCGTTATTTATACATGCCTCTAAATCATTCATACACGTTTCTATTGTATAATCAGAATTTTTCACCCCCCCATCTGGACATTCATTTGACGGGTTATCTGGATTATCAGTCGGAACATTTGGCCCAGGTGTATTACCACCACCATTATTATTTTCAGGAACAGTTGTTGAAATATTTCCAACATTATTCAGCGTTAATGTTGGCATACTGGGCATACGTGCCGTGGTTGGCGCCGCCGCACCACCCATACCTGAACGAACATTTGCATAGCCTGCGCGTCCTGTTGCCGGCGCTGCATTTGCGCCACTTGCAACCGCGCACACACCCGCAGCCAATGCATATAAACCAAATACTTTTAAAAATTTCGACATAAAGTTCCTCCCTATTATCCCTTATATTATGCCATAAAAAGGGGCATAAAAAAAGTACTTTTTAGATAAAAAACTTTATTTTTATACATTTGACAAATTGTTATTGTTGTCTATAATACAACTATGAAGAAATTGCTAGAAATATTAAAAAAATACAAAAAGCCATTTATATGGACACTTTGTTATATATTTCTGATGTGGGCCGTTTTGTATTATCTGTTCAATTTTAACATATTTAACGATACCCAGTGGCACCGCCTGGCACATGCGCAACTGCGCGGTTTCCCAGGATTTGTTTTTGGGATATTATTATTGGCCGCCCTGCCCCTGTATGTTGCGACCACGGTCATAACCACACGCAAGAACGAATACTTAATCAGTCTGCCTGCTGTAAAACTGCCACAGCTTAAAAAAAACACCCGAAAACCGGCCCCTGAACCAGAAAAAGCATCAACAGAACCCGAACAAAAATCTGACACCCCCGAAATATCACCGGACGTTCCACGTGAAATACGCGGCGTATATATACGCGCACTGCGCAACATAGAATCACTAAATTTTGAAACCGCACCAACCGCGACACCTGAAACATCCGTCACCCCTGACGCAACCGAAGACCCATTTCCACTGCCGGCGGACTTTGACATATCATTTGCAGATACACCCGGCTATGATACACCAGACGAATCGGATTCTGTTCCTGTATTTACAGATATCAGTTTTGACAACGACGACACCGCCACACCCCAAACATCCGCCCAAACACCTGAATACACCTTTGACAATTCGGCCGTTATCGCATACCTTGACAGACAGGGGCAAAAATACGTAAACAACAATAACGTTATCACAACAGATAAACTGTCCATCATCACACACAGTGACCCTGATTTTTGGGTAACAGATTCAGACACATGGTTTGCAACCGGCAAATCATGTCCATCCCCTGTCCAGATTGTAAAATCAGTTGCAACCCAAAACGGCACAACCCCGGTACTTTACCTGGCATCAACAAATATTATGGATCTAGAAACCTTGGTACCCCAATGGGAATCAGATGGTATCATGGTTATAACAGATATAAACAAGTTATAATTTTTTAACTAACACATACTGTTGCTGAACCACTTTATCAATTCTTATCGACACAAATTTTTTTAGCGCATCCGCCACAGACCAAATAGTAGACACCTCATCATACTTCAAAAACGGTGTCACGAACAGCATAATCATTCCGTTATCATTCAACACCGGCAGCAAACTGGTTATCAATTTAATCAGTTTTTCATACGTGCAATTATACTGCACAATATTAGACAGATATATCTGATCATATTTTCGGCCATATTTTTCAGTCACACATCCCGACAAATCAAAAACATCTGACCATATAAAATTAAAAGGCGCACGTATTGTATTTTGTAAATTCTGATATTCTGATTCACTTAATATATTCAATATATATCCGCCATTCAATCGCCACCGGCAGCCACGCATACCGTCAATAAAACCCTTTGTTTCCCGGTCCAGCCTATCAGATATTTTTTCATACCCCGGCATATCACAAATTTCTGTATCTGCATCTCTAAGAGATTTTGTAAATTTTTTATATTCATCCCTATTCATATTTTGCAGTGCGCACGTTTTAAGATTCATTACGACCTGGGCACAATATGAAATATCAAAAGTATCCACATGCGACGCGCCATACAATTTATACCAAAAAGCCTGATCTCCACTGCCTGCGACCGTCAAAACAGATTGTCCCTGGGGTTTTAGAAATCCCATGGCTTCATCTAAAAATTCATTAGATAATGTATACGCCGGCGAAAATTCACCAAAGACCTCGTACAGATGTTTATAAATACCCGTCTTGGCACCATAGTACAAAGATGCTTTTTTTATATCTATCATGCGCCAAATCATACACCACTTTTGCGTTTTGTCAACAAAAAGACCGCCACACAGGCGGTCTTTTGTCGTACATTATAAAATGAACGATATTTATCCCAACATTTTTGCAACTTCGTCGGCCAAGTTATCTTCACGTTTTTGAATACCTTCGCCCAATACGAAATATGCATAACCTGCCAATTTACCACCCGCAGCGGCAACAACATCTTTGACAGTTTTTGATGGATCCATAACGAATGGCTGTTCTTCCAGAACACTTTCGCCATAGTATTTTTTAATACGACCTTCTACCATTTTTTCAACAATGTTTTCAGGTTTACCGGCCGTTGCCCCAGATTCAACAAACACTTTCTTTTCGCGTTCTACGGCCACCGGATCAACATCTGCAACCGTCATAAATTCTGGCTTTGTCGCAGCGATATGCATTGCAATTTTTGAACCAATTTCATCAATTGCCGCATCTGTACCATTAATTGCAACCGCAACACCAATTTGTCCCATACCCGGAACCAACGCATTGTGAATATATGTAAAGATTTTATCACCACTAACTTTTGCAACGCGGCGCAAATTCATATTTTCACCAATTGTTGAAATAGTTGCTGCGATATCATCTTTGACGGCATTTAATGTTGCATCAAAATCACCCTGCATTTCCATCGCCTTGGTGGCAACATCTGCGACCAACTTTTGGAACTTTTCATTTTTTGCAACAAAGTCTGTTTCTGCATTAACTTCGACGACACAACCCATATTATCGCATTTTACAACCGTTACCAAACCAGACGCCGCAACACGACCGGCCTTAGACGCGGCCTTTACAATACCCTTTTGGCGCAACCAATCTGCAGCAGCCTGGATATCACCATTATTTTCCATCAATGCTTTTTTACAATCCATCATACCTGCGGCTGTTTTTTCACGCAATTCTTGAATTAATTTTGCTGTAATTTCTGCCATTGTAATTTCTCCCATATTTATAAAAGAACGATTTGTGCAGGGGCGCATCCCCCTGCACGATTTATTTTCAGATATTATTTATCTGCTTTATCTGCCAATTTGCTGCGACGTTCTGCGCGCGCTTCGGATGTTTTAGATTTTGCTTTTGCTTCTTTTTCTTTGATTTCATCTTCTAAATCATCTGCGGCATCTGCCTTCATATCTGATTCCACCTTTTTACCGGCTGCGCCACCCAGGCGTTTTTCAATACCAGATAAAATTGCATCTACGAACAAATCGCAATACAACTGTGTTGCACGTGCGGCGTCATCATTACCTGGGACCGGGTAATCAACCATTTCTGGGTTTGCATTTGTATCACAGATAGCAACAGTTGGGATATCCAAATTTTTTGCTTCACGCACAGCATTCATTTCACGTGGCACGTCAATAACGACCATAGCCTGTGGCACGCCATGCATTTCCATAATACCAGCGAAAATATCACGCAGTTTTTCAACTTCTTTGGTCATAACGCCGACTTCCTTCTTGGTCAGACCTAATTTTTCAGCATTTGCGATATCCGCTTCCATTTTTTTCAAACGGCGGATTGATTGTGAAACCGTTGTCCAGTTGGTCAACATACCACCCAACCAGCGGTTATTAACATAATATTGACCGCAACGTTCAGCCGCATCTTTGACAATATCTTTGGCCTGATGTTTTGTTGCAACGAACAATATCTTACCACCTGCGGCGGCGATTGCCTCTAATGCAACCAGTGAACGATGTAACAATGGTGCAGTTTTATTCAAATTGATGATATGAATTTTATCTTTTACGCCATAAACATATGGTGTCATCAATGGGTTCCAGCGACGTGTATGGTGACCGAAATGTACACCTGCCTCCATCAACTGTTTCATAGTAAAGTTTGGCAAAGCCATGATTATATCCTTTGTTTTGTGTTATTATCCTCGTCGCATGCGCATAAGACCAGATTACTATCCAGACACAAACATTTGCATAACGACTGTGTTCTTCGCACGACGTGCGTGCCCTGATAATAACCGACATTTCCCAAAAAATCAAGTAAAAATAAACAATATTTAACAAACAATTAAAAATCCCCATAACGGGGATTTTTTACATTTTTATACTTTGTGTTGTGGTCTGCGGTTCACCATATTCTTTACACGGTGATCCTTGATACGTCTGGGTTACAGAATATTCTTTCTCGCATTCAGTGCTTGACAAAATACCACCACTGCCGCCACAGCCGCCGCCACCAACAAGCCCCCAAGAATCACTATACATATAATCACGCGTATCAGTTGTAATAACATCTGTAGTTTCCTTACACATGGTTGTTGACGTTGTAAACATACATGTGTTCTTGTCCGGCGAATATATCGCGCTCATGGCAATTTTACCCATCATATTACCATCTTTATCCAACAATGTATGCTCTGAATGACCTTTTTGTTGTACCTTGGCCAAATCTGCCAGTCTTGCACCGGCAATAACATATTTTGTTGCGTATGTATCCTCGCCAGATTGCAGTCCTTGATTATTTTCACCGGCAAAAACATCACCCAATATATTCGCAGAAAACTGCGTACACCGTGCCGTGCCAAATCGCGTCGCCTCATAGTTAGTACATATTGGCTCATTATCTGTCGCCATTGCCGCGCACAAAACAGACTTTACGGCATCATCTTTTGCCTCCAATCCTTTTGCCAGCAATTCTTCATACTTCTTGGTATAATTTTTATTGGCATGATCCAGACCTGCTGACATAATGTTCATTATATGCGAATCTAACAGATGTGGGAATCTGGCTGCGCCGCCACGTTCAGCCGCACCTGTAACTTGACTCATATCACGGCCTTCGACACAACGTCTAACTTTTTCATCCTGGGTCAGCACCGCTATCTTTTGGCCAATCTTATTCTCAACCGATCTTATTGCATCGATAACACGTGTCACGGTTGTATCTGTGGACCCCAAATGACTTTCATAGTCACCGATATCGATTGCATACTTACCTAACTGCACCTTGCCAGATTTTTTATCTTCTTCTGAACTTTGTATTTCAGAAATTCTTACATTACCAAACGACACCAATCCTTCGATAACATAGTCACCATCCGCGTTTGAATACGACATCAAACTGTCTGTACCCATATACGGATCATTATCAAATGCATGACATTTATCCACATCGCCACAAATCTCTATAACCTTATCATTAACAATTCTTTGGCATTGATTTAGCATTTCATTATCAATATTTAACATCACACCATAAATCATAGAGTCAATATTTTCCCAGGTAGATGTAAAATCACCATTTTCATCCCGTGCCTGGCAGGCCACTAATTTATCT
>JAZSAG010000019.1:0-26442 GCA_045601765.1 Candidatus Enterousia sp. | reverse complement strand
TACCCATCCGCCAGGAATAAAATCTTAAAAAACCACCAGTGGTGTTTTTTTTGATTTTTATCAAGAAATGCGGAAAAATGAATCACCATCTTTTTATACCCCCACTTTTTCCGATGGTTGGTTATATGGAAAAATATTTGCAAATTGAACTGAAAGCAATATCGTATTCACTTGATTTATTTTTTACATTTGGTAATCTTTGCCAGAAAGAATAGGAAATGTTGGCTAACATTGGCATTTTATCTTCTGTTTTGCTAAATACCCTAATTATTGGGTCGGGGTATGCGATTGTTGCGATGGCTTTTCGGTTGATGTTTTCTGTGTCGCCGTTTTTTGATATGGCGTTGGGTGCATCGGTGGCATTGGGTGCGTATTTGGGCTATGCATTGATTCCTGTAATGGGGATTTTGGCATATCCTTTGATTTTATTGGGCGTGATTATATTTACCTGGGGCCAGGAGGCATTTATCTATCGACCTATGCGGGGTGCGGGCGCAAGTCCTATGGTTTTATTGGTTGTATCACTGGGGGTTTATACGATTTTTGAATCCGTTATTCATTTGATATTTGGACCACAATATCAAATATTGGGTTCGGTTATAGATTTGGCACAGATAAACCTTGGGTTTGCGTATTTGCCATTGGTTCAATTGATTATAATTATACTGGGGTTGGTATCATTGATTGGAATATATGTTTTGTTGCAAAAAACTTTCCTTGGTAAAGAAATCCGCGCGATTGCACAAAGCCCCGATTTGGCATACACAACCGGGATAAACATAAATCGTGTAATTATAATTGTATCCATTGTTGTTGGTGCAATTTTGGGTGCATATGGCGTGTGTGTCGGTTTTGATACGGGTATGGAACCAACAATGGGCTTTAATGTTTTGTTCAAGGGCATGATTGGTGCAATTATCGGCGGTCCAACGGTATTGGCGGCATATTTGGGGTCTATGGTTTTGGCATTGGCGGAAAATATCGGTGTTTGGTTTTTTGCAAGTCAATGGCGCGATTTGATTGCATTTGTGATATTTATTTTGCTGTTGTGGTGGCAACCAAATGGGATATTTGTTCGCGCACCCAAAAAAGTATCTTGTGAAATAAAAATAAACGAACCAAAAGGAAAAAGAAAATGACAAAACTCTTAACATCTGTATTGGTTGCATTAACATTGGTTGCATGCAGCGAAGAAAAATCTGATAAACCAACTATTACTATTGGGGCATCTTTACCATTAAGTGGTGATTTATCTATGTATGGTAATGCATTGAAAAAATCATTAGATTTGGCAATAAAAGATTCTAAAAATCAAGATTTAAAATATAATTACAAAATTGTTGTTGAAGACGATAGATATGATTTAAAACGGGTCTTAACTAACATGAATCGTTTTAAAAGTGTAAACAAAGCAAATGCAGTTATGAGTTTCTGGGGTGCCGCTGGAACTGTTGTTTCTGATTGGGCGGAAAAAAGTCAAACAATTCATATGAGTTGTGCTGCATCTGACAAGGTTGGTGTTGGATATTATAATTTTAATCATGCAACACAACCAAAAACATTAAAAAAAAGAATATTGAAATATTATCGTGATAATAATTTCAAAAAAATAGGAATTGTTTATTTACAAGCACTGGAAATTCAAGAGTTTATAAATGTTTTTGTCCCAGAATTAAAATCAAATGGTTTTGATGTTGTATTTGTTACACCGGTTAATTCTGATGCCCGTGATTTAAATGTAGAAATTCAAAAAATGAAGGCGAAATCACCGGATGTAATTGAAGTATTAATGCAATCACCATCGTTAAATGTTTTTGGAAAGCAAGCGAAAGAACAAGGATTAAATGTCCCGATGTCCAGTATTAATAATTTGATTACTGCACCAGAGGAATTCGAAGGTCAAGCATTTGTAACAGAAGATACAGGTTTGTCTTCATTCACAGAACATTTTGAATCATTAACAGGCGTTGAACAAGTTGGTTGTGTTGTGAATTTCTATGATGGGTTAAACATGTTGATATATGCATACGAAAATACCCCATTACGTGATGGCGAAGTTATACCAAACAACGAAGATGTTGCAAAGACGTTGCTGAATATTAAAAACACTGATTTCAAATCAGTTATAAGTGAAATCTCTGTGGACAAAGAAGGAAATATTGATAGCCCCGCAGTATTAAAACGTCTTAAAAACGGTAAGCCTGTTATTGTTGAAAAATAAAAAACGAACTTAAAGGAAGAAAAATGAAAAAAATATTATGCATTTTATGTATGGCGTTGTCTTTGGTGGCGTGCGACCGCGAAAAATCAGATAAACCAACAATTACTATTGGGGCTTCGTTGCCATTATCAGGTAATATGGCGCATATTGGTTTGTCGGCCAAGAATTCTTTACAAATGGTGTTGGACGAATGGAATAAAAAAGATACTAAATTCAAATATAAATTATTGGTTGAAGATGATGCCTTTGAAGCAAAAAAGGTTGCAAGTATAATAAACAAATTTGTTAATATTAATCATGCGCGGGCTGTATTTACCGTGTTTTCAATTGGTGCAAATGTGGCAAGTCCAATTGCACAAAACGGGCATGTTATACATATGACGTGTGCGTATGGTTCACAACCCGCGGACGGTTTTTATAATTTTAACAACATAACCCAGTATGATAATCAGACAGATTTAATGTTGGCTGAGTTAAAAAAACGTGGCATAAAATCAATAGCATTACTGATATCAAACAATATCGGTTCTACCCAACAGGCTGATATTTTAGAACAAAAAATTAAACAAGATAAAACAATAAAAATAATTGGCAAAGAAATCTTTAATCCTGGAACTAAAGATTTTAAGATGATTATTGAAAAAATATTGGCGCACGGCATTCCAGACATTTTTTATGTTGATGGTATAACCCCAGATGCGAATTTGGTTGCAAAATATTTGAAAGAAACAACAGGAAAAATAAATTTGACCACAGTCAATGATTTCATAGAAACCACTGAACGCGAAAATTTTGAGGGTCTGTGGTTTGTTGAATCTGCATCTGGGACTGATGATTTTAACGCAAAATATGAACAAAAATACGGTGAACAGGTTTATTTGTGTGGTGCGAATATGTATGATAATTTAAATTTGCTGATAGAATCATATGAGCAATCTGAAACCGTGGATGTTGATAATGACGTAACGGTGAAAAAGTTGTTGAGTGTAAAGGATAAACAAGGTGCGATAGGTGTTTTTTCGATAGATGAAAATGGAATAATTCAATCAAATGCCACTGTCAAATTCATTAAAAACGGCAAGTCGGTGGTTGTCGATAAATAAATAGGTATAAAAATGAAAAAAATATTATGCATTTTATGTATGGCGTTGTCTTTGGTGGCGTGTGACCGCGAAAAATCGGATAAACCGGTGGTTGTTGAAAAATAGGGGTATAATATAACATGGAATACCTTATAAACCTTGGCATTTTGTTTTGTATCTATGGTGTGTTGGCGCTGTCTATAAATATGATCGTCGGTATGGCGGGGCTGCTGTTGCTTGCCCAGGCGGCGTTCTATGGAATTGGCGCATATGCAACCGCATTGGGTATGACCGCACTTGGGTTAAATTTTTTTGTGTCGCTGGGGCTGGGGGCGGTTATAAATATCGCTGTTGCGTATTTGGTGGGGCGAATATTATCAAGGTTCAGTGGCGGTTATTACGCAATTGTGTCCGCGGGACTTGCGATTATTGTGTATTCATTGTTATTAAACTGGAAAGATTTAACAAACGGGCCACTTGGCATATTCGGTATTCCAAAGCCATCGCTGTTTGGCATGGCGATTGATTCAAATGCGGCGTTTTTTGCACTGTCACTGGTGGTGTTGGGGTTGGTTTTCGCATTGTACCAATATATTGATAAATCGTCATACGGTCGCGCGTTAAAGGCAATTCGTGAAGATGAAGAACTGGCAACCGTTATGGGGTATTCGGTTGAAAAATTCAAGAATGTTATATTTTTGCTGTCGGCGGTGATTGCGGGTGTTGCGGGCGGACTGTTCGCATCATATATTGCATTTATTGACCCCAGTACTTTCCAAATTCACGAAAGTATATTCTTGTTCACAATCATTACTATTGGTGGTTTGGCATCAAGTTTGGGCAGTATCGTTGGCGCACTTGTTTTGCTTAGTTTGCCAGAGGTTCTGCGTTTCGTTGGGTTACCATATGAAACGGCGGCACAATTACAACAGATTATTTACGGGCTGAGCTTGATTTTGATAATGGTTTATCGACCACGCGGACTTTTTGGGAAATATAGGATGTAAAAGTGAAAAGTATAATCGTTACACATTTAACAAAAAAATTTGGGGGACTCTGTGCCGTTGATGATTTGTCGCTGACCATTGGGGCGGGCAAGACAACAGGGCTTATTGGGCCAAATGGTTCGGGAAAAACGACGTTGATGAACTTGATATCGGGGCTTTATAAACCCGATTGTGGAACAATAGCGATTGATGACAAAACATTTGAATATATTGAACCGATTAAATTGCGTGAATTGCATATCGCTCGAACTTTTCAAGATGGACGTTTAATAAACCAATTATCAGTTGAAGATAATTTGTTGTTGCCAATTGCAGAAACTGGTTTTATTAAATCTTTGCATCAATTTAAGACGGACGAAATGATAGCGCGTGTCAATGCAACACTGGAAAAAATTGGTTTAATCGGTCATCGTAATAAATTGGCCGAAGAATTATCGTATGGTCAACGTAAACTTTTGGAACTGGGGCGCGCATTGATTCAAGACGCGGATATTTATTTGCTGGATGAGCCATTTTCGGGGTTGTTTGCAAAGCGGGTGGAATATGTGTTGGGTTTAATCGGTGAATTAAAGGCGCAAAACAAAACTGTTGTAATTATCGAACACAATATGGGTTTGATAAAACAACTTTCCGACCATATTATCGTTTTGGATCACGGGGCATTATTGGCGTCGGGTGCACCGGACACGGTATTAAAAGATAAATCCGTTCAGCAAGCATACCTGGGGGTATAAAAAAATTGTGCGCAAGGCGCAAGCCGAGTGAAAAACAGAAACAATTAACAAAAGGGAATAAAAAATGAAAAAATTATTATGTGTTTTGTGTATGGTGTTATCGTTGGTGGCGTGTGATAAAACACAATCTGATAAACCGATTGTGAAAATTGGGGTGCTCTATCCATTGAGTGGTGATGGTGCGTTCTTTGGGGAAAGTGCAAAAATCGCGGCCAAAATGTTTTTCGAAGATTATGCAAATACAAAGTATAAATATGAATTGGTGTGGGAAGATTCCCAGGCCAATCCAGCAACCGCGGTTAGCGCGGTGCGCAAATTGATAAATTATGATCATGTAGATGTTGTTTTTGATATGTATTCCAGTGTCGGTCTTGCCGTATCACCGATTACCAATGAAAATAAAACGCCACACCTAACATTTGCGCAGGATAAAAATATTTCTAAAGGTTTCTATAATTGGCGCGTTGTAACCCCCGATAGAAAAACGGGTGAAAAAATGTTGATCGCGTTGCACAATCGGAATTTAAAAAATATTGTTGCGGTTGTTGAAAATGCGGCGGGCAATTTGTCTTTGTATGAAGGTTTCAAGGATGCAGCCAAAGCCGATAAAAATATAAAAATAACCGAAATTAAAATAAATCCAGGCGAACGCGATTTTAATCTTGTCGCGGATAAAATAAATAAAATCATGCCGGATGTGGTTATGACGGTTCTTCATTCGCCCGAGATAGATATTTTTATGCGCCAGGCCAAGGCGCATAATGTTCAGGCCCCAATTACTGGACTACAGTCGTTTACATTCTTAAAAGATAAATCGTTGGCTGATAGTGGTTGGTATGTAGATGTTTCAATGGCGAACAAGGACTTTATGGACCGGTATAATAAAATTACCAATAACGCCCCAACCAGTTTTGCAGAAAATTTTTATACACTGTTATTGGTGGCGGTGACAGATTTTGAATCTTTTGATACAAAGCCGACCGGTGAAGAATTTATAAACAATTTAAAGAATGTTGATGGGGTTATTGCACCAATTGGTAAATTGGTTTATGATGCAAACGAACAAAATATAGAAACAGATGCCAGTGTTCGCAAAGTGGAAAATGGTACAGTAATCAAATTGGACGAATAAAAGGGTATAAAAATGAAAAAATTATTATGTGTTTTGTGTATGGCATTGGCAATCGCCGGCTGTGATAAGCAAAAATCCGATAAACCGGTGGTAAAGATAGGTGTGATGTTACCGTTGTCTGGTGATTTTGCAAATTTTGGTGATGCCAGTAAACGCGCGATAAAAATGGTTAAGCAGGATCTGGGTGACACTAAAAATCACTATGAATTTATTTTGGAAGATGCAGGGGTTGATTCTGTCAAGGCCGCTAAAATTATTCGCAAATTGGTATTTTCGGACAAAATCAACGCGGTTATGGGGTATATTTCAACGACAGCTTTGGTTGTGACACCTATTGCCCAGGAAAATAAAATACCATCTGTTTGGTATGTTTCCGCGCCAGAGGCATCTATTGGCGAATACAATTTCCGCCTTTATCCAGATATGAAAATTGGTGCAGAATATATCAGCAGAAAATTAAAACAAGAAAAAGTGAAAAAAATAGCAGTTGTTTACCAAAATGTACCGGCTATGGAATATTTGGTCAGGGATTTGTTACCTGTATTTAAAAAACATTTTACAATCACAATGACTGAACATTTCCTGCCGGACGAAAAGAACTTTTTCACGTTGCAAAATAAGATAAAACAATCCAAACCCGATTATATCATTATGGAATCTATGCCCCCAACCAGTGATATATTTATGAAACAACTGCGCGAAAATAATATAAATATCCCAGTAACAGGTTATCAGACAATCGGCATGTTAAACGATTTGAACGGTTTGGATGGAATGTGGGATGTAGATACCCCACAGGTAAACGAAGAATTCAAGAACCGTTATAAAGCAATGGGTGGCGCCGACAACATGTTTTATGCGGATTATGTTTATATAATGTTGATGGCTTTGGTAAACGGATTTGAAAATGCAGGAACTGATAATATGGATGAATTTATACAGGCTGCATCTAAAACCAAATCGCCTATTGGTAAACTGGGGGTGAACGCCGACCAAGATTTACTTATAAACGACCATATGTATCAACATATCGTAAATGGTAAAAAAGAAAAATTGGAAAAATAGGGGGTAAAAATGAAAAGAATCTTTCTGATTTTGTGTGCAGTATTGGCAATCGCGGGTTGTGACCGTGAAAAGTCGGATAAACCGGTAGTAAAAATTGGAGCGTCGTTCCCACTAACTGGGAATATGGCGCCGATTGGAAATGCCGCACACAAGGCCTTGGCGGCCGCAATCACGGAGGCGAACAATAATACGGAAAACAGATATTATTATAAATTGATAGTTGAAGACGATCAAATGGATTCAAAAATTATAAATAATGTTGCAAATAAATTTATTTATGGGGATAAAGTCGATGTAATAATATCTTTCTTTTCTGGGGCGGGGCGTATAATTGCGCCAATGGCCGCAAAAACACAGACGTTGAATTTTAGTTTTGGTTACGATGACGTTGTTCTGCAAAGTAAATACAATTTTCAGAATTTTTTAACAGGAACGGCGGAAAATGCCGCGGCAATAAAGTTTTTTAAGGGTAAAGGGATAAAAAATGTTGATCTTGTTTATCAAAATATTGGTGCGGCCGATCAACTTTTGGAACCTTTACAAAAAGATTTAGATGGGGCGAAAATTAAATATACTGTTTATCGCTTTAACCCTGGGGAAACGGATTTTAGAGTATTGGTATCAAAATTGAAAAATTCAAAATCTGATGCGGTGTTTATTTATGCTTTTGAACCGGAATCAGATATATTAACCCGTGAATTTCGTGTACAAAATTTGGAAAAAATTATTGCGTACAGTGACGGGTTGCCAATGACCAATGATTATAGACTTTACGAAGGTTATTATAATATTGGTTCATTTGTAACGCCTAATAATATGAAAATTGCATGGGGGTTGGACGGGCAAAATGCGGCATATAGCGCGTATCTTTATGATACCGGACATATAATTGTTGGTTCATATGAAAATACACCAACAACAAATAAGATTCCAACGTCTGATGAGGTTTCTGCTTTCTTGCTATCAAAAACGGATTACAGCGGGGTTGTTGGAAAATATCGTCTGGATTCGCGTGGACAATTTCATTCGGATGGTTTAACAACAATTGTTAAAGATGGTGTTTTGCAAGATGTAAAGGAATAAAAATGCTTGAATTAAAAAATATCAAGGCGGGGTATGGTAAAAAGGCGATATTGAATGATATATCGGTTGTTTTTCGTGATAACTGTATAACGGTTATTATGGGCGCAAATGGTGCCGGAAAATCTACATTATTAAAAACTGCATTTGGTGTGATAAAACAGATGGGTGGCGAAATATACTTGGATGGCAAGAAATTTCATCCTACACCGCAAAATTTGGTTAAAAATGGTATTTGTTTTATTCCCCAGAAAGACCGTGTGTTTCCAGAAATGTCTGTGTTGGAAAATTTAGAACTGGCGACACATTCGTGGGCTGATAAATCGTTGTTTCCACAATATTTGGATGATGTATTGGAATATTTTCCGGATTTGCGCACGAAATTGTCAGACCCGGCGGGCGAACTTTCGGGTGGACAACAACAAATGGTTGCGCTGGCACGCGGACTGGTCGGCAAGCCAAAAATGATTTTAATGGACGAGCCATCAATTGGACTGTCACCGAAACTCATAAACGATGTGTTTCACAAAATCAAAGAATTGCAAACGAATACCGGCACCGCGTTTGTAATAGTTGAACATAATCTAAAGACTCTATTGCCATTGACCGATTATGCATATATTTTACAAGATGGCAAAATCGCGTATGACGGTAAATCCAACGGCAAAACACTTGAAAGAATGGTGTCCGTGGTGTTTAAATAAATTGTTGGTCTGTGATAAATACTGTTTAAGTATAGCAGATTTTGTAGCAGAATACCAGCCCGCCATAAAAATCAAATGCCCGACGGGCATTTTATTTTTATGTTGCGCATGGTCGGATGAGAACCCTCGATGAAGCAACGCAGTTGCGTGGCGGTTCGCCATGGACCAAGGATGCCACCAAGGTAGATTTAACACTGAATGTTTTTGCGCGATATTTGGCCTTGGAAAACTTGGGTCGTAATGACCATTGCTGGGTTTATTTATCATCGTGCATTGGTCAAATTCCAGTTGTATTCGCCACTACATTTGTTGCCCGGATTCATACGGAATGCGTATGCCTGGGCATTTATGCTGCATTTGCCGTTCCAATAATATTTATCATTAGCGATGCATATAAATATACCGCTATGAGCAAAACCATTATTAACTAATTTCTCTATACGCGATATGTCTTTCCAGCAATCATAACAGCCTTCGTCTTCAGCGCCTTGCGTTTTTAATATATCTCTGACTGGAATGTCTGTGTCTTCATATAATGCATCAGAGTCTATTTTGACCGTCTTATACTTCAATTCTATGGGGATTTTTTGACCTTTGTTTACAATCAGAATATCAATATAAATTGTTCGCCACTTGGTATCATAAATGCGTACAGGAAATTCGCGGTATATTTTAACGTCAGGACAGTCTTGAAATACCTTTGCTAACTCCCAGGAAAAAGATGCCTGGAAATCTGTCTCAGAGACAAAAAAGCGATGTTTTTGTTTCAAGTTTATAAATGCTGTAACAATGGATTCTGTAATATCCACGCCAATTTCCCCATTTTATAAATCAATGACCGTCAACGGAATTGACGGTCGGGGAGTTGGTGTCAGCAAACGAATGCTCCGCAGCCTTCGGGCAAGCCCTGTTTTATAGCAAACGGCTCCCCGACCAAAGTCGGGGGATTTTAACGACAAATGCCGCGTCTGCGGGCCACCACAGCCCCGAACCCAATTCCCATTGGATTCACAACGAATTTTACTGTAAAAAACCAGTTAAATCAAGTTTATTGTTGGGAAAATGTATTGAATTTGGAGTCGTGTTGTGCTAATACTAAAAAAATATTTACATAGCATGGTAAAAATTAGAAAAAAGAAATCTTTTAGAACAAAAGTCAAAGTAGTTGCAAATCGTACAATTACAAATTTGTGCGAAGGCCTGTCTTTTACAAACGAAAATTTCAAAGATTTTTTAAGTATGTCGCTTTATAGAATTAAGTCTTTCGGGTATTACTTTGCCCCAAGTACAATTCGTTTTAAACTTATGACGTCGGTAAAGTTTTTGAGGATAAGAAAACATCTTTATACAGATCCCATCTTTCGAATAAAACGATTTTTCTTTAGTTTAGCAAGATATATAAAGGATGCTAAGGGCGATACAGTTTTATATTTTAAAGAAATATTTCTGGGGCATTGGAAACTTACACTTTTTACCTTTGTGGTTTGTTCTGGAGTTTTTCTTTTAGACTATCAAGGAACTATAAAGATTGGGTTGGTGACGCTCGCACACGAGTTTACACATTCTCCTAATCAGAAGAATTTATTTGATTTGTATGTTACTCTTGCAGGAATTATTGGAACTTTCCTTGGAGTATACTTTGCAGCGGTATCGATTATTGCCCAAACTATTTATGTAAAGGTCAACGGAGAGATTAGAAAGCTTTTAACTTCAATGCGCCTATCCAATGTATACGTAAAGTCGATAATTGTATTGATGGCGATTTTATTAGTTTCTATATTTATGATGGTTCAAGACATAAAATTAGGGGTATGGAATTTCTGTCTTATTGCCGCATTTAGCTTTATATCACTTATATCATTTTGGGAGCTGGCTTCATCCATATTTTTATTTTTTAATCCCGCAAAACTTATTTCTGAATACATAGATCCAAGTATTCAAAAAAATATAAATCTAGCTACAAACTCATCATTATATAAATATGATGCTAATTTTCAGAGCCATTTATACAAAAGTACAAATGATACTTTTAATACATATGATAATATAGTTGAATTTGCTCTCAATCAGGATTTGTTACAACCCAATGTTGTTATTGAGATAATCAACAGGGCGTTTGTATCAATGTCAAATTACGTTGCGGTCAAATCCAAAATACCAACGAATAGTTATTGGTTTCCAGAAACCTATCAATTCAAAAAGTATACATCTGCCAGTTTTAGTGATATTGAACTATCACGAAAAACCGGAACAGGATTCATGCCGGCTACAGTTCATGACATAATGTGGGCAGAAGAACGTTTTATTCAGATTATAAATCGTTGTTTAGAAAAATTGTTTGAGAAAGGAAAATACAAATTATATTACAGTGTAATACTACAGATTAGCCAGTATGTGAAATGGTTAAATGCAAAAAGCAAAACAGATGAAGTTTTCTTTATTCTAGACAAAATATATAATCCTTTTTCGGTCAACTTTGTAAGTAAATCTTCAGATAAATTTTATACATATATTGCTGACGCCTATATGTCAATTTATGTTGATTTAGCGCTTTCTTTTAACACAAATAGCAAACAAGGAATTGAGAAAATCACTATAAAAAAGATTATGAAACGCGGATTTATTCATAATTCTACGAATTTGCCTAATTCTCTCAAAAAAGTTATGGAAGATTTACATAATCGGTTGTGGTTTGAAAGCAAAGTTGAAGGAATCATAAAAACCCCAGATTGGCATATACAAAACTTGTTAATTGAAAATTGCTTAGAGTTCACAAAACAATGGTACAAAGATACAATCTCTCGTGTATCTAAAATCATATGTGACTATTCGGAAGATGAATTTATAAAGAATAATTCCGACATATCTGTAGCGATATTTAATAGAGCATATGATTTTTACCATAAGCTTCATAACTCATTGGAGACAAGCAAGAAAGATTTCCAAGATGATAATGCTTTTAAATTAGTGCAAAGACAATTAGAGAATATAAAGAATCAATTGCTTAGACTAGTTATAAAAATATCGCCATATATTAAGCCTACAGATGGGAAAACTCCAGATCATTTGGGGTTTGTTTATATAACACTGCATGAAGAATTATTGAATATAATTTTTGAAGAGAAAACAGAGAATGATGATATCGTCGGTGATTTATTACGCACGATGGTGCAAGTGGTTGATCTACAAGTACAAGATATAGGAAAAGAGGTTATAAATCTATTGGCATCTGGAAAATCGCCTCTATTTATTAATCATAATGCGAGCTGGTATTTATCTAAAATAGAGGCTTTTTGGGTAGAGTTGATGGATTTGTCGGGATATATTTTTCTTTTTGATGATATATACGAAAATAAAAATCTTAAATCACAAATTATTCCTGTGTGGGAGAATATTATAAAAACACGAGGAATAAAAAACGTAGTAAAACAGATTATTTCTTATAAAAAACCTTCATTATCAGATTCAAAATGGAGTGCTTTGGGTCATGAGTTGCGGAGGGCGGCTAGTTCTAAAATATCAGAACTAGATTTGTTGTGGGGTACTCCGTACTATAGTTTCTTTAATAGAGTGGAAAATGAAAAACCAACAAAAATTTATAAGTCTAAATTATTGGAAAATATTTGCCACAAATACAGAGATATGTGGGAATGTCCAGAGGGACACGATATTTTCATCGTTTTGTATTTGTTGGATAAATGTGACGAAGAACAAAAGAAAGAATTACTAAAAGATTGGGATGTTTTTAATCTATATAGAGATAGCACAAATGATGAAACAAAATAAAACTTTTTCTTTGCCAATGAAGTTTGATTTATGGGCAGAACCATATTTTGAACGTTTTCTTAGATCTAAAAAGTGTCGTAAAAGAGAACAAATAGATATAAACACAAGTTGTTATAACTTTTTAGAAGATATAGAAAGATATGCGTTCCCGCCCCAGTCAAGTAATAATGATTGGCAACTATCGTTGCAAAATAAAGACGATGTGATTTACAACGCTTTTCTTGGAAACGATAGGAATATAGGGGATTTTTTTAAGAGACAATTAAGGGGGCTGTTTTATGAAAGTAAAATCGGTTTAGAGATGTATATAAAAGACGATAACGTATCTTTTATTCAATTTCCAGCGAGCACATTGAGATTTTCATGGGTGCACGGGAAATATTATCAAAAATTTCCCAAAAATAAGCATATGAATTCGTTGCTACAAAACAATTTTCCCAAGGATAGACAAAGACGGATATATTTTAATAAGGAGGATTTCTTTGTTTTGCGTACACCTAAAATATTATTAAAAAAATTTCCGAAATTTGCCCCACGATCTCGCATGCTTGGACTTGCCGATTTTGCGAATATTTATATAAATTGCCAGAAACAAGGTATTCAATTTGATGGAATTAAAGAAGAAAAGTTATTAGATTTGGGGATTTTTGCGGGTGTTGGATATAAAAGATTTTTGGGAGCTGAAGATATAACAGAGTACTATTACTTCTATCGTCTGCTAAAAATGGCTTATTTCTCTGCCAAAGTCAGGGAGGAATTTTTAGAACAAATGAATTTGTTATTGGACGTTGTTTGCAAGAAACTTAACCGCCCCAACAATAAATTTGTTATTAGTGGATTAATTTCTTCTGATGAATATATAGAAACTGCTATAAAATTAGCTAATGATCAGATTTCCTTCGAAGAAGTTATAAATAGAATATATAATAATAAAATCTAATTGCCAAATTCCTTATTGTTGTATATGTATTTTACATTAGAATATATTTAACTTGGAATAAGTATAAGTTTACATAAAATTGACATAAAAATTCCCTATATCCTGCAGGATTTTTACTATTTTGTTAAGCCCTGTAAACCTGCCGTTGCGAGCATGTCAGCCACATTAGCAGGATAGCTATAACCTGCCAGATTCCGCAAGGCTATAGGATGAGAAAATATAGGGGGCTTTTGTGGAATGTAACCATGTGGGCGTTTTATACCTGGAGTATTGTCGCGACATTTAAATAGATTGGAGACCAATTGGTAATCTAATGGCGTATTATAATCTATATCAATAATAAGGATTTCTTCTTTTGTAAATTGTCTTTGATTTACAGCCATAGATTCAGGTTCAGTACTATATTTAGTATTTACAACAATCATGACTTCATAGCCAGGAAATCTAAAAATGTATGCATGTTTTCCAAGATATTTTGTGTGAAAAATGCCTGTCATATTGTCAACATGACCTCCAGTAACTCTTCTATAAATCAGCGGAACAAATAAATTGTAATCGTCGGGGATTTTATTCTTTAATATTTTTAATGCAATGTCTTGATATTTTCCCAAAGGAATTGGTTTTGAGCATATGGAAAGTCGCCATAACAAGGATATAAAAAATCTACGTATGCGATCTATGTCAAACGTTTCCGCGGGTAAACTGCGACAAGGTGTAGTTAATATGCACTTGGTTTGTTCTAATTTCGGGACTTCTATATCTAAAATTTTATTTATGTAGCCATCATAATAACCGATTGCAGTATCGCATTCCTTACACATCAATGGTTCCTTGTGGCCATTTTGTTCTTTAGGGTTCACATTGATACGGGTGTTTTTCGTATCTACTACAACAACTGAACCGTGCTCTTTAAGTTTATACAAAACTTTGGGAATTATATGAGATTCGATTAATTCCTTTTTTTGACCGCAAAATTTACAAATTCCGATTGTCATACATTAAACATAGTTTTGTTTTTTATATTTTTCAAGTAGCATTTATCCAAATGCTACAAATGTATGATTTCAATATCCGGGAATTGTTCTGCGATATATTCAGCAGCCAGGCGGCGGTGGCATTGTGTCGCGGATTTTTCGGTGCAAAGCAGGCATATGCGGTCAAGAGAGTTCAAGGCAAGTCCCGCAGTTGGGTTGCGGGTGGTCAATAATTCCCTGTACATACGTTCATAATCAGGCCAGGTGATGCAACCGTCTTTGTATCCTGCCAAAATGCCCGTCGTTGGGGCAAATTCAGGATGGTGTTCGTATCGCGAACCAAGTGTTGCGGCCAAATTTGTGCCACTATAAAACGGAACAAAGCGGCTGGTGCGCCAAAGTCGAATATCCCAAACACAGTTTATCTTGGCTGCATTCAGGATATCCAAAAAATCATCAGGCTTTTTGCCACTAAAACCAATTGTAAAAATCTTTGTCATATCAGTATAAAAATAACCCGTTTAACATTAAATAGCAATGATTTTCCTGCATCAGGAATTTGCGTGCCAATCCTATACGACAATGAGCATACTGACTGGCGGCAATGGCATTATTCAGATTTTTGACATCTTTATCTTTTTCAAATATATCACGCAGGTATTTGCAACTGACCTTTAATTCATATAATTGTTTAGAATAGTCAGTAATGCGGGCGCGTAGCTTGCCATCTTCCATAAAGAATTCAATGTTGTGTGCCGGAATCAATATGGCGCCCAACGAAGGACATTTGGTTTTCTGTGGTACATAAGCATTTTCTTTGACATGATGATGGAATATACTTTGTATGTCTTTTGATATGCTGCTTTTTAGTGCGTTTGCCAACTCTTTTCCTGGTTCAAATTCTTGCAAAATCTCTATAGATTTAATATCTATGTTGACATCTTCGGTTCGGTGTGGGTAATCTCGTGGTTCTTTAAATTCTTCATTGTCGACCAATATTTCACAATATCTGGTCGGAATCTGATTAGCGTTCCAATAACCACCGTCTATCATCAGACGTTTCACGCGTTTTTCATATGTATCAAAACCTGCAATACAGAATTTTTCTTTCATACATGTTATGTCAGAAATGATGATGTGTGACTTTTTCATAATTATTCCTTTTTTTTGTAATAAAAAAGCCCCACCGATATCAGGTAGGGCAAATAAAAAAGGGCGATAGAATCGCCTGCTTAACTTAAGTCGTATTATACCAAAAATTAGTTAGAAAATCAACAAAAATATAGCGCTTTTTAAATAAATTCCCTGTTATTTGTTTAGGGAATTTTTTACAGGAAGTGAAGAATATGCGACTTGGGCGTGGCGCAAAATTGGTTTTGGGGGTAAAAATAGCGAGTTTTCCCCGTAAATTCACTGATGTTGTATGCAAAAGACCGTAGAAATGTCATACTCCGCCATAAAAATCAAATGCCCGACGGGGCATTTTATTTTTATGTTGCGCATGGTCGGATGAGAACCCCCGATGAAGCAACGCAGTTGCGTGGGCCTAAGTTGCAGGTACAACCCCACCAATATACAAGTGGACCAATATAAAAATCTTAAAAAATCGCAATTTGCGGGATTCTTTAATATTTTATTGTTTTAACCAGATAAGGTTTAAAGTTTATATTTCTCTTGGTTTCAATAAAACTTCCTTGATCTATTTCCAATTGCAGGAACCGTTCACCTGTTTTATTTATTTTCAGATAAAATTGTTTAACATCAAAGGTATTTGCAGGCACATGCAATACACGCAGACACTTATTGTCTTTGTCATTTAAAATAATATCCCAATCATGTTTTAAAATTTCGGGTTTTGGATTTGCCCAATAAATTCCTTGTTTCGTTTTATTCGGCGAAGCGAAAGTATAATGACTGCCGACATTATATCCGTTAATAATACAATAATCCCTTGCCTGGGTTCTGGTGATGTCACCCATGTTTTCACCCTGTGGTGGCGTGGTTGTAGATGTTTCTTCGCTTTTGACTTTAAAATCAAATCTGTCTGGCATTGTAGAATCTTTTTTGTCATATTCATGATGACATTCAGAACACAAAAAGTAAAAATTATTTTGGTCAGAATGCAGTTGATTTATTTTATTGGTAAATGCAGTTATGTCTATATTGAAAATATTTGATTTGTTTGTTGGCTGTGCCAGGCTGTCCCAAACTTCTTTCATTAAAACTTCTATTTCTCGTCCCCTAAGGTGTGCTGCATGTAATGTTTTATCCTTGCTGTTACACCAGCGGCATCCACCTTTTTTATAAGTCCTTGTTAAAACAGGCACTTGGTTTTTGACATAGTCTTTTATAATTTTTATAAAACCTGCATACGTGCCAATATATGTTGGAACTGATGGTATAGTATTATCTGTGCTGGGGCATGGCATTGTCAGATTGTTTAATTTTGCTATAAATTCAGCACTATTTGGTTTATCGGCTGATTTTATCAAGGCATGTATGGCCGCGGATTTATATCCTTACTTGTCCTGCGTTAATGGACTAAAACAGGAGTCTTAAAATGTTAAAAACAGCAGAAGCGGTGTCTTTGGGGCACCCAGATAAAATTTCCGATTATATTTCATCTTATATCTTGGACCGAATGATTGAAATGGATGCGTCCGTTAAATACGCGGTCGAAGTTATGGTCAAAGGCAACACGGTTGTTTTGGGCGGTGAAATCACGGGTGATGTTGATTTATCAAATCTGACAGAATATGTAAAATCAGCATTACGTGAAATCGGATATGATGGTCGGTATTCTGCCATTTGGGGTCAGTATGCCATTGATACAAACAACATAACCGTTATCAATTTAATTGGTGTACAGTCGCCTGATATAAACCGTGGCGTTGAAACAGTCGCCTGGGGTGACCAGGGTGTATTTGTTGGCTATGCCTGTCATGGCCCAGATAACATCAACCCAGAATTATATTTTGCGCGTAAATTAAATCGCGCACTGTATGATTTGGCCAGAACCTCGGACAATTTGGGCCTGGATATCAAGACCCAAATAACCATGGATGAATACGGCAAAATTAAAACAGCGATTGTTGCAATTCCAATGTTGCGTGACCAAGATTTGACCCAGTTTATTATTGATACATTGGGCCAGACGCCTGAAAGTATCACTGTTAATGGCACAGGTATTTATAAATACCATTCATCTGTTGCAGATTGTGGTATAACGGGGCGTAAATTGGCATGCGATTTTTATTCAACCGCGTCCCCAATTGGTGGCGGTTCGCCATGGACCAAGGATGCCACCAAGGCAGATTTAACACTGAATATTTTTGCGCGATATTTGGCCTTGGAAAACTTGGGTCGCAATGACCATTGCTGGGTTTATTTATCGTCGTGCATTGGTCAAAAACTGATGACCAGTGGCCTGATAAAGACCATGCGTAACGGTGTTATTACGTACTCAGATTATGGTATAATGCGTTCGCCACATCAAATAATTAAAATGTTTGGTTTGGATAAACCGATATATACAAATCTGTGTCGTAATGGACTGCAATCGCTGGATAGTCTACGCGTTTAAAAAAATCCCCGATTTGGGGATTTTTTTATAAATAATATGTTGATTTATAGGGTTTGATTTCATATCATGCACAGTAAAGTCTAAATCAAAGGTTTTTTTATGCCACGTGTATCTGTTTTGACGCCAATTTATAATACAAACCCGACGCATTTGCGCGAAATGATTGAATCCATATTAAATCAGACATTTACAGATTTTGAATTTTTGATTTTGAATGACAGTCCTGAAAACCAGGAAATTGAAAAGATTGTAAAATCTTATAAAGACAAACGTATTAAATATTTCAAAAATGAAACAAATATTGGGATTTCTGCATCGCGTAATAAATTGCTGGACATGTCGTGTGGTGAATACATTGCGATATTTGACCATGACGATATATCTGTTCCAACGCGCCTGGAACAACAGGTTGCATTTTTAGATAAAAATCCACATATTGGCGTGGTAAGTGGTTTTATGCAAAATTTTGGTGATGTGACGACTGTTCGGACTGTACCAGAAAATGATATTGATATTAAAATTGCGATGACTGAAAATTGTGCGTTGTGGCATACCGCTGCCATGATACGTAAATCAGTTCTGGTTGATAATGATATTAAGTACGAAGAATATTATTCCCCATGCGAAGATTATCGTTTATGGTCACGTTTAATGTGTGTGACAAATTTTCATAATTTACAAACAGTATTGGTAAAATATCGTATGTTTGCCAATCAAACATCTGTACGTCAAAATTCGCGTATGAGTATGTTGCATCATACAATTCGTTTAGATTTAATAAATCGTTTTCCGGCATATCGTGATGCGGCGCTTAAAAAGGGTATCACAGGCACCAGATTTCGTTTGCGCTTGTTCGGGTGTATTCCGTTGATAAAAATAAAGAACAATACAGTATATTTGTTCGAATTTATTCCGTTATTTAAAATTTTATGGAAGTAATTTATAACAAAAGCAGAATACTATGAAAGCTATAATAAATATTTTATGTATATGGATTCCAGAACCTAGATTACGTCGTAAGGCCCGTAATGGACTTGTGCGCCTTATTGGCTTGGGGTATAATATCTTCTTTTCAAGAAGGAAGTATGCAAAATGGTTAGTAGATCTTAAACGAAACAAATCATTGTTTGTTCCATTAACTGCCACGCCATTTAAACGTGAACCACAGGACACTAAAATTTTTGCTTATTATTTGACTCAGTTTCATGCCATCCCAGAAAATGATAAAACGCACGGCAAGGGGTTTACAGAATGGACAAATGTTACCAGTGTAATGCCACAATACACAGGACATTGGCAACCACACATACCGTATGATGTTGGTTTTTATAATTTGTCTGATATAAATGTTATGCGCAGACAGGCAGAATTAGCCAAGACTTATGGTATATATGGTTGGTGTTTTTACTATTATTGGTTTTCTGGCAAACGTGTTCTGGAAAAACCTTTGGATAATTTCTTAGCTTCAGACATTGATATGCCATTTCATTTTTGTTGGGCGAATGAAAATTGGTCTAAAAATTGGGACGGTGGTAATAAAGATGTTTTTCTGGCGCAAAATTATGCGAATGATGATGCAGATAAATTTTTCAATGATGTTTTACCATATATACAAGATAATAGATACGAGAAAATAGACAATAAACCGATTTTGATTATATACAATATAAAACAAATTCCCGGTAATGTGTTGCAAAATTTTAAAAGCCGTATGGACGAATTAGCTCTTCAAAATGGATTTGCTGGTTTTTATTGGGGCGCTAATCCTGTAAATGGTTTTACGGATATTGAGTCTGTAAATTTCGATACACTAGTTGAATTTCCACCCCATAGATTATTGCGAGTAAAAAACAAGATGAAACCATGCTTAATAAATTCTGCGCATTTTAATATACGAGATATGCATAATTGGATTAAGAACAAAGAATATCTACAAACATGCGCATCTAATACTTTCAAGGCTTGTTTTCCTTATTGGGATAATACCGCAAGAAAATTATACTCAAACGCAGCAATTTATGATATGAACTCGAATGATTTTTATCAATGGCTAAGCGGTATTATACAGTGGACAAAGCAACATAATCCCGCCAATCAACAATATGTGTATATAAATGCATGGAATGAATGGGGCGAGGGTGCTCATTTAGAACCCGATACCAGATATGGTTACAGAAATTTAGACGTCGTAAAGAAATGTTTAATTGATAACAGAAACTAATAATTATCAAAAGGCTATATAATGGTTAAACGTATTCCAATATTTTATGCATCTGATGAAAACTATGCAGCCCCACTTACTGTTTCTATGTTCAGCGTATTATCTAATACCAAGCAGCATATTGATTTTTATATCTTAGAAAATAACATTAAGCGTTCAACAAAAAAGAAAATGCGCAAATCTTTGGCCAGATTTAGTAATCATACTTTGCAATTTATATCTGTTGACATGGATAAAGTAAAAGATTTTCCAAATTTACAGTGGTATTCGCTAAATATGTATTCCAGATATTTTATCCCAGAGTTATGTAATAACATAGATAAATGCATATACTTAGATGTTGATATAATTGTAAAACATGATATTGCGGATTTATTCTCAATCGATTTGGACGGGTGTGCAATTGGTGCTGTTATAGGTGAACCCAATATTTTAAAAGAGCAACAATTTCAAAATCATATTAAAAACTTGGGTTTAGATGATAAACATATTTATTTTGGTTCTGGTGTTTTAGTGTTTAGTGCAAACCAATGGCGTAGGAATAATTTGTGCAAAAAGTTAGTAACAATAACCGCTGACAATAAAAATGTATTAAAATATCCCGATCAAGACGCTTTGAATATTTTGTTTAACAATAATAAATATAAACAGTTGGATTTACAATGGAATAGGGATTTAAATCAAATACAGCAAGACTTGAAAAAAGATAGTATGGCGATAGATAAATGTCACTTGATTCATTTTGATGGACCGGCAAAGCCATGGACAGATAAATGTTTTTGTGATAAGTTTTTCTGGCAATACGCGATAAATACTATGTTATATCAAAAACCGACTATATTAGAGCTGTTGTGGTCATATATCAGATATAAGTTTTGCATCACCCAAAAACGTAAAAAATATAAAAAGAAATATAAACAAAATAAACGAAAATTAGAACATCTTTCATAATTCATAATGATATAAGGACTTGCATTTGCAAGTCCTTATATCATAAGTAAAAAGGTACAAATTTAGCGAAATCTACGGGTGAATCTGTTTTTGTTACTATATCATTTGGACATAATGGAATTGCCCAATGAAAGTTTTGACCGCTATCAGACCAACTGCCAACAGAAACAACAGTAGTGTTATTGACATGTATTGCTGCTGTGCCCCTAAAAGCGTAAATATGTCCGATTAACCAGCCATAAGATTGCGCAACATAAGGAAATGTAATAACGTCCTCTGCGTTTGTATAATCCGGCATTATTACACGAAGTATAGTTTCTTTGTCTAATATTTCACTTTCTTTGGCCAATGCCACGCCACCAACTGTTTCGCCGTCATGCACGCGCAGTGTTTTTGCATCGGTGTCCATAGTTATTTCACCAATTGCCCCTGTAAAATTATCGTTTTCCAATGTCGTCCCGCGACGAATTTGAATTTGTCTTGCCATATTAAATCCTTTGATTATTTAAAAGTTCGGAAAAAACATAAAAAAACACCCGCACATCGGCAGGTCTTTCATATACCATATATAATACCATAAAATGGGAAAAAAATCAAGATATTTATTCCCGCCATACAACAGACATAAACATCGCATTTATTTTTTTGCGCAATTCATCGTCATTAAAGAATTGCTCACGCAGGGCAGGGGTGGTTTTGTGCCCGTCATCTTCAAAGTGCGGAATGTATTTCTGTATGGCAATATTTTGCGCGCCTTTATCAGACAAAATATTTGCTATTTCAATCAAGTCATCTTTGGTGATAAACCTGGGGTCACATGTAATACGTACTTCAAAATCTTTACCGGTGCCCATCCATATATCTAAACTGCGAATCATATTGTCATACGCAATATGCTGACCGGTTAAATCAGGGTATTTATCGCGCGTTGCCTTGAAATCCAACCCAATCCAATCGACAACGCCTGATGCGCGGTTTAATAATTCTGGATAAAATCCATTTGTATGCAGGCCAATTTTAAATCCCAATGCACGTACGCGACGCATATATTCGATGACCACGTCACCCTGCATCAATGCCTCACCCCCAGAAAAAACGATGGCCTCTAATTTACCAACACGTGCCCGCAGCCAATCAAACATTTTATCTGGGTCATATTCCCCGTCACCTGGGCATAATAAATGGGGGTTGGAACAATACGCACATCGCAATGGACAACCAACCAAGAACAAAACCGCAGACAGTTTACCTGGATAGTCAATTGTGGTGAACGGTACCAATCCCCCGATTTGAATTTCGCGCATAGTCTTATGCCGCTTTTTTCAACAAATCAGAATGTCTTTGACCCGTGGTCAGACTGTTTGCTTCTGTAAACGTTTTGCGTTCGCAGAATTCAGAATATTTACCAATGTTAAAGAACGAAACCGGTCTGATAAATCCCATACTGCGTGAGAAAATTTCGCATGGTGTTCTGTGTGCATTATTTGTCATTTTTATTCTCCCCTTTATTTTTTCTGATTTGTTTATTGATTGTTTTGTTCGTTTGTGTCCTGGTTTGCTGCATTTTCTGCATCGCACTTTGGACAGAATTCAAACTTGCCCGGCAAATATCCATGTTTTGGACAGATTGAAAATGTCGGTGTCAGTGTCATATATGGCACCTTGTAATTTTCAAATATCGTACGAACGATTTTTTGTGCCGCATCACCACTGGACACAGGTTCGCCCATGTACAGGTGCAACATTGTACCGCCTGTATATTTGCGCTGTAATTCCTCTTGGTGTTCCAGTGCCACAAATGGATCGTCTGTAAAACTTACCGGTAATTGTGTTGAATTTGTATAGTATGGTGCGTCTTTGGTTCCCGCAGTTATTATATCTGGGAAATTCTTGACGTCTGTTTTTGCAAAGCGATATGAACAACCTTCGGCCGGTGTCGCTTCTAAATTATACAGGTTGCCGGTTTGTTCTTGGAATGTTGCCAGGTTTTCACGAATGAAATCCATAACATCCAGAACCAACTTTTTACCCATTGGTGTTGCAATATTTTCACGGTCGCCGGTAAAGTTACGTACCATTTCATTTGCACCATTTACACCAATCGTTGAAAAGTGATGGTTCCAATCACCCAGATAACGTTTTGTAAATGGATACAGACCGCGTTCCATATTCTTGGAAATGATTTCACGTTTGATTTCCAACGCGTCACGCCCCAGGTCCAGCAAACGTTTCAGTTCGCGGAACAGGCCTTCGCGGTTGCCACGGTGGATATATCCTAAACGTGCCAAGTTGATTGTTATAACACCAATTGAACCCGTCTTTTCCGCAGACCCAAACAAACCGCCACCACGCTTTAACAGTTCGCGCACATCCAGGCGCAATCTGCAGCACATTGAACGCACGTCTGTTGGATTCAGGTCAGAATTCAAGAAATTCTGAAAGTTTGGAATGCCATACTTTGCCGCCAAATCAAACAGTGGTCTTACATTTGGGTGATTCCATGGGAAATCAGGTGTAATGTTATATGTTGGAATTGGGAATGTAAATGGACGGCCCAACGCATCGCCCTCGGTCATAACTTCCAAGAACGCTTTGTTTATCATATCCATTTCTGGTTGCAGGTCACCGTATGTAAAATCAGCCTGTTTTTTACCGATAAATGGACGTTGCGGTTTTAAATCTTCTGGGCATGTCCAGTCAAATGTAAAGTTAATAAATGGCGTCTGTGTACCCCAACGGCATGGGACCGCACAGTTAAATACCAGCGTCTGCATTGCATTTTTTACATCTGCATAAGACAATTTATCGATACGCACATATGGCGCCAGATATGTATCCACAGACGAGAATGCCTGGGCGCCGGCAAATTCGTTTTGTAATGTGCCCAGGAAGTTCACCATGTGCGAAATAGCGGTCGCCATGTGCTTTGCCGGCTGGCATTGCAGATAACCTGGGACGCCGTTAAAGCCCTCGTATAATAATTCACGCAGTGACCACCCCGCGCAATAGCCAGTCAACCAGCCCAAATCATGAATATGAATTGCGGCTGTTTTGTGTGCCTCGGCCACTGCACGTGGGTACAAGTTTAACCAATATTCTGTGGTTACACGTTCACTGGTACGCAATATCAGACCACCGATGGAATATCCGATATTTGCATTTTCTTTGATGCGCCAGTTTGACCCACCGACATAACCTTCGATGATTTCAACCGCATCAACCATTGATTCGCGAATTTCTGTCCTTTTTTGACGATATATAATATATGCCTGGGCTGTTTTATATGCACGTGAATCCATCAGCGCGCACACAACGATATCCTGGACATCTTCGACAGTTGGTGTTTTATCTGCGAATTTTTCATCCAGTCTTTTTAAAACTTCCTGTGTAATTTTGACAATTTCTACATCAGAAATTTCTGTTGTGACCGCAACAGCCTTTTTAACGGCATCGAAAATCTTTTTAGAATCGAACGGAACTGTTTCGCCACTGCGCTTTTGAACGGCGACCAAACGCGTCTTTAAGGTTGGCGTAATTTGAATTTGTATTTCATTTTGTGTTTCTGACATTTCTATAACCTTTATTTTTTGTAAAAACACAACATATAGTATTGTTTTTGTTTGTTTGATAACAATATATAGTTTTATGAATAATGTCGCAACGAACAAAAAAATAAAAAAACGTGTTTTTTTGCTTTACTTTTAAAAAAGGGACTTTTCCGCATGTTACAGCGCACAAACAGAATCGGTACCTTTATACCAATACATGTTTTGTGTCAACAAAAGGCATTTTTACGGGGGCGCGATGATTCGTTTTTTGATCAAAAATACCATATATAGTATGCGCGTTGTGTGATTTTTACTATATTTTGTGTATTGTCGATTCGGTACCCGATGCATAATTAGGTTGTTTTTCTTACTAAAAACAGTTATATTGTGTATATCTGTATCATGGTGATACGGGTAAAATTTAACTAAAACAAGAGCATTATTATGATGATGAAAAATATATATGAAATGCTGCAAGATGTGTGTTCGCGGAACAAAGACGGTATTTTCTTTGTCAGACAGAATGAAACATATGCAGATTTGTTAAAGAAAGTAAAGCAGCGCGCGGTATTATTGGCGAAACGCTTTGGAATCAAAAAGGGTGACACGGTTGCCATTTTATCTGGTAATACGCCAGACTTTTTGCGTTCTTATTTTGCGATTACGTCCCAGGGGGCACGTGTTTTGATGCTGGATACTGGTTTGCAACCATCTGAACACATCAATATGATGAAACGTACAGATTGCAAATTAACCCTGGCACAAAAACATTACTTTATCGAAGACGCACCATCAGAAATGTTTGATATTGAAAACATTGACGATACAGATGAAAATGATTTTGTCGCCGCAGACGTAACGAATACCGACATTGCCCAGTTGTCTTTTACATCTGGATCAACCGGTAATCCCAAGGTTGTGGGCCTGACACACGATAATTTACTGTCTTTGGCAGATGGTGCCCAGTTCTATAAAGATGTAATTTTACCCGGTTATACATTTTATGGTTTCTTGCCACTGTACCATATATATGGTGTGGTGATAAATATTATTGTACCAATCGCATTACAGGGTAAATTGTTGTTACAACCGGTATTAAAGCCCCAAGAATTTATCAAAGACTTTAAACAATACAAACCCGAAGTTATCCCGGCCGTCCCCAGAATTTGGGAAGTGTTCTATAAGAAAATAGTTGATACGGCCCGTGATAAACACGTTTGGACATTGATGCGCATTGTTGTTGCCATGCGCAAGATATTGCGTGCAATTGGTTTGGGTGTGATTGTGGACAAGGTTACCAAGCCTGTGCATGACGCGTTTGGTGGCAACACCCGTGTGTTGGTATCTGCCGGCGCAACATTAAAGCCATCAATTCACAAGTTCTATGAAAAAATGGGTTTTGTTGTTGGTGACT
>JAZSAG010000018.1:0-4685 GCA_045601765.1 Candidatus Enterousia sp. | reverse complement strand
AGTGTATATTCATTTATACTCCACACCGCAATGGTGTTCGCCGTGGCGTTATTGTCGGACACGCCCAGTACGTCCACCGTACAGGTGCCCGCCCCGCCCGTTATCATTTCATCCGCCGCGTATGCGCCAAATGACACCATCGTCATCACCAATGCACTGGATAATATTTTGGATTTTTTCATATTTGCTTTCTCCCTTCACTTTATGGGTGGTTTTGTAAAAACAAAACCACCTGTTTATATTTGGTGGTTGGAGGTTAGCAACTATAAAACGGTATAGTGTGACCTATTCAATATATTCAGTCACCCCCCAACCCGTCACAGGTCAGGGATTTTTCGCATGCTGTCGCAAACGCCGTTTTTAAGGGTTGCTACACCCAACAAGTGCATTATACCTGAAATGATGATTTTATACAAGAATAAAATCGTGATTGAATTTTGTAGGCGTACGGTATAATATCATTGTGCAAAGGATTTAATATGTGGACAGTTGTCGGAATTATCTTAATCGTGGGAATGTATATTCTGTCAATCTATAACGGGTTGGCGGCCAGACGCGCACAAATAAAAATGGTGAAAAAATCGGTATTGAAAAATATAGATTTGCTGTGCGGGCACGCCAATGTGAACTGTGACACAGATGACCTGGGAAAATCTGTTAAGGCAATAAAAAATCTGATGACAGAAAATATAGATAATGATGAATTAAATCAAATAAAAGAAAAAATTAAATCTGATATAAAATTTTATAACGAATTAGTAAATGGACTGAATACCCAAATTCAAACATTCCCAATAAACATGTTCGCAGGCCTGTTTAATGTAGGGCCTGAAAAAATTATTACAGATGGTGATTTTTAATGCTGCAAAATTTTACACTGCATACGCACACAAATGAATTTGATGGAAAAAATACCGCCGCAGAAATGATAAATGCGGCCAATGAACACGGCATGAAAACAATCGGAATTTCAAATCACTTTATCGTACACCCAGATATCAAACAAACAAAATTCTATCCATGCGCCGTAACCGGTGGTTATGACAATATGTATAACGATAAATTTGATGTCGCCACAGACAAATTCAAACAACACTTTGACACACTGGGACAGGTTGCCGAACAAAACAAGCAGATAAAAGTGTTACGTGGGATGGAAATTGACTTTTTTGATACAATCAGTTGGCACATGAATATGTCATATGCAATTGATAGATTAAAGCCAGATTATACCATTGGGGCGTGCCACTTTATTGAATACAACGGACGACTGTGCAATATTCATGATATTTATAATGCCAGTATAACCGAACAAAATGAAATGCTTAAAATTTACTGGGACAAGGTTTATCGCGCTATTAAATCTGGGATGTTTACTTTTATTGCGCATATTGATTTGCCACGCAGATTAAACATGGGGACGGATATACAATGGGCGCACGCCGAACAACGCGCAATACACGCATTGGCAGATACGCACACCCCGGTTGAAATCAACACCGCAACATATGATAAACCAGGCGCACCATTCCCACACCCGGCACCACGTATTATGGAAATGATTTATAATGCAAATGTGCCTGTATTATTGTCTGATGACGCACATAAAGTATCGCAAATTTGCAGGCACTTTGACCGCGCCCAGGAATATTTAAAACAACATAATATACGTAAATTCTGTGAATTGGAAAAGCATATATTGCATACCAAATAAATTATAATCTTTATTCATTTGCACGCGGGTGCGCATGGTCATAAATACGAGTAATTTCCGCCATATTTACACGGGTATATAATTGGGTCGTGGACAATGAAGAATGCCCCAGCAATTCTTGCAATGTGCGTAAATCGGCGCCATCGGCCAACAATGCGGTCGCAAATGTGTGGCGCAATGCGTGCGGGGTCACGTAATCAGGTAACTGCAGATAATGACGCAAATTTTCAACAACCTTTTGCGCCATGCGGGGCGACATAGGCAGGCCACGTACACTGCGAAATAACTCATCTGATGCGTCGTTGCCAAATGGGCGTAATGATATATACGCGTCAATCGCACGCCATACAATTGGCAATACAGGAACCAGACGTTCCTTGGCACCCTTGCCCACGATGCGTAAAACATCGGGGTGGGATGCCACATCACTGTTGCGCAAGGACAGGGCCTCGGATATGCGCAGGCCACAGCAAAACAGCAACACAACCAATGCCCAATCACGCGCAGAAATCCACGGTTCGGCCGCATTTGTATCGTGAATTGCCGTGTGCATATTTTCAACATCAATACTGTCAATTGCCTTGGATATTTTGCGTGGCGTCTTGGGCGAAGATATCAAACCAATAAAATCATTTTTTATGCCATGTCGGTTGGATAAAAACCTGAAAAAACTGCGCAGTGATGACAGGGCACGCGCACTGGACCGGGCGGATAAACCACGACGTCCGCAATCTGCCAAAAAAGAACGAAAGCAAATTGTGTCTGCGCGGGATAAATCACGCGGAAATGCGGGTTCGCCGGTAAAACGCTGGTAAAACGATACGAAATCACGGACGTCTGATTCATAGGCCGCAACCGTGTGCGGGGAATAATTTTTAGTATCCGTCAGATACGCCAAAAATTCCAAAATCGTATCGTTCACAATGCGCCTTACTTTATTTCAAATACCGCAGATACAGAAACAGATATTTCGGTATCTTTGGAAACAATGGTGCCCGATGCGTCTGCCATGCCGGTGGCCATGACCATTTTAGACCGCATCAAATTCGCCGCAGGATATGCAACCTGGTCCAGGGTCGTGCCATATGATACAGATAATAATTTGCCCGCACTTTTACCATCGCCAGACGCCAGTGCCGTGGCACGTGTGCGCGCGTTTTCAACCGCAACCGCCAAACAATTTTCCATTATCGGCTGTAATACAGTGGGACTGGTATACATACGTAAATTTTCAGAATATACATTATCACGACCTGCGAACTGGGATAAAATACCCTCGATCGTTGTGATATTGTTCGCAGAAACCTCTATGGCGATGGTGGTTTCAATGCCCAGTGTTACAGATTTCTGTTCGTCACGATTCCATTCTGTTTTTTCATAAGAATTAAACTGGGTCGTCTGCATTTCAACGGGCTGTGTTTCCAAATACCTGGTAATCTCGGCCATTTGTGCGGTCGCATTTTGCATAGACGCAACCGCCGTCGGCGCCAATGCAGATACACGCAATGTAATCGCGGTTTTATCTTTGGGCGCAGATGTAATGCATTCGCCGTTTACAGATATTGTCTTTATCATATCTGCGCGATCCAGCGCACCAAAAACCAGTGCCATAAATGCGCCCGCGCCAATAACACTGGCCATCCAAATCAATGATGTTTTTAATTTCATAAAATCCCCCCTTGGTTTTATGTTTTGTTAACCCAACATTGCACGCTTTACACGCGACAATGTATCCCCCGCCACAGGACGCGCACGCGCGGCACCCTGTTGCAAGATTGCGTCTATTTCTGATGGATTCGCCATCAGGCGTTCGTATTCCATGCGTGGCGCCGTCAACACAGAATTTATTTTTTCAAATAATATCGTCTTGGCCGTGCCATAGCCCATGCCACCCGCACGAAACATTTCGGCAAATTGCGCAATTTCAGATTCTGATGCAAAATGTTTATACAACTGATAAATCGTCGATTCATCAGGATTTTTGGCCTGATCTGGCGTTTTTGAATCTGTGATAATGCGCATAATCTTCTTTTTTAATTCTTGTTCCGGCGCAAATAATGCGATTGTGTTGTCATAAGATTTGCTCATCTTTCTGCCGTCCAGACCCGGTATCAGACCGGTATCATGACCAATCACAGGGGTCGGCAATTTAAACACATTACCATACGTCTTGTTGAAATAGCCCGCAATATCACGTGCAAATTCAACGTGCTGTTTCTGGTCCGCGCCAACGGGGACAATATCAGAATTATACAACAATATATCCGCAGACATCAAAATTGGGTATGTATATAAACCCATATTTACGCCCGCGTCAACATCGTCACCCGTCGCAATGTTTTTATCCATCGCGGCCTTGTAAGAATGCGCGCGGTTCATCAATCCCTTGGGCGTGACATTCATCAGCAATGTATTTAACTGATAAATTTCATCAATATCAGATTGGCGAAACAATATTGCATTGTCTAAATTTAATCCCAACGCAATCAGCATCGCCGCAATTTCGTATGTATGTTGCCTTATTTGCGCGGCATCGTGAATACTGTTCAGCGCGTGCAGGTCTGCGATAAACATGAATGTTTTATGCGTTTGCGATTGCGCAATTAATGGTTTCAGCGCACCAATATAGTTACCAATATGTGGTGTACCCGTGGGTTTTATACCTGTTAAAACTGTTTGTTCTGTATTTGACATAATAATTACCTTTTCTTGTGTTCTATTTTAATGATTTTTTGTGTAAATTGAAAGCCCAAAATAATCCAGGGCAATAAAAATAGTTCAGGCGGCAACGCGCCAACATGATCCAACGGAAAAGATATTTATTTTCATTTGCATAATATCAGTATTGCATACTTTATTGTGTTATTCAATAAAAAAAAGCCGCCCCCCGCGCATAATATGCACGGGGGAATACTTATTTTATGACCGCACCTTTTATCAGGTTCAGGTCTTCTTTGATATCGTCTATTTT
>JAZSAG010000017.1:0-7068 GCA_045601765.1 Candidatus Enterousia sp. | reverse complement strand
CCGGGTATAAAAATCAACAACCTTTTGATAATTTTCGGGCTTTAAATCATTTTCCAATTGGGTCAATAATTCTGGTCCCGCAGTATTCATATTAGCAAAGGCGTATTCTAATAACTTTGTATCCGCGGTATCCGTCAGTATTTGCGAAAGTTTCATCCAACCATATTCACCTGTATCTGTGGTTTGAAAATTGGCATTTAATAAATAATACGGTCGTGTTGATACAATACCATCTTCTAGATATTCATTGCCCACAAGAATACCAGGCGTATTTGTGTCATAGGTATTTGCAGAAAATTCAAACAAATAACGGTCATCAAATAATAACATGCCCGGTTTAACAAAGTCACAATCATTTATACCATTATCCCAATAGTCTATTGTCACATCCTGACCAGAAAAATCACATACCTTTATTAAAGCTAAATTATCGATTAAATCGCCATAAGATATTATTTCTTGAATTATATTTGCGTGTATTATTGTTTGCATACTGTAACCCGTGTCGCACCCGAAGTCTGCGATGGGGCAGACACTGGGGTATGCGTTGCATGTGGCGTCTACGTATTGTTTGCCGGTGGTTGTAAATGCACTGTGTACACAATTTTTTGAATGCGGTGGGCATTCCACATTTGTACTACATGCCAATTCACAACCAATATAACATTCGGATTCTGCTGTGGCACCTGCGTCCGATGTATAATCGGTGGGGCATGCGGTTACACCCATACTTTCAGATTCAACTGTATATTTACCACCGGGGCAATATGAACCAACGGGGCATTCGGTGCATTCTAATGTCGTTTCATCCAGGTATTGTCCCGCCGCGCATTCATAACTGTTCAGTGACCATGTTGCAATCGTGTTTGCCGTCGCGTTATTATCGGACACGCCCAGCACGTCCACCGTACATGTGCCTGCGCCGCCCGTTATCATTTCATCCGCCGCGTATGCGCCAAATGACACCATTGTCATTACCAATGCACTGGATAATATTCTGGATTTTTTCATATTTGGATTCTCCCTTCACTTTGTGGGTGGTTTTGTAAAAAAACAAAACCACTGTTATATATCAGTGGTCAGGAGGTTAGAGACAATTACCAGAATTGTGTGCTTATTCGACATATTCACAGCCCTCCTGACCACCAAGATCAGGAGACTTTTCGCCATTATGAATAAAAAACGGCACAACGTGTGCGCCAAATCTTATTGCATATGACGCTGGTATCGGGCCTCTACACCCCATCATCAATAACCACTGATGACGTAATAATTATATCAAATATGAACATTTACCGCAAGGGGATTTTTACGCACTGTATATTGACATTTATTATATTTGTACTATAATATATACTGTAAACAATTATATATGGGGGTAAAACATGAATTTATTTAGCAAACAGAAAAGTAACAACAGCGCCGTGAATACGGCCGCACGCGAATTTGGCAAAACGAAAAAGAAGAAAAACACAATTATTATTGAATTGTCACAGTTTAACAATCCTGCACATTTTGCACTGTGTCCGAACACGCCGTTACGCGCAGTAAAAATCAATGGCGTGGAATTACAGCAATCTGGGACAGGTTGGGTAAACAGCATGTTGTTTCCAAACCCGTTGGCATCAGAAATGAAAACCATATATGAACAAATGTCAACCGTTAACGAAGTTGTCGCAAAAACAATTATTGAATATCTGGATAAAGACACAGGCAAGGTTGTTGTAACACTGTTCCCACATGGGGGCGTGACATCAGGTGGATATGGCGCAGACTTTACAAAACATCTGAATCACGCAACACGTCAAGATTTGGCGAAACAAATTAAACTGCGTCAAAATCTGTGGTCGCAATACGACAAACAGTTATCCAAATAAAAAAACGCCCGATTGGGCGTTTTTTTATTTCTGGGATGCCGGCTGTTCAGGTACCGGTGCAATATCCGCCGGCACATCTGCAACAGGTGCCGCCATATCTGGGGCCAATATTTCCTGGCGCAGGTTACTTTGATGGGTGCCGATGTTGGTCTTGGCAGAAATCAACGCCAATGCCGCACATAATATGAAAAAGATTGTCGCCAACCATGCGGTCGCACGTGTCAAAAAGTTGCCCGCCGCCGCGCCTGTTAACGCACCACCCAATAACGATGACGCAGATGAACCAGACATGCCGGAACCCTCGGATTTTTGCAACAATATCAATCCAATCATTAAAACTGCAACAATTACTAATAAAACCAATAAGATAGAGAACATATTTTTTCCTTTGTTATATTTATGTGCCGATTTTATAACTGTGTTGGTGAAAAATCAAGGATTTTCAACAGTTCTTCTGCGGCGGCAATACTGGCCAACTTTTTAGATGTCCCAGACGCAACCGCACTGCGCCCCATGGCCGTAACACGGACAGAAAATACAGGACTGTGTGACGCGCCAACAGTTTCTATGAATTCATAAACCGGCAAATTTCCAGAATCATTTTTCTGCACAAATTCTTGCAAGGCTGTTTTTGAATCCTTGGGCGGAGTCAGGTCTGCCGCCGCCAAATCACGCCAAATTTCGGCAATAAATACACGCGCCGCATCAAAACCACCGTCTATGTATATCGCACCCAATATCGCCTCCATCGCGTTGGCCATTACATGATTCATGCGACCCGCCGTCATGTGCCCATGACGCATCGCAGTGTTCAAACGCAATTTACGCGCAATAGTCATCAACGTCTTGGTCGATACCAATACCGCATGACGACGCGCCAATTCACCCTCGTTTTCAGTTGGATACATGTCCATTAACAAATCAGCAACCGCCAGGCCCAGGACCCTGTCGCCAATAAATTCCAAACGTTCATTATTGTACGCAGAATTTGCCCCACTTTGTGTCAGGGCTAAATTCAACAATCTTTTGTCTTTAAATTCATAGTTTAAATGTTTCATATTATTTCACACCCATTCCAAATCTGTCCCAACGCATTTTGTTTCCCCATGACCATACCGCCGGCATCGGCGCATAATAGTTATGCGAATACCAAATAAACCAAACACGCCCCAAAACATTATCACGTGGTACAAAGCCAATGTCGCCACGACTGTCACCACTGTTGTCGCGATTGTCGCCCATGAAAAAGAAATGATTTTCCGGAACAACAAATTCAGGCGTATTATCAAAATGCGCGTCATCTGACATTTCAATTATACTGTGCGAAACGCCGTTTGGCAAGATTTCTGTGTATTCCGTCGCATGAAATACACCACACGCACCCGCATAGGTATAACAATAATCATCAGGCCTGTATTCAACCGTGTAATTAAATTCCGCAGGCGCATTATCAACCCAAATCTTGTTGCCCTTGATAGACATATTGTCTTTGTAATATCCAACAGAGCGTATAGACTTTGGCAATGTTGCAACAATATATGGGCGTGGATTTTCACGTGGAACAATCGCGCCGTTTATATACAGACGGCCGTCTGTAACCTGGACCCGGTCGCCAGGGCGGGCAATTAACCTTTTGACAAAGTCTTGGGACTGATTTATCGGATTGCGAAAAACAACAACATCACCCACATTTGGTTCCGTCGCCCAAAAACGCCCGTTCCATAACCGCCAAGACCCAAAAGGAAAAGAATAACGCGAATATCCATATGTCCATTTCGTCACGAAAATATGGTCACCTATATGCAGCGTCGGTATCATTGACCCAGACGGTATATTAAACGGTTCCAGCAAAAAACTGCGAAACGCAATCGCAATTAACGCCCCGTAAAATATAGTGTTAAACCATTCACGTGCCACATTTTTTTTCTTTGGTGCCATTATCTTTCCTTTTATTACATTGCATATATTATAACTTGCACAAATTTAATTCAAGTTATAATATACACGCATGATATCACTTAGATCAATAATTTTTAATGGCATGGATGCCACACCTATTGATGTCCAGGTGCAATTGTCATCAGGACTGACAAAACCAGAATTTAATATTATTGGACTGGCAGACCGGGCCGTCAAAGAATCTGCGGAAAGAATCAGAAATGTGTTGTCTGCACTGAATTTGGTTTTACCGTCCAAACGATTGACCGTAAACCTGTCGCCGGCAGACGTTGAAAAAAGTGGTTCACACTTTGACCTGCCGATATTGTGCGGAATTTTATGCGCATTGGGCATTCTGCCTGTGGCGGAATTGGAAAAATACATTATCCTGGGCGAGGTCGGTCTGGACGGGGCAATTGTAAAGACAGATGCCGTTCTGCCGGCCAGTGTCTGGGCCAAAGATAACAATATGGGAATTATCTGCCCCGGCCCCCAGGGAACCGAGGCACGATGGGCCGGCCATACCAATATTCTGGCGCCACACCATGTAATTGACCTGATAAACCATTTCAGGGGACTGACCATATTACAAACACCAACAGAATCAGTGCCAGTGGGCCAGGCACAATCAAACCTGGACATGGCCGAGGTTCACGGCCAGGCCGCTGCAAAACGCGCACTGGAAATCGCGGCGGCGGGTGGACATGCAATGCTGATGGTGGGGCCGCCCGGGTCGGGAAAAACTATGCTGGCGTCCAGATTGCCAACAATTATGCCAGAAATGACCGCAAATGAAATACTGGAAACATCAATTATTTATTCTATTGCGGGGCAACTGAATAACAAGGCGTTAATGTCTTCGCGCCCGTTTCGCAGTGTGCACCACACGTCCAGCCCTGTCGCATTGGCCGGTGGCGGATCTGATGCACGACCGGGGGAAATATCACTGGCACATAATGGGGTGCTGTTCTTGGACGAATTGCCCGAATTTAATCGCGCAACACTGGAAATTTTGCGCCAGCCAATGGAATCTGGGCGCATACTGATTTCACGCGCCAAGAAAAATGCAACATATCCCGCCCGATTTCAGTTGATTGCCGCAATGAATCCATGCCCGTGCGGGCACCTGGGGAATGCGGCATTATCATGCACGCGCGCCCCCAGATGTGCCGAGGCATATCAGAATAAAATATCTGGGCCATTACTGGACAGAATTGATTTGCATGTCGATGTTGACGCGGTCAACCCATGGGAAATGACACGCGATGATGGCCCACGTGAAACCAGTGCGCAAATTCGCACACGCGTTGTCGCCGCGCGAAACAAACAAATCGCACGCCAGGGCAAGGTAAACGCACACCTGGACGGGGTTGAATTGGAACAATTTGCGCGGTTAAATGATGAACTGACCACGTTTTTAAACAGCGCCGCCGAAAAGATGGGTATGTCTGCGCGTGGATATAATCGCATTAAACGATTGGCGCGCACAATTGCCGACCTGCGCGAGGCCGACGATATTGCAATGCCCGATTTAGCCGAGGCATTATCATACCGCCCCATAAACCGCGGAAAATATGGTGTAAAGATATAAAAATGCCCCAACGGGGCATTTTTTTAGTGATTAGTGGTTAGTGTAAGTGGTTAGTTGTTAGTGGTTAGTGGTTAGTGAATGCAGAATACAAAAAATTTTTGTGAAAATTTTTTGTCATTATTATTCCTTTGTCATTGCGAGGGGTGCCAACCCCGTGGCAATCCAGTGAATCATTCTTCTTTGTCATCCTGGGGCTTGACCCCAGGACCCAGGTAAATGTGTCGCGCGCAGCGCACTTTGTTATAATAATGCATCAACTGGATTGCCGCGCGTCCGCTCGCAATGACAAGATTTTAAGTTTTCATATTATGAACCGAACAAAATACCACGTTGGGGGCAAGTAATACTAAGGCCAAACCTGGGTCCTGGGGTCAAGCCCCAGGATGACAGAGGAGAAAATCATTCTGCCACCACTAACCACTAACCACTAACAACTAACCACTTACACTTGCCCACAAAAAATCCCCCGACGCGGGGGATGAAGGGATATGAAAACTGTTTTCTTTACTCGGTTGTTGTGGTGGATTCCACCAATTTCCAACCGGTAAATGTATACCCTGGTTTAACTGGGTCTGGGGTTGGTAATGTGACTTCACCATCGTATGTACACATATTCTGGGTATGCGCACCACCATTATCCGGATTCCAATCAATATTGATTGTATTCGCTGCGCAGGTTGCGGATGTTGATGACGCATTAAACACCGCTGCACGGAACGCACGAGACGTCACGTCAACGAACCGCAGGTTGCCCGCACAGTCGTACGCGCAATCGGACGCGCAATTGAACGCCGACCCGTAGCCTTCGTAGAACACCCACGGGGCAGACGTAATTGGGGTAATTTCACCAGATGCGCTTTTATAACCATCCAATTGACAATAACAATACGACGCACCTTCATTACCTGTCTCATCGGTCAGGGTGTTTACTATCGTTGGGTCGGTCCAGGTCCAATCGTTATTTGTGCCCGTCTGCGTGCTGCAACGGCCGTGGCCCGTTATCATGCCTTTGTCGCCATAGGCGGTCGCAAATGCCAGTGGGTCGCCCGCAATACCCGCATCAGATGGCGCCATTTCATAACTATCATATTCATTTCCGTTGTTATCGTTAGATGTATATCCGGTGCCGTCTGTTGTGCCAATTGTATCGGTCAGATTCAAACCCGGTTTTACGTGATATCCCGTGTCGCAGGCCGTGGCGTAGCATGCGTCCGCGCCGTCGCCAGAGTAATCGTTACCGCCGACCGCCGTGGCGTGGGTGATGTTTGCCGTTGCGACCGTACATGCCGTATAGCACTGATTTTGCGCGCCGGCACCCGCCCTGGAATTTGGATATTCGGTTGGACACGTCGCGATACTGGTTGCCGCGTTATCAACCGTGAATCCAGTTCCACCAACGCAATATGACCCGGGCGGACATGTGGTTTTATCAACCGATGTTTCTGTTACGTTTAAATATTCACCGGGGTTCAATGTATATTCATTTATACTCCACACCGCAATGGTGTTCGCCGTGGCGTTATTGTCGAACACGCCCAGTACGTCCACCGTACACGTGCCCGCCCCGCCCGTTATCATTTCATCCGCAGCATACGCGCCAAGTGACACCATCGTCATTACTAATGCACTGGATAATATTTTGGATTTTTTCATATTTGGATT
>JAZSAG010000016.1:0-50495 GCA_045601765.1 Candidatus Enterousia sp. | reverse complement strand
TACCAAGGTGGGTTTCCAAAATCTGGTCGATGTTGATACGTGATGGTACGTCCAATGTATTCAACACGATATCAACAGGTGTACCGTCTGCCAAATGCGGCATGTCTTCAACGGGCACAACCTTGGATATGATATTTTTGTTTTTGTGACGTCCAGCCATTTTATCACCAGGTTGCAATTTCATTTTGTGTGCGATATACACTTTTACTTCTTTTAATACACCGGCACTTAATGAATTGCTTTCCTTGGCCTTGACGCGTTCTGCTTCGGCTTTTAACTGCAGTGCTGTCAGTTTCTTTAAATGCTTTTCGCATTCTTCATCTATCTTGGCCTGAACAGCGGCGTCTTTGACAACCAATTTCTTGATATCTATTGGGCGGATACCTTCGAATACTTCGCTGTCAAGTACCTTGCCGACGAATGGCTTTAATGAACCCAAACTGGAATCTATGCCCAAATTCTTGCTGATTTCATCAACAATATCTTTGGTCTTTTTATCACCTAACAATTTTGCATTGGATGGAACATTGGCACTGATAATACCCTTGGCCCATGCACTGCGCGCCTTGTTATCTGCGACATCCGCAATTGTCTGTTTGGCAGCCAATTGGAATATTACATCCGCAAAGCCCTTTTCCATAATAGATGTTTCTGCTTCGCAGTTTTGGTTTATTTTTTCTATCTTTTGTTGTTCAATCATCTGGGTGCGTTCGTCTTTCTTGACACCGTGACGGGTCAGAACGTTTACACCGATAACTGTACCTTCTTCGTTTGGTCCCACACGCAGTGATGTATCCTTTACATTCAATGCCTTTTCACCAAAGATGTTACGCAATAATGCCTCTTCGGGTGTTAACAATGTTTCAGATTTAGGGGTCACACGACCAACCAAAATATCACCTTGTTTAACATGTGCACCAACATAGATAATACCAGATTCGTCCAGATTCTTTAACGCTTCTTCGCCAACATTTGGAATGTCGCGGGTCAAAGCCTCGGGACCCAATTGGGTATCACGAACCTTGAATTCTTTTTCAACGATTTTAATAGATGTAAATACGTCATCACGTGAAATCTTTTCAGATATAACGATAGAGTCTTCATAGTTGTATCCACGCCATGGCATAAATGCAACCAATACATTGCGACCCAACGCCAATTCACCGTAATTCATTGATGAACCGTCCGCAATAATGTCGCCATCTGAAATACGATCGCCAACCTTGACCAATGGTTTTTGGTGAACGATTGTTTCACTGTTAGAACGTCCGAATTTTTCCAAATTATAGATATCTACACCTGTGACAACGTTGCGACTGTTCATACATTTAACCACAATGCGGTTTGCGTCAACAGATTCAACAATACCACTGTGATTTGCCTGAACAACCTTGCCGGTGCGGGAATCACGTGCAACTTCGCGTTCAATACCTGTACCGACCAATGGGGCCTGGACACGTAATAATGGAACGCCCTGACGTTGCATGTTTGAACCCATCAATGCACGGTTCGCGTCGTCGTTTTCAACGAATGGTATCAGACCAGTTGCAATAGATACAACCTGACGTGGTTCAACGTCAATCAAATCAACTTCGTCTTTTGAAACCATGGTAAATTCACCATCAACACGTGCAGTTACTGTGTCTTCGGCCAACAAACCATCTTTTGTTGTTGGGGTATTACCCTGGGCGATCTTGTGATCTAATTCTTCATCTGCGGTCAGATATACAATCTTGTCTGTGACACGACCATTTTCAACAATATAATATGGTGTTTCAATGAATCCATATGGATTTACACGTGCGTATGCAGACAAGTGGTTAATCAGACCAATATTTGGACCTTCGGGTGTATGAATTGGACACAAACGACCATAATGTGTTGGATGAACGTCACGAACGTCAATACCGGCACGGTCACGGTTCAAACCACCGGGCCCTAATGCAGATACCAAACGTTTATGTTCCAATTCTGCCAATGGATTATAAGAGTCCATAAACTGAGATAACTGAGACGTGCCCAAGAATTCAGATACCAAAGACATCAATGGTTTTACATTGATAACATCTTGGGGTTGCATTTCTGCAATCTTTGGCGATGTGAAACTTTCACGAACCAGGCGTTCAATGCGAACCATACCTGTGCGGAAATTTTGTTCCAACAATTCACCAACCGTACGGACACGACGATTTGACAAGTTATCAATATCATCAACACTGTCTTTGCGGTCAATAATATTTGTTAATGTCTTTAACACCGCTAAGAAGTCGCCTTTGCTTAACAAACGTTCTTCTTCTGGTTGTTTGCCAGAATCTAATTTCAAACGCTTGTTCATTTTGAAACGACCAACCGCAGACAAATCGTAATATGCGGCCTCGAAACCTTGGCGCATAAACAGGTTGATAGCGGCCTCTAATGTTGGACGTTCGCCTGGACGAATGATATTATAAATTTCAATCAAGGCTTCTTCGCGATTTGTTGTTTTATCAACCATCAAAGTATTGCGAATGTGGGCGCTGATTGTCGCATTATCAATAGAAATCAGACTGATTTCTTTGATATTCATTTTGTCCAAATCATTCAAGACTTCTTCGGTTAATTCTGTACCAGATGGGAATGCGACTTTGCCGTCAACCATAATTGGATCAAACAAGTATTCACCCAACAATGCCTCTGGCATAATACCAAAGTTTTTGGACGCTTCGGATAATTTTTTGAAACGTTTGGCGTTTAATCTGTCGCCCTTGGATGCGATAACTTTTTTGTCTTTTGGATTAATCAAATCATAATTTAAACGATATTTATCCAATCCTTCAAAGGCAGAAATGTCACCCGTCCACAATTTGCCATTGAATGACAGTGGAATACGTTTATAAAATGTTCCCAAAATTTCTGTATCAGACATACCACGAATTGATGTATCACGTGGTTTATCAGCCCATTTGCCTTCATCTTCGGCAGATGGCAGGCAACGCAATAATACCGTGGCAGGAACCTTGCGACGACGATCAATACGTACGTATATCACACCCTTGGATTCTTCAAAATCAATCCAAGAACCGTGTTCTGGGATAATACGTGCAGTATATGTAACCGGATTTCCAGCAATCTTGGCTTCTTTGGTTGTTGCAAACACAACACCCTGGGCGCGGTGCATCTGTGATACGATAACACGTTCAACGCCGGCTGCGATAAAGCTGCCGCGTTCTGTCATCAGTGGCACTTCACCCATGAAAACATCTTGTTCTATTTCATGAATAGGTATCCGTTCGTCCTTTTTGGTTTCATCTGCGGGGTCGAATACCTTTAATTTTAATTTTAATCTCAGCTTGCTGGAATATGTCAAGTTACGCAACATACATTCTTTTACATCATAGACAGGTTCGTCTAATGTATATTCAACAAATTCCAATTTAACATTTTCTTCTTTGTCCGTAATAGGAAACATAGAATTGAAAACGTTCTGCAAGCCCACATTTTTACGTTCTTGTGGGTCTACATCTTTCTGCAAGAAATCTTTATAGGAACTATGTTGAATTTCAACTAAATCAGGAAGCGGAGTTTGCAAAAAACTTTTACCAAAAGATTTTCTAAGTTTCTGGATAACTGCCATCGGTTTTAATCCTTTTTTTTTACGCGTTTCGTGCAAACAAACGATATTGTAATACCGTTCTATTATTTGTGTTTTTTATTACGCCTCGGTGCCCGTATGAGATTTTTATCTCACACGGGCGGCGTATTTGTCATATTCACATATGACGATATTTTTCAGAACCATGCGGTTCCAGGTTGAATTATTTCAATTCAACTTTGGCACCTGCTGCTTCTAATGTAGCCTTCATTTTGTCGGCTTCATCTTTTGCAACAGCTTCTTTTATTGCCTTTGGTGCAGATTCAACCAAAGCCTTGGCTTCGCCCAAACCTAAACCTGTGATATCTTTTACTGCCTTGATAACAGCCAATTTGTTTGCACCGACTTCGGCCAATACAACATCAAATTCTGTTTTTTCTTCTGCAGCAGCAGCAACAGGACCAGCAGCAACTGCAACAGCAGCAGCGGCACTTACGCCCCATGTTTCTTCTAATGCTTTGGACAGTTCAACTGCTTCCAAAACAGTCAATTTTGACAATTCTTCAACTAATTTCTGAATGTCTGCCATTTTCTTACTCCTATTTGTAGGTAGGTCAGAATATTGCTATTCTGATTTTTATTGTTCTTTTTTTCCATACTCTGCTGAAACGCGTGCAATACGTGACGCCGGTTCGACCAAAATGCGTGCGATTGTACCGCGGATTTCCAACAGCGAAGGAAGCTTGGATAATTGCAATACGCCGTTCGCATCAAGAACGTCTGCATCCATTTTACCGCCCAAAATTGTCAAATTTGGATGTTCTTCTGCAAATTTGGCCAAAACTTTGGTCACAGCCAAACCGTCTGTCGCAACAGCAACGGCGGTCGGACGTTTCATCATTTCGGATACAGGTTCAAAGTCGGTGTCTTTTAACGCCAACTTCATCAAACGGTTTTTGACCACTTTGAATACAGAAACCAGTGGACGCAATTCATTGCGCAAGGTTTCAAATTCTTTTACAGTCAAACCATGGTTTTCAACAACGAAAACACCGTTTGCTTCTTTCAGGGACGACTGCAACGCTGAAATCAAATCTGATTTTTCTTCGCGTCTCATCTATTTTTTCCTTCAAGCTTCTGTTTTGTTTAACTTTCCATCCAAGGTTGCCCTTGGGTGGGGCTTTTGTTCCTGCCCCAAAGAATTTTCTTTGTCTATGATGGAAATTAAGTTCCGGGGGGAACACCATCAGTCTTGGACAGAAATCTGTGCGCACAATCGTGATTGCCTCACGATTGTGCGTCTATTTATTTCGCATCAACTTTCAAGCCAGGTCCCTGGGTTGTCGCAACGGATATACCCAAGATATATTGACCCTTGGCAGATGCAGGTTTTACCTTTTTCAATTGTTCAATCAAGGCATTTGCATTTTCAACCAATTTTGCGGTTTCAAATGACATTTTACCAATACCTGCGTGAATGATACCTTTCTTTTCCGCACGGTATTCAATTTGACCGGCCTTGGCCGTGGCAACGGCGTCGGCAACGTTATTTGTAACCGTACCCAATTTTGGATTTGGCATCAAACCTTTTGGTCCCAAAACACGTGCAATTTTTGACATTTTTGGCATCATATCTGGTGTTGCGATAACACGGTCAAAGTTGATATTACCAGCCGCAACTGATTCAATCAATTCTTCGCCACCAACAACATCTGCACCTGCTTTTTTCGCTTCGTCTTGTGCATTTGCAGTAAATACGGCAACACGAACAGATTTACCGGTACCATTTGGCAAAGACAACATACCACGAATATTTTGATCGGCCTTGGTCACGTCAATACCCAAACGGATTGCGATTTCCAATGTTTCATCAAATTTCTTGGATGTGTATTCGCGCAATGCATCAATCGCATCAGACAAAGTGTAAACCTTGTCCATGTCTAAATTTTTCCAAGTTTGCTGTTTTTTTGTCAGTTTCATGATATTATTCCTCCACCTTTACGCCCATTGAACGGCACTGACCCGCAACAATGTTCATTGCAGATTCAACAGCGGAACAATTCAAGTCTGGCATTTTTGCTTCTGCGATTTCTTTGATTTGTGCCTTGGACAATGTACCAATGAAATCACGACCTGGTTTATGAGAACCAATTTTTGCCTTTAATGCTTTTTTAATATAATATGACACAGGTGGCAGTTTCATTATAAATTCAAAACTGCGGTCTGTATAAACAGTGATAATACATGGAATTGGCATCCCAGGTTCTTTATCAGCCGTTTTGTCATTAAACTGTTTGCAGAATTCTGCGATATTTACACCAGCAGCACCCAGCGCAGGACCAATTGGTGGCGCAGGATTTGCCTGTTTTGCAGGGACGACTAATTTAACCAATCCCTTAACTTCTTTTTTTGCCATTTTTTCACTCCATTTTTTTGTTAGTGTCCGTGGTACGATATGGCGTATCTACCACGATTTGCTGTGATTTTACTGCATATTTTTCAGAAAACCACAAAAAACTTTATCTTTATCTTACCTGTTGCAACAAAGCCTTGTGCACAATCGGTTTATATCTTTGAACAATTCTATATTGTCTAACCAATTTGGACACAAATACTTCAGAACACACAACCTTTAATCTACCATCTTCTGTTCTTGTTAATTGCATTTTATTTTTTTACCTCGTATAAAACACAATTAATTTATTTCCTAATTCTTGCCATGCACGCATTTGTCGTTCTCTTGCCTCATCCCAGCACTTTTCCAAATACGCACTATATTCTGGCGGTATTTCCACTTTTTCTTTTACAGGACTATCAGAAAACGACAAAAATTTTTCCATATTACACCCGTTCAACCTGTTCAAAATCTAAATCGATCGATGTTTCACGACCAAATACCAAGATTTTAACAGTCATCTTTTGTTTTACATTGTCAACCTCGGACGTTACGCCGTTAAAGCCAGTAAATGGCCCATCAATAACATGAACCTCTTGGCCAACTTCGTATACAACATCATCAGCGACCACAGAACCCTCTTCGACCTGCTTTAACAGGCGGCGCGCCTCTTCTTCGCTGACCGCGATTGGTTTGCTGCGCGCACCCAAGAACATAACAACCTGGGGATTTTGTTTTACCAATGTAAATGTTTCATTATTCATAACCATTTGAACAACAATATAACCTGGGAAAAACTTTTTTTCTGACTTAACACGTTTTCCGCCCTTGATTTCTGTAACCTCACGCGTTGGGACCAATATTTCGCCAAACAACGCATTCAAGCGACGATTATCAATCTGTTCACGCAGACCGCGCGCAACCTTGTCTTCGCAGCCAGTATGAACGTTAACAACAAACCATTGCATTTTTTCTTCCATAATAGACATCCTTTGCCAGTTTTAAAAAATCCACCCAACAAGTGCGTTCAGCAAACTGTCCACAACAAAAAAGAACAATGTCGCCAAACCAGAAAACACCAAAATCATAATAGTTGCATGAATAACACTGTCACGTGACGGCCATACAATCTTGAACCATTCACGGCGCACGGACTTAAAAAATTCTAGTATTTTCTTCATAAAAATCTGCCTAGTTATTATATTGTTTTTACTAACTATTTTCTGGCAGGGGCAGAAGGAATCGAACCCTCATCCGCGGTTTTGGAGACCGATATTCTACCGTTGAACTATGCCCCTGTAAACCAAATACAACACCCGTCTGATGTACCGCATGCCATACAATAGTCTGCGACAGAATAGCACACCAATACAAAAAATCAAGCGGAAATATTATAATATTTTTCGTCGCCCCAGGCAAGAACATTTTTTCATATTCTTTTATTTTATTTATTTGATTATGCAAAAATTTTCCTTGCATAAGTTATCTGTTTTTTTCTACAATCATTTTATTAAAAGGGGAGAAATTCGTGCAACAGCCTTTAAAACCGCCTGTTTTGCTGTCAAGATTGATGACATTTGTGTTGGCAACCGCATTGGTTGTACTGGGGGTATTGGCGTTTACGTTGTACAAAATGTTCCCACTGAACAGACCGCAAATATTCTTTTTGACAACAACTATGCGCGCAGACCAAAGTGTAAAACTGGAACAAATGCCGCCAGAAAGTGAAAATTTGGACATATACAAAAAGTCTTTGGTACGCGAATATGTCAGACACCGCAACGAAATTATTAATAATGCCAAGGTGATGAATAAAAAATGGAACAGTCTTGACGGGTTTGTCAGAACTATTTCCACGGACAACGTTTATTCTAAATTCGCGAACACATTTGCGTTTAATGAAATAATGACCGGGGCACCGAATTATGATGTAAAGTGCGATGTATACTTTGATACAGAACCGTTATTATTGTCCAGTGCATATGGCCAAGATACTTATCAGGTAAAATTTAGGTATTTTTGTGAAGATTCTGCTGGACCTGTGGCACAAAAAGATTATACAATACGGATAAAGATTGAAACACAAAAGGAGAATATCATTAAGTGGGCAAGTAAAATTGACAACCCACTGGGGATACGTGTTTCTGAATATGAAATAACATCTGGCAATGGTGATCCGCTGGATACAGGATTGCTGGCGGAATAAAAACAAAAACAAGGGAAGGATTGGTATGACACTTGTAAAAATATTAAAATGGAATATTTCTGTTATTTGCATGACGGGGTTGTTTATGTTACCGGGGTACGCCGGAATACAGGCGGCGTGGGATAACCCAAGTGCCAATATGGCCGCAGGCAGTGTTAAACCAGGATACGCACAACTGTCTTGGTCCGAAGGTTCGGTTCTGCCCGTCAAATTACGCAATGGTATGGTAACAATGATTAACCTGCCCAACGGGGAACAAATTGCAGACGCAATTGTTGGTGACAGCGGCGCATTTCAAATAGACGCAACCCAGGGTGACAGAACTATGTTTATATCACCGGCGTCCGGCAATCAGGGGTCTGATACAAATCTAATTGTAACGGGGCAATCTGGGAATAAATACGTTTTCTATCTGCGCAGCGAACCATCAAACGCCAGCGAGGTTACATATTCACATGTTGATGTATTATTAGATGGCAATAGCGCATTGCCAATGGCCGGTGCAAAAACAACATCCAGTGGCGCAAAATCTATATTCAACAAACAAGCCAAATCAACAAATACCGTGGGCGTTGATGGCGAAGATTATGGTTGGATAAAATCAATGAAAATTGATCCATCTGAATTTCGTTTTGATTTAGATATATTTGTACCAAATCCAGATGACTATGTTATCGCCCCTGAACGTGTATGGCGCGACAGAATCTTTACATATATCGACTTTGGCGACAAGGTTATATCAATGACCCAAAGACCGGTTGTATCATTATTGGTCGAAGGTGGCGAATCCCCTGTTGGGTTCCGCACAGATGGCGAAGATGGTCGTTTATTGATTGTCGAGGCTGTGGGTGATATGGTTTTGCGCAGTGGACAAAGAATTGTTTGTATTAAAAGACGTGAAAAGCCGTTCTTGATTGCAGATACCGCATCTGTTATGGCATTGGCCGAGGCCAATGTTGCGCAAAGCATGTTGTCTGGGCAATCTTTGAACAATATCGCATATACCCAGGATATGGCCGCAATGAGCATGGGCATGAATTATACCGGAACACCAATGTATATGGGAGACACTGCAACAGTTAACCCGGTAACAGGTGCAGGTTATTATATGCCTGCGGGGTATGGCACATATAACGCACCACAACCGGCGTTATCATCAGGCAGTGTGGTCAACATGTTACCAACTGTGCGTAATACCGCAGGTGCATATTTGCCACAGAATAATATTCCACTGATTACCAGCAATCAAAATGGTGTCGCGGTTGAATTAAAATCAGATACATCTGTAAAGGCACTGGAAGATCATTGGACCGCATTGTTGGCTAAATTCAGCGGTGGCGAAGGTAATGGTATATTAAAACCATACGAAGAAATGGCATTCTTTGCAGTAGACGCCGAAGGTGTTGGCGATTTGGGTGCGGGTTCTTCTGCGGCCAAGGTATATCGTCTGCGTATCGGGCCAATTTCAGATATCAGCACCGCGCAAACACTGTGTGATAAACTGATTAAATACACCGGTGGCCAAGAATCATGCAGTGTTGTCAGAATGCAATAGTAAAAAATATACGCAGTGGGTTTATTAAATGGGAAAACTAAAAATAAGTTTATCAGAAATTCGTCAGAATATACCAAAAAATGTTCAGTGGTTACTGCTGGGGGCTGCGTTTATTATTGTATTAATCTTGTTAACGTTGCTGATTTCTGGTAAAAAAAATGCTGGTCAGGCGGGGCTGGGGCAACATCATGGTGTGTCCGCAGAACTAAATATTTCACCAGATGTTATAAATTGGGCAGATGTATTGGTTGGCGATAAAAAACAACAAAAGGTTGAATTATCTGCAACGGCGCCTGTCAAAATACTGTCTGTGACCCCAGACAACGAAAGAAATGGTTTTTCTGTTGCCAGTGCGTGCAGCCAAATGGGTATGATTGACAATACAATAACATGTTCGATAAATATGAAATATGAACCGACGGTCGCAGGCAAGGTTGAACAAAATATTGTATCTGTTGTATGGCACGATGCAGATGCGGATGACGCAATGCAAAAAACATCCAAGATTGTTGTGACATTGGGCGCGACATCCCCGGTGGTTGTGGAACCAACGCCTGTTTCAACGCCTGTTGCAAAACCAGATTCATATGAAGAATACGATACGTCCGCAGTTTACGAAACAGATTACAGTTCTGAATATGAACCAGAACCAGATTATTATGAAGACGAATTTATATCAGAAATTGAATCAATTGCGCCACCAATCGCGTCTTTTTCACAGCCGGTGGAACCTGTGTACACCCGCCCGCCCGAGGCATGTTCAGATTATGCATTTGCGGGATATGATAATTATGGTCGTCAAATTGGCTGGATCAAGCCCCAGGCAGGAACATATAAGTTTCATCCTTTTTCTGATACACAATGCGATAACCCAACCGGTATATATAACCCAGATAACGGCATTATTACTGATATAGACAATCCAGGCAAAAAAATCGGTACAGATGCAGAACATATTGGGTTCAGTGCGGTGCTGTCTGGGATTATGCCAGAATTGTCAAATACACCGGCGATAAAAACAGTAAACCGCGCAACACAATCTGATATACCAGAAGATAGTGGTGGTGTAGAACGACTGGTATTGCGTCAAAAACCACAAGAGGATATCGATTACACATCTTCGGGTGATTCTGTGATATCATCTGTGCAATATGACAGACAATTTGTTTTGCGCCAATATAAACCAATTCCTGCGACAATTGTGTCTGATGTTCGCGCAGACCCCGAGGCATTAGCCAACAGCTTTCTGCCTGTGCGTGCGACAGTGGACAGAAATGTTTATTCTGATAATGGCCGTAATGTTATAATACCGACCGGAACATTGTTGATGGGATATGTCACCGGTGAATTGCCGGGGCCATATACAACGGTCGGACGCATGAATATAAGATGGTATCAATTTATATTGCCAAATGGTATAGAGTTTAATTTTAATGGCGGTAATGCACCATTTTCAGGCGACGCCCAGGGACGTTCTGGGATACCCGGTTATGGCAGTTCAGATTATCTGGAACAATTCTTTATGCCAATGTTAACTGCGATTGTGCCTGCGGCGGTAAATTTAATTGCGCCTGTATCTGATGCGTTCGTCAATCAGATTGATTTGGATAATAATACCGTCGTACAAAGTGGAACAGTACGTTCGTCTGAACTGGCAAAGAATGAAATTATAACTGCATGGAATCAGGTTGCCCAGAAATTATTGGTCGATATGATGGATAATACCGTTCCACCGTTTACAATTGCCGCCGGCACACGTATCACGGTATATTCACCTGTTGATTTAATCGCGTCATGCGGTGATGGTAATGGCAAAAAATGCGCGTTGGGATATGGCAATGCGCCGCGTTATGATGGATGGAAATCAGAACAAGAACGCGTGACACGCAAAGATGACGGTTCATGGGTCGGCCAGGTCAGATCATTTGATATGCAAAAATATTGTACCAAGGATTCAAAAGGTTTGTGGACAGCAAATAGTAACATTGCCGTAGATGGCACCACCGAGGGATATGATTACAGGACCATTTTGTTCTATTGCGAATCATTGAATTATCAGGCCAAGAATAATGCAAAACAAGATGCCTTGTTCCAAAGCCAACAAGAACAATTCCAAAACCAATACCAAACGCAATCGTTCGATAACAGCGTCAGTGGTTCGTTCGGAATCCTGGGTGACCAGGCGTATAATGAACAGGTTTTGGGTCTGACATATAATGATGATGGCAGTATTCAAAATCCATTTGATGCACCTGAATCAACATCGCAAGAACCAGCCGCCGCAGTTTTAACCTGTGAAGATGGCAGTCTGCCAGATGCAAATGGTTGCTGTGCGGGTGAAATATATACTGATATGGGCGAAATGGGATTCAACTGTTGTCCAGAATCTGGGGGAGATTGTTTCCCGCCAATACTGTAATTCAAACCGCCGTAACGGCGGTTTTTAAATATAATAACCAAAAGGATAAAAAACAAGACAAAAACATACAAAAAACAATACTTTTTCGTGCGCAATGTTGCGCACTTTTTTTTATCTAAGACATGTATATATCAGGTAAAGAAAAACGATTCGCCGCATAAAGCATAAATTGCAATTCCGAATCTGTTTTCCGATTCACACTTCAACCATTGGTTGTAGTGTTTCACAGGAATCTTTTCTTAGATTATATATGTAAACAATAACAAAACAACCAAAGGAGAAAGAAAAATGAACTCTGTTATGACAATGGTATCTGTCGAAAAATTTCAATCAGCCGAACAAATGTGGTTTTGGTTTTTATATTCCAAGGCCGTACGAAATGATTTTGCACGTATGCGCACAGTTCAAACACGGCGACCATGTGAAATACTGGACGTGGAAACAATGATTACAAAATTATACTTATCGGGGCAACTTAGCGATGAACAGTTAATGATAATGAAACAATTTGGTGACAAAAGACGCGCACCACATCAACATATTTGGGCCGAAAATCGCGCCGCCGACCAATGGAGACGCGCAATGAATATTCTGCATGATGCGGCACAAAAACGAGGCTGGATTGATTAAAGAAACATGTGCCACCGGTTATGCCGGTGGCATACAAAATATACCAAGGAATAAAAAAATGATTATTATTGCATTTGCCGAAAAAACTTCCAAAATATTGCCACGCATTTTATGTGGTAAAATAAAACACTGTGCGCCAATTGAAATGACGTCAGATAACCTGATTATGCACCAATTTATATCACGCGGAAATATTGCACAGATAAAATTAAATATGCGCGATATAAAAATACTGACGGCACACGGTTGGCGATTTGTGTATTTGCCATGCGACCTGCCCCGCGATTTAGATACGTGCCACGCGTGGACGTGTGTACAATTTTGCAAATATGCGATTGGAATGCGTAACATATTTATCCAAACCCCAAATGAATTGTATAAAGTGGTTAGTGATTAGTGGTTAGTGGGAAGTGGGAAGTGGTTAGTGAAGGAAGGATAGATTTTCCTTTGGCATTGCAAGGGGGCGCAACCCCCGTGGCAATCCAGTTAATTGTGCCTTGTTATAATAATGCATCAACTGGATTGCCACGCGTCCGCTCGCAATGACAAAAAATTTTTCACAAAAATTTTTTGTATTGTGCATTCACTTACCACTTAAAAAATGCCCCATTGGGGCATTTTTTTACTCGGCCAATTTCCAACCCATAAACGTGTATCCTGGTTTAACTGGGTCGTCTGGTACTCTGATTGCACCATCGTAATAACACATATCTTGTATCGTATCTTTCCCATTATCCGGATTCCAGTTGATATTGATTATATTCTTGTCGCACCTTACGTATGATATATCACCATATACTGCATCAACAAAAAATGGGGTTTGCATAGTAAGCAATAGAAACATTTGTACTGCAAATTCCGCCCAACCCTCTGGATCATTATAACTAATAGGTTCTTCAGAATTAATCAAAGCCATCCAGGGTAAATTCATAGGTTTTAATAATCTGGCTTCAAACTCAGAAAATTTTTCCGTCGCTTCTTCTTCTGTAATTAAACCATCTGCAAAATCTTTTTCAAGTTCTGTTTGTAATATGCTTAATTCAGACATCAGATTTTGGGTCAATAATACAAATGCAGATGGGCGTGCATAGATAACGGAAAAATTATTATCCATAGAAATATTTGTATCATATGATAATACAGATATTTGTATCGGTTCGCCACGTCCGTTAATATCCAAGTCTTTAATTTTATTATTTTGTATAATATTTTTATCATTATTAAAGCGGTATTCAAACATTATTGCAATTATTGTGTCCCCAAATTCAGGCATTCGCCACTGTAAAATTGCGGTGCATGTTTCCATTGTTGCATCGCACGTATCAAAATGCACCACCGGTGAATCTATACCAGATTCATCAAATGTTTTAGCATATATATCATTCAAGATATAATTCATTATTGTTGATACTTTTGTATAACCTGTTTTGCATGCGAAATCCATACTACAAAATCTTGGTAATGCGTCACATGTTGATTGCCCATAATATTGCGCGCCATTAATAACAGACACGCCGTGCGTGCAGTTTTCAGAATGTTCGGGACATGTTTGTTGTGTACACACCAATTCGCACCCCATGTAACATTCAGATTCTGCCGTGGCGGCGGCGTCTGATGTATAATCGGCGGGACATGCGGTTTTACTGTTATTTGCCTCGACCGTGAACGTGCCGCCCGGACAATACGAACCGGTTGGGCATTCGATGCATTCTAATGTTGTTTCATCCAGATATTGTCCCGCCGCGCAATCATAACTGTTCAACGACCATGTTGCAATGGTGTTTGCCGTTGCGTTATTGTCGGATACGCCCAGGACGTCCGCCGTACATGTACCCGCACCGCCCGTAATTTTTTTGTCTGTGTTTGGCGCTGCGTCGTCCGCAAATGCGTTAAAAGCTGTCATAATCAGCATACTGGATAAAAATAAAACTTTTTTCATGTGTGCATTCTCCCCTTGTTTTTTCTGTCTGTATCGGGGTTTTGCAAAAAAACAAAACCACCGATTAAAACAGTGGTCAGGAGGTTGACTACAATCACAAAGTATTGTGTGCTTATTCAATATATTCGCAGCCCTCCTGACCGTCTAAGTCAGGAGATTTGTCATCTGTGATATAAAAAATACGCCAAATGGCGCCTTGTTCTTATCCCAGACGCTTTGTGCACGGGTAGTCACACCCCATCATCAATAACCACTGATGACGTAACTATTTTATCAAATATGACTGTTACCCGCAAGGGGAAAATGTGTTAGTGGTCGGGCCCTGAATCACATTGCACAAAAAAATGCCCGGTGGGGCATTTTTTATTTGTTGGTCTTTTTAATTATTTCCATCTGAATAATGCCAAAGATATTTGATACCGTCCAATATAAAACCAACCCAGCCGGCATCCATGCAAACATTATCGTAAATAATATCGGCATCCACTGCATCATTTTTTGGGTTTGCGCCAATGCATCATTTCCACCCGTTGAACGTTTCGTGCCAGATTGCAGACGCTGTTGCAGCCACATTGTCCCACCCATCAATATCGGTAATATAAAATATGGATCCATGGCAGATAAATCTGATATCCACAAGAAATGGGCACTGCGCATTTGGACAGATACCAATAATGCCTTGTACAATGCAAAGAATATTGGTATTTGTATCAACATTGGCAAACAACCAGACATAGGCGACGTTTTATGCGTCTGATACAATTTCATCATTTCCATTTGCAGACGCATCTTATCATTGCCGTACAATTTCTGAATACGTTGCATTTCAGGTTGCATTTTCTGCATCGCAGCCATTGATGTATACGATTTGCGCGTCAATGGCCACATCAATAAGCGCAATAATATTGTCATTATAATAATCGCAACACCATAATTCATAACAACTGAATGTATGCCATTTAAAATCCACAGCATTGGACGCGCCAAAAACCAAAACCAACCATAATCAATTGATTCACCAATGCCCGCGATATACTTTTCTGCAGAATCCAGCACCGATTGATCGCGCGGACCAATAAATAAATACGTGTTAATAACACTGGTCGCGCCCGCCGGTACAGATACGGCCGCCGCAGATATATCAGATATATATTTTTCCGCAGATTTTTTTACACGAACCGTTTGATCAGGACTGTCAATGGATGCAACCGTTTCCCAATACTGGTCCGCAAACCCAGAAAAACCATGTGTCGTTGAATATGCGTATGCTTTTTTATCCAATTTATGCCATGGAATTTCTTCGACATCTGAATTTACATACGATATTGCGCCTGTCGTTACCCCAGATGCAGATTTCATATTATTTTCACGTACAATGTGCGCGTATGGTGTAAATGCAACGTCTTGGCCAGATTTGTTTGTAATTGTGTCTTGGACATGGATAACATAGCCATCAACAGTGATATTACGTGCAAAATTTACGCCATCAGAATTGCGCCACGAATATGCACCGTCTTTGCCCTGCCATACAGTGGTGGCAACGGGAGCAATGGTGCCACTGGGTAACAGGCCGACCTCTATGTAATCGCCGTCTGCACCAAATAAGGTGACCAATTCATCAGATGTCGCAGTTGCATGATAATTATTTAAATTGGCGTCTGAAATGCGCAGACCCTGGACCGATGCAGATAAAACATCTGATGTCGCCGTTGTTACAGGTACCCCAGACAAATCAACAACAGGCGCATCCACCGTGACATCATGCCCTGGTTTCTTCGGCGACATTATCGCACCAATCGCCCACCATGCAAAAAAGAATATCAATATCCACCATAAAAAACCAGATAAACCACCCTTGTTAGCGGACGCATTTTTATTGGCATTCCACTGATTAAAACCAGATGCATTATTATTCATATACTGAACCATGACTATTTACCACCCTTTGTTGAATTTAAACATTTACGGCGCGCAATATACCAATTTAATAAATATAATCCAACGCCAACCACAATACATATATCTGCAATATTAAACGCAGGCCAATGATAACCACCAATGTGGAAATCAAGAAAATCAATAACCGCACCAAAACGTACGCGGTCTATCAAGTTACCAATCGCACCACCTGCAATCAATGATAACGGCAAGATTTCATATTGCTGGGCACGTGAAAATAAATAGTACAAAATCCACGCGATAATCCCAGTGGTCGCAATTATAATCACAATTGGTGCACTTTCACCCAGGGCACGAAACATGGAAAATGATGTCCCAGGATTCCACGTAAAGACAATGTTAAACAAATCAAAAACGTGCGCCATTAAATACGGCACAGGAACCACAGACCATGCCGGACCAAATAATGGCACAGTGCCCGTTATAAGAAGTAATAATATTCCCTTGGTTAACTGGTCCAAAAGGACGGTCCCAAAAATTACTGATAAAATAAACGTTATCTTTTTCATTATTTTCTTTCCTGGCTTTTGTTGAAATATATCAATATGTTCGCATAAATGCAAATAAAATGTCCCCAACCGAGGACATTTTGTATAAGATAAAAATCAATCTAGCATTTCAGATTCAACCGTGGACAGGGCCGCATAATTATTTGCACGCATGTCTTCCAGTAAATTAGAAATGTCTGTTTCTGATACCCCCAGATAATCCAGAACACTGTATCCCAAAAAGAACGAAGATTCTATTGTTTCAGGTGTGGCAGCATTTATTTTTTCTTGTAATAAAATCTGGGAATCTGCCAGTGTGCGCGCACGGGCAAATATTGCAACGCGTGGCGCAATAGATTTTACCATAACAATTGATTTACGCGCAGTGGTCGCATTGTCCATCGCAACAACAACCGCACGGGTTTGCCGTGGCTGCAGCCCTATTTCGGTCAGAACATCGCGGTTGGTGGCGTCACCGTACAAAACATTAAAGCCTTGTTCACGCCCCATCATCACAGAACCAACGTCTAAATCAAGTGCAACGTACGGTATTTTTTCGGCATCCAACATTTGACATATGATTTGTCCAACGCGTCCAAAACCACAAACAATAACCTCGGGTTTGATTTTATCTTGGTCTGAGTCAATCGCACGCGCAATACGCTGAGACGCCAGGCGACCACGACGATGCCGCCAATCATAAATACACAGCAATAATGGCGTCACCATAATAGAAATAATAATTACCGCAGTCAGAATTTCTTTGTGTTCAATGGGTATCGCCTCGATTCCGCTGGTTTTCATCGTTTGCAACATCAACAATGCGAATTCACCGCCCTGGGCCAACAATAGGGCTATCATAGTTGCCTTGGGGGCGGCAACACAACGAACGCGGGCAACAATATAAATCGCAGCAAATTTTAATGACACCAATGCCAACACACCACCCAATACCATCGGCCAAGATTCTAATAACACCGGGACATTTAATCCCATGCCAATAGAAATAAAGAATAACGCCAAAAATAATGTCGCATACGGTGAAATGCCGGCTGTTATCTGATGACTGTATATCGTTTCAGACATTAACATACCAGCCAAAAACGCACCCAACCCCGCAGGCAATCCCATCAGGTCCAGTAACACCGCCCACAAGACAATATTTAATACAACCGCTAATAAAAATGCCTCTTTGGATTTTGATTTGCTGACCAGGCGCAATAATGGCGTCATTATAAAACGACCAATCACAATAACAGATAATACCAGCGCAACAGATATAACAACAACGTCTATTGCAACAGCACCCATACTAAAACTTTTCCCGGTCAAGGCCGGCAACATCGCAAGCAATGGTATCGCCAATAAATCTTGGAATAACAATATGGAAAATGTTTGCCCGCCAACATCTGTATTTAATTGATTTCGATCTATCATCAACTGCATATCTGCGGATGTGCTGGACATGGCAAGCAACATCGATACCATAACACAACCTAATAATGACCAATGGGTATAATAATACAACATTGGCAAAAACATTATCACAACCATTAAAACCTGGGCCGCGCCAAAACCGAAAATCGTCCGACGTAAACGCCACAGCCGGGTCATATTTATCCCCAGACCGATATTAAACCACAAAAATAATATCCCAATATCACCCAAGAATGTCCATGTTTCTGATAATTGAAATATATTTAAAACATAGGGGCCTGATAATATCCCCGCAATCAAAAAGGCAACTAATGCACCAATTTTAGCAACACGCAATAAATAAACCAGCGCAAATAACACCCCAACAAAAACTAAAATAGATATCGACATATTTCTCTCTCTTGGTTTCCCCGGTTGTAACAATTATAGCAAATTATTAGCCAGTAATGCAAATGTTTCTGGGGATAAATTTTCCGCGCGTTCGGTCCCAGACAATCCAAACGCCCCCCAATCAACCCCAGGTATTATACCACGTATCATTTTACGGCGCTGGCCGAATAATTTTGCAGTGATTTTCTCTATTTTTAACAAATCATGAATTTTCGCAATTTTGTCTGGATTCGGAATTATTTGAACAACGGCACTTTGTACCTTGGGACGCGGGACAAATGCGGTATTGGGAACATCAAATAAAATTTTCGCATCTGCCAACAAAGATGTTAAAACCGCCAGGCGACCATAATGTACATCACCAACCGTTGCCGTTATACGCCATGCAACTTCGCGCTGGAACATTAATGTCAAAGATTTAATTTTTTCACCAGCGGCTATTTTTCTTAACCAACCAATCAACAATTCTGTGCCGACATTATACGGCAAATTTGCACATACGGCATATTCATTAAAACCAAACGCCGAAAAATCAACACGTAATGCATCGTCATAAATAACACTTAACCGTCCATCAGACGCATCAATGATTTGCGACAATATTGGCATGGTTGTTTTGTCTTTTTCAATCGCGACAACACGTTTTGCGCCCGCCATTAAAATCGCACGTGTCAAGCCACCTGGTCCGGGGCCAACCTCTATTACCGGTATATTTTCAATATCCGGTACACTGCGTGCAATGCGACCCGTTAAATTTAAATCAAACAAAAAGTTTTGACCGAATTGCTTTTTAGGTTCCAATCCGCATTCGCGCATCATATCTGATACAGGTGGTAAAGATAAAATATTATTCGCCATAATTATAACGATTTACGCCCCCCGAATGCCAATGACAATGTTCCATCATCAATATAATCTAAATCGCCGCCCAATGGAACACCAGATGCCAATTCTGTGAATTTAACATCTGAAACATTATCCAGTACTGATACAATATAATGCTGGGTCGTTTTGCCTTCGACCGTATTAGGCAGGGCAAAAATAACCTCTGAAATTTTTTCGGTGTTTAGCCTGTCTGCCAATCCCGATATATTTAAATCCTGGGGCAGGATGCCAGATGCACCTGACAACAATCCACCAATAATATGATAACGGCCATGAAAGACGGATGACTTTTCCAGTGTCCAAACATCTGACAAATCACGCACGATACACAACTGGCCATTTGCACGTGATGCGTCGCGACAAAATTCACACACATCGCCCCGCCCCGTCAATACACCACATGTTGGACATGGCGCAATATTTTCAACCGCGTCAATAATCGCATCAGACAATGCGGTGGCACGTCCTGTTTTATCCTGTAATAATGCCAATGCTATACGCTGGCCACCCCGGGAACCAACACGGGGTAACTTTGCAAATAACTTTATTAATTTTTCAATTTTTGGATTCATCGCAATCACACAATACTAATGAAAAATATAACTGTCAATACCGTTTGCCGTGGCCGCAGATTTTATCTGCCTTGCCGCTTCTTCGGTCAGACCGTATGCGCGCACCCGAAACAACCCGGTCCCTGTTGGTTCAACAACCGCATTTACACCAAGCATATTTTTTATGGTCTTTACATGACCGTCCGCAGAACCGCGTGAAGAAAACGCCCCGAATTGCACACCGACGCCACCCGATGACCTTTGTTGGACACTGGTTGTTTTCTTGGCGTACGTTGGTGCGGCTGCGGCCGTGGCGCTATTATACGCCCCAGATAATGTATCGTCTGCGGAATAGGTTTTAGTATTCGACTGGACAGGCGTAGATACAACCACAGGCGCCGCACCATTTTTCAACATCGCAAAACCCTTGTTCAGCATTTGCGCAGAAACATTTGCACGGACATCTTTGTTTTCAGCACCCAAAACAACCGACATCAAATGCGCACCATCACGATGTGCCGTTGCAACCAATGAATATTTAGATTTTTTTGTATACCCTGTTTTCATACCGTCACAACCCCTGAAAGATGTTAACAATCGGTTGCCATTAGTATATGTTTTTCCATTATAAACCCATGTTTTAATACCAAAAAAATGCCAATACTGTGGAAAATGTTTATATACCGCCATTGACAGCAACGCAATATCACGCGCGGTTGATAAATGATCGTCATCTGGCAGACCAGATGAATTTTCAAAATTAGTATTTTGCAACCCTATTTCACGTGCAACGCGTGTCATTAGTTGCGCAAAAGATTCTTCCTGGCCCCCCCTTAAATTTTCAGCCAACACGCGTGCGACATCATTTGCACTGTAAACCGCGACCGCCTTGATTGCGTCTTCTACACGTATTTTAGAACCAGCCACCAACCCCAGTTTTACAGGTTCTGCATTTGCGGCAGATTTAGATACGATTAAATAATCATCCAGACTAAGTCTTTTGTGTTCCAGCGCATCAAACGTTAAATACAATGTCATAATTTTAGTTAAACTGGCCGGATAATTTAACTCGTTCGCATTTTCTTGGTATAAAACATCACCTGTATCAATGTCTGCCACCAAGGCCGCACGATATTGGGCCGCATGCAATGGCATGCAAATACAACAACAAAGAATCAGAAAAATTCTTTTCATGTCATACAGGTTAGTAAAATAACACCCGTCAGGTCAATGAATAAAAAATCCCCATTTTGGGGACTTTTTTTTAATCGAGCGCACGTAAACTAATTTTTTCTTCGTCTACGATTACCAATTTTCCAGAATTTATATTAAACCGGCGGGCGGCATTGAACCCATCGCGCATACCAAATAATTCAGTATCATAAATTGGAAACACGCCACGACACAAACATAACTGGTTCGCGATTACAGATTCGTTACACACCGCAATAACAGGAATATCTGGTTTACGACATGAAATTTGTGTGGTGGCAATTGTGTCACGTGCAAAAACAATAATCGCAGACGCCTTGTTCAAATATGCCATTGACGCAACAGAACGTGACCAATCGTTTTCAGGAATATTTTCAACACGCGACCAATCATATGGATTTGCAATGGCGTCACTGTCTGCATGCGCCAAAATGTTATACATCGTTTCAATTACATTTACAGGATTGGTTCCAATTGTTGTTTCTTCGCTGGTCATTGTGGAATCTGCGCGCAAATATGCGGTATTTGCAACGTCTGTAATTTCTGCACGTGTTGGAAATTCACTGCTGACCATAGAACACAACATTTGTGTTGCAACAATTACAGGCTTGTTCATTTTGCGACATTCACGAATAATATGACGTGAAATTGCGGGGACTTCGGCATACGGGACCTCTACCGCCAGGTCGCCACGCGCAATCATTATACCGTCTGCGGCACTGGCAATATCAGTAATACGTTCAACCGCATTTGGGCGTTCTATTTTAGCAATTATTTTAATTGGATGTGATGTACGTTGGGTGATAAAATCACGCACCTCGGCCACATCTTCGGGACGCTGGACAAATGATATTGCGACATAATCTGGTTTTTTAGTAATTGCGTATTCCAAATCTGCCCTGTCTTTTTCTGTTAAGACAGATGTTGAAATTTCTGTATCTGGCAAATTAAAGCCACGACGTGACCATATTTCAGAACCCCGCAACACAATTGTATCAACAAATCCATCGCCAACTTTTTCAACCTGCATTTCAATTTTACCGTCATTTAATAAAATTCTGTCGCCAACATGCAATGATCCTAAAACATCAGAATCAGGCAAATTAACACGCGATGAATTCCCAGGTGTGGTGTCTGAATCAAATCTGAAACGTTGCCCGATTTCCAATGGATAAACACCTTCGGTTTCAAAGTTACCAATACGATGTTTTGGACCCTGCAGGTCAATCATTATTGCAACAGGGGTATCTAAATCGGCCGAAATTTCGCGTATCATATCAATCTTGCGTCCCTGGACATCGCCGGTATCATGACTAAAATTCATACGGCACATATTTACACCTGCCTTGATCATACGGGTCAATGTTTCACGGTCTTCGCATTTTGGACCAATTGATGCAGTAATTTTTGTATATTTATTCATATTTTCTTCCTAACTCTTTTTTTGTTTTTCTTGATTTTTGTCTTTTATGGTATATCATAAAGTCGTCAAATAAACAAGGGGAAAACAAATATGAAACAAGAAAATCACGGTGCAATTGATAACCAGCAATTAATCAGCATTATTGAACGTATTGAAAAACTGAATGAAGATACCGCTGCAATCGCCGCAGATATCAAGGAAGTATACAGCGAAGCAAAATCTGCAGGTTTTGACCCAAAATACATCAGACAAATGATACGTTTGCGTAAACTGGACCCGGATGAATTAGACGAAGCAGATGAACTGACAAAAATGTACCGCAGTGCGTTGGGGTTATAATGAAGACGTTTACAAAAAAAGTTGAAGATTTTAACTGTGCCCATTGTGGCACAGTTGTTCATGGTAATGGATATACCAATCACTGTCCAAATTGTCTGTGGTCAAAACACGTCGACAACAATCCTGGCGACCGCGGGGCAACATGTGGCGGAATGATGGCACCAATATCTGTGACCCCAGATGGCGAACGCTTTGTCATCACGCATAAATGTGAAATATGTGGCAAAGAAAAACGTCAACGAACATCTGATGATGACAATATTGACGCAATCATAGAATTATCCAGCAATAAATCTTTTATTTTTGGAAATTAATCAGCCCCGTTTGGGGCTGATTTTTATTTCCTGTGTTTTGCCGCACCAATAAAGGCATTAAACATGGGGTGACCAGAATACGGACTGGATTGAAATTCAGGATGAAATTGACCCGCAACAAAGAATGGATGATTTTTTAATTCTATTATCTCGGGCAATTTGCCGTCTGGGCTGCGGCCGGATATTATCATACCAGCAGATGCAAATTTTTGTTCTAAATCAATATCCATTTCATATCTGTGGCGATGGCGTTCACTGATTTGTGTGGTGCCATAGATTTTATGTGCCAATGTATCAGGTGTAATTTCACACGGATACGCCCCCAGACGTAATGTGCCGCCATAATTGTCAGAATCACAATCAGAAATTATGCCTATGACCGGGGTACAGTCTTTTTTAAATTCAGTTGAATTTGCATCTGTTATTCCCAGAACATTACGCGCAAATTCAATAACTGCGACCTGCATCCCCAGGCATATTCCCATGTATGGGATATTATTTTCACGCGCAAATGTTGCCGCAGCAATTTTCCCAGAAACACCACGTTCACCAAAACCGCCCGGAACCAAAATACCATCTATGTCACTACACTTGTCAGGGCTGAATTCTTCGGCGTTGATTTTTTGTAATTTTACACGGACATTGTTTTGCAGACCTGCGTGAAATAACGCCTCGTTCAAAGACTTGTACGCATCAGGAACATCAAAATATTTTCCAACAACACCAATTGTCACAGTTGGAATATCAGATGTTAAATATCTTTCTATTTTTTCAAATCGGGTCATATCACCACGTGCGTGCGGTAAATTAAAATGATCTGCGATTATGTCAAACACATGTTGCGCTTCGTACGCCAATGGAATTTTATAGATATTATCAACATCAATACCACTGATAACGCTTTTCGCAGGCAAATTACAAAACATACCGATTTTATCACGTTCTGACGCGGTCAACATTCGCGGACTGCGAACAATTAACATGTCTGCCTGGATACCGTTTTCCAATAAATTACGCACAGACATTTGTGTAGGCTTGGTTTTTAATTCACCAGATTTTTCTAAATAAGGTGCCAACGTCAAATGGATAAACATAACATTTTTACGTCCAACATCATTTGCAAATTGACGAATAGATTCCAAGAACACTTTGCCTTCGATGTCACCAACAGTGCCACCAATTTCACAAACAACAAAATCTGTATCTGTGGGGGCAGATATATATTCTTTGATTTTATTGGTAACATGCGGAATCATCTGGACCGTCGCACCCAAATAATCGCCATGACGTTCCGCGTTTAAAACATCCCAATAAATACGACCACCAGACACCGAATCGTTTCGGGTCAGACGCGCCCCCAAGAACCGTTCGTAATAGCCCAAATCTAAATCCGTTTCATAGCCGTCATTGGTGACGTAAACTTCGCCATGTTGGAATGGTGACATGGTACCTGGGTCTATGTTCAAATACGGGTCAAATTTGCGTGCATGCACGCTGTAGCCCCGTGATTGAAGAAGGGCACCGCAACTTGCCGCCGCGACGCCCTTGCCTAAACTGGAAACAACACCACCTGTGATAAATATATACTTTGCCATAAGATAATACCCCCTTATGTGTGTCTATGTTACGAAATTTTTCGTTGCAGTGCAATTGAATAAATTCCTATACTGATAACTATGAATAAATGGTTGATATCACAACAAGAAAATTCTTTTCTGTATGTGCCATTTTTACTGGCAGGTGGCGCAGCGTTGTATTTTATAATGCCGACCGAACCAAATTTAATCGCACCACTGTTATTATCTGGGGCACTGTTTATCACTGCATGCATTCATAAAATACCGCGCGCAATTCGCGCAATCGTTTTAATACTGTTCGGTTTTTGCTATGCATGTGCATTTACTAATTTCTTAAACACACCACAAATCAGTCATGATATAAATAATATAACCTTTACAGGTACTGTTAAATCTATTGATTATGCGGATGGTAAAACAAAAATTTATATCAAGACACCTGCCGATATTATCAATGCGGGTGATGGTTTTGCAAATGTACGAATATCTGTCACTGATGATATTACAATTCCATATATCGGGAATACAATAACTGTGAATGGCGGGATATTTAAACCAAGCCCTGCATTTGCGCCGGGAACATTTGACTATGCACGTTGGGCATATTTTAATAATTTAACCGCAACAGGGTATGCAAAAGATATTACCGTCACTGACGATGCGCCCAGCAGTGGAATAAATGCATATCGTGATTTTTTGCATAATGTATCACGGTCTTTTCTGGTCGATACACTGGTATTGGGATATAAAGACAAAGTGCCGGCAACCGATGATAAAGTATGGACGGCCACAGGTGTTGGACACATTTGGTCAATCAGTGGTTTTCACATGACATTGGTTGGCGGTTGGTTGTTTGCAATTTTTTATTTAATATGCAGATCTGTGCCATATATCACACGCAGAATCCCAGCCAAAATTCCCGCGATGATTATTGCATGGGTGGGACTGATGTTATATCTGTTTTTATCAGGTGCAGACATTGCAACAATTCGCGCGTTTTTAATGACAACATTTGTATTTGGTGCATTTATTCTGGGACGCAGTGCGATTTCTTTGCGTAATGTTGCGTTGGCATTTTGTGCAATATTCTTGATGAACCCACACAGCGTTATGCAGGCAGGATTTCAATTATCATTCGCGGCAGTATTTGGACTGGTGTGGTTATATACAGTCGTCAAACCAAAGATGCCGAAAAATAAATTAATGAAAATAATTTATGCGACAATTTTAACATCACTGGTGGCGTCTGTGTTTACTGCGCCTTTTGTTGCGGCACACTTTGGCATAATTCAGATATATGGACTGATTGGGAATTTAATTTTGCTGCCGATATTTTCTGTGATGATAATGCCACTGGTTTTAATCGGAACTATTTCTGCAATATTTGGTTTATATTTCCCAATAGAGATTGCACATGATATTTACACGTTTTCACTGAATATCGCACAATATATTTCTGAAATGCCATTTGCGCAAATCAGTGTGCCGTATATACCAAATACCGCAATGATATGTTTTATTATTGCATTTATTTGCCTTATCATTATCAAGCCCAGTAAATTCAAAGAAAATTATGCACTGTTTTGTATGTTCATATGCGCCGGGTTAATAAATGTATACACGGCGGATAAACCAGTATTTTATTCTGCGTACGATACCGAATTGGTTGCGTTTGTTGGCACAGATAACAAATTAGAATTTAATAAATCACGTTCGGCAAATCACTTTTTTGCATTCGATACATGGCGGCAAATAAATGGTGAAGAACCACAACCCAAAAACAAACGCAGAAAGCATAACAAGGGCGTGTATGAATATAACACAGAACATTTTAATTTAGTCTATATACAAAAATTTGTCCCATTGATGAACAATATCGATAAATTATGCAATGATAAAAACATTGATTATATTGTTTCTTATTTCGATATAGATTCTGAAAAGTGCGCACATAAAATTCTACGTGGCGGATTTGTAATATACCCAGATGGAAATATAAAATACACACCAACTAAACGTCGATGGCATTATAATCGGCACGAATAAAATACAAACCAGATGCCGGTGCGGTTGGACCCGCGGCACTGCGATTTTTCGCATTTAAAATTTCATCAATATCGTATGGTTTACCCAGCCCGATTTCTATCAACGTCCCAACAATGTTTCGCACCATGTGATGCAAAAATGAACGCGCAGAAAATTCAAATATAATTTCATCGCCGTTCTGGGTTATTTCTATTTTATCCAATGTTTTTACCGGTGATTTTGCCTGGCACTGGGATGCGCGAAAACTGGTAAAATCATGGTTGCCTAACAACATAGTTGCGGCGGAACGCATTGCGTCCACATTTAATTTTCTGGGCATCCAATAAACACGATTTTTTTGTAATACGGGTGCGGCACTGCGATTCAAAACAACATATTTATAATGACGCGCAGAACATGCAAAACGCGCATTAAAATCATCCGATACAATTTCGCAATTTAACACCGACACAGGTTTTTCAGTCATATAAAAATTCAATGCACTTTGAACAGTTTGACCACTGTGACAGGATTCCGGCAAATCAAAATGCGCCGTCATGTTTACGGCATGAACGCCGGCATCCGTGCGCCCTGCCCCGACGACATCGGGACGAATGCCACAAAATTTTTCAATTGCGTCTTTGACAATTGATTGCACAGATGGACCCTGCCGATTTTCCTGCCAGCCAATTAAATCTGTACCGTCGTATTCAAGATTGATTTTATATCGTGTCATTATCTGGATCTGGTGTTTTCCGCCATGTGTTTATTTTTAAATTTCCAACATTTATCACCCGGGCCAACAAACAATGGACCAAATAAATACAACAATATCCATGGTCTGCGATAGCATGCACAGTCCCTAAAACCAACACAGTTTCTGCATGCCTTTTGTTCTTGCGTTAATTTCATATTATCTGTTTTTTGTATAGTCATTACCATATCATTTTTTATTTTATTGTCAAATCTGTTACACCAACCGGTTTTCGGCACACGCATTGGCCCAAATATACTGACCAGTATTTTCGGACCATAATAACAATAGCCATGATCATGATGGCAACAATCTTTGCAATTTTCACTGATAGTATTACACTTGTTTAACATAAACTATTCCCCTATTTTTATTTCTGTGCCATGCAGACCATTTACAAAACTGCGCCAATCCATCGGCTTTTTACCGGCAGGCTGAATTTGCAATATTTCCAATTTATCACCATTTAGCCGTGTTGATAAAATCTTAACATCCGCACCATTTATTTTGGTACGTCCGCACCCCAGCGCGCGTATTTGATTGTGAACCGCGACATCACCACGTGACCAATCAATAATTTCATCTGTGCCCGTCCATTTACGTGTATATGTTGGCGTGCCCGATTGTGGAACGCCGACATACGCGCCCGGGTTTGATAAATATTTAACCAACATATCGGCACCAATGGACGATACATGATTTTCTATATCTGAATTTGTTTCATTTAACCCGATATCAAATTCGCGACGCATATAAATATCCCCGGCATCCATTTCAGGCGTAACCTGCATCAAACACACTGCCGATTTTGTGTCACCATTATAAATCGCAGTACGAATTGGCGATGGGCCACGATATTGCGGTAAATCACTGGGGTGAATATTGATAACAGGCGCACTGGACAGCACATTGTCACGCAACAAAACACCATAAGAAACAACAACAACCATGTCTGGCGCAAGATTATATTCTGTGATATTGGTATGCACAGGCAAATCATTCTGGACCGCCCAGGTATGCACCGGCGATGGCGTTAAGACCTGTTTACGACCAACCGGTTTGGGGGCACGCGTAAAGACCGCCATTATTTCATGACCCGCATTTTTTATCGCGTCAAACATTGGTACAACAAACGCATTAGTGCCCATTAAAACTAATTTCATTTACGTTTCCTTACCTTGCGCATTAACATTTCACGACGAACCGGTGACAGGTAATCAATGAACAATTTTCCATCTAAATGATCTGTTTCATGTTGCACAATACGCGCAGGCAAACCCGACATTTGGGCTGTTTTTTGCGCGCCTGATTCATCTGTCCATTCAACGATTACACTGGACGGGCGCGTAACATTTGCATAAACAGGTAAACCGTCATGTCCCAAAACAGACAAGCAGCCCTCTTCCATAGTACAGGTGTCAGAACCATGTTCCAAAATATGCGGATTTATCATACGGTATACCGTTTCAGTATCAGGATCCATCATGACCAAGAATCTGGACAAGATTCCAACCTGGGGGGCGGCAAGACCAACACCGTTTTGCGATTTCATCATTTCAACCATATCGTCCATAACAGATAAAATATTTGAATCAATATCCGAAACCGGCGCACACAAAGTCCGCAAAACCAAATCACCACAAAGTTTCATTTCAAGATTATTCTTCATCTTTATATTCCAAGGCTATTGTTTTATTTGTTGTTATTCCACTTTTCTTTTTAATTTTTTCAAACCACGCCGACATATTCCCAGAACCCGTAGACAACTGTTTATTAGCCTGGTCATATGTGTTTTGGGCGGCCGTTAAACTTTTACCGATTGCCGCGAAACTGTTTGTAAAGCCAACATATTTTTCATACAGTTTATTTACCATTTCAACAACATCGGATATGTTTTTATTTTGTTTGTCTAACTTTAATAACATTTCAACTGTTTTTAAAATCGGGAACAACAATGATGATGTTATCAATGCGACATTTTTCTTTTGCGCACCGGCGTATAATTCAGGCTTTCTGCGCATTGCCAAAATATATGCAGATTCCAAAGGCATAAACATAAACACATAATCCAATCCAGAATCTTTGACCTTTTTCTGATAATCTTTGGCCCCCAGTTTATCTATGTGACTTTCCGTTGCACGCAAAAATTCATCTGCGTATTTTTCACGGTCTTGGTCATTTTGCGCATTTTCATAATTTAAATAACTTTCCAGTGACACCTTGGAATCGATAATTATGCGCTTTTTATTCGGCAGATTTACAATAAAGTCAGGACGAACATCGCCATCTTCGCTGCGGAAAAATTCTTCTTTGGTATAATCAACGTTTTCGACAAAACCCAACATTTGCAACACATTTTCCAAATATGTTTCACCCCAACAACCCTGTGTTTTTTTGTTACGCAACGCGTTGGCCAAATTGCTGGCCTCTTGTTGTAATCTGTCGCTGTGTTGTTTCATAGATTTGATTTGTTCATCAATGCTGACCTTGTTTTCAGTAGAATTTTTCAACATTTCTTGAATTTGTTTATCAAAACCGGCCTTTAATTTTTGCATTTCTTCCTGGACCGGTATCAATACTGTCTTTTGAGTTCCAACCACAGATTCTTTTTGTTTTTCAATCAATTCAGCAGACACAGCACGAAAATCATTCAGCATTTTTTCACGAACACTGGTCAGTTCCGCCACACGGGCAGCATTTGCAGCACTGTCTGCGACCAATTTTTCACACTTAATACGCAACCCATCATTTTCAGACTGCAATTGTTTGGCCAAAGTTTCCAGGCGAATAGTTTTATCCGCATTAGTTTTTTGTTGGGGACGTGACAACCAACCAATAACAAATCCCGCAAATAAACCAATTGCAATTGAAATATAATCCATGCCGTAACACCTTTTTGATGAATTATATAGCAAAAATACAGCAATTCCACTTTTTTATATATAAAATTTTCCCGCCAATGGCCCTATTTTTTTATCTTAGATTTTTTGTCGGTGTCGCTTTCTAACAACTGCATTTGCATTTTCAAGATTATGTTTTCTTTGTCTTTGATTTGTTCTAATAAGCGTTGATTTTCTTGGCGCATTTTATCCAGTTCACGTCGACTGATTATCTGTTCATCCGTTATGCGACGATTGCGCCGGCGATTAAGAAAAAATGCAAATATTGCACCACAAATCGCACCAAAAGACGCACTGAGTATATCAAAAAGTGTTTCCATTACAGCCATGGAAACACAATAACATGTTTTATAAATATATTCACTGGGCTTGTTTTCTTAGACCTGTTTTAGCATCTATCCACACCTGTTCGGTGGCAATTTCCATCATTGGCATATCTGATTTACTGTCCGAATATGCACGAACAACGTTTGGAATTATTTTATTTGATGCCGCCCATTCGTCCATCATTCTGACCTTGTTAGCGCCAAAGCACAAAGATTTATATTTCCATGGTTTATCTTTTTCTGTTTCAGAACAAAACACAATATCAAAATTCATATCACGCACCAATGGACGCAACAAATAATCAACAGATGCAGAAACCATTATCACAATACGACCCGCGTCGCGTTCGGCCTGGACACGTTCCTTGGACCAACCAAAACGATTTAATTTATGTTCTTTGATAAATGCGGGTGCCAATTTTTTTACCATTTTTTTATTTATAAAACGACGCATGCCCTGGCGCCACCAAATGCCGTCAGGTTGCGATTTACGAAACGCACCACAAAACAATATCATTGGCAGAAACAACCAGGGACGGATACTGTGACGGAAACAATATTTTGCAAATTCTGTATTGGCATCTTTGCCAGATAACGTACCATCAAAATCAAACAAGACAATATCTTTTTTTTGTAACATTTTAAATCCCTGGGTTATTTACGGTTTGATTATAGCAATTTATTCGGTGGCCGCAAGTAACAATTTATTTTTCAAAATCATCTTTATACCTATGAAAACGAACCTAGTTATTTTTGTGTGTTTAGTGTGTATATCTAAGAGTGTGCAAACCAAAAGGATAATACATGAAAAACTATATTCACAATACTTTGATTGGCGTTTCCGTAGTGCCTGCATTATTATTTGTTATGCCAGCAACGGCGGAAAACATTACAGAACGTCAGGTCATTTCAGCAAACACAACATACAATAACGCGGTGGCAAACAACATCGCATCAACCGTTGCAAATAACGGGGGCGTGTTTTATATGCAAGACGTTCCAAACGTTGTTCTGACGTTTGAAGGTCCATCCTCTTTTTCAGGCAATTCATTAAATAATGGTGGTATGGGCGGCGTTATCGGAAACGGATGGTTATCATCATTGTCCGGTTCAGGTTATACACAGGGCGGCAAAATAGTCTTTGATGGCACAACAACTTTTGATTCTAACAGCACAAACAACCCAAATGGTGCAGGTGCAATATTTAATTACGGTCTGGGGAATGCAACATCGCCCGATATTATTTTCTATGACACGGCGACATTTAACAACAACAAAGCCACAGTACCTATGTCCAGTGTATATGCCGGGGGCGGCGCAATAAATCACAGAAATGGAATGATTGTATTTAATAAATCTGCCGAATTTTCAGGCAATGAATCTGCATCCCAGGGCGGTGCAATTATATCTGGGGGTGATATAATATTTAATGGCGCAACATCTTTTGATGGGAATTCGGCCGGCACAAACGGTGGCGCAATGGCCATTATGGGGGGGACCGTATCTTTTGACCAGGGTGCAACATTTACAAACAACACTGCCGCGGGCGCGTCTGCGATATATATCACGGGTTCTGCAAGTGAACTGGAATTTTTAGGCAATGCAACATTTTCTGAAAATACCGGTGTGGGCACACTGTTAAACAACGCCAGTGGCGCATCTGTTACATTTGCTAATGGTGCAACATTTGATAAAAATACAAATACACTGAACGGTTCTTTGGTAAATGCCGGCACGGTTAATGTAACCAGTGGTAATTTAATATTTACAAATAACACAGGCAGTAATGGTGGCGGATTAAAAAATGCTGGTACCGTCACAGTAAATACCAGTGGAAATATATTATTTAACACAAATACCACATCCAGTTCCGCAGGCGCATTTGATAATGGTGGCACCGTCACAATGACCGCGGCAAATGTATCTTTTTTAAACAATGCGTCTGACGCAGGATATGCCGGGGCAATATTTAATGCAGGCGACATAACAATCAGCGGAAACGAAAATATATTCAGCAATAATACCGCCAATGATACAGGCACAACAAAAAGTGGCGGTGGGGCAATTCATAATCGCGGGAACACAAATACCGCAACATTAGTTGTCGGAACAAACAACAGTATAAACAGATTTAATTCAAATACTTCCCAGGCATACGGTGGGGCAATTGTTGCGCGTGCGTTTGATGGCGCAGGCCAAGATTCTGAAATTACCATGAATGGGAAAACTTATTTTTCTGGGAATCAATCTGCACTGGATGGTGGTGCGATTTGGAACATGGTCGCCGCAGAAGGTGGCACAACAGGAACGTCTGTAATTGTATTTAATGGCGATACAACATTTGAAAATAATGTATCCGGTGGCAATGGTGGCGCAATATACAACAACGACACAATTACATTTAACGGTATTGCAAACTTTGTGGGCAATACCGCAAATGGGGTTGCAAACGATATCTTTAACGACGGCACCGTCAACTTTAACAAAGATGCAAACATCAACGGCGGTATCGACGGGAACGGGACATTAAATATCGCCAGTGGCGCAACATTGAATATCGGAACATCTGATATAACCCAGGGCGAAATTATACTGAATGGGACAATGCACGCGACACTGCGCAATGCAGACAATGCACAAATTACCGTAAACAACGAAAACGGATTCAGTGGCAGTGGCACATTAAAGTTAGCCTTTGACCAGGCCGGCACATATCATGTTTTTGGAAATCAAACATTTGAAAACATAGATATTACGAATCCTATTTATGATTTGGTGTGGAACGGTGGCGACGTCACAGCAACAATGAAATCTGTCCAAGATATTGCCACACAAAACAACCTGACATCGGATGCCGCACGGGTCATTTCCAGCACATCTGATTCATCGTCTGCGCAACTGAACAACCTGTCTGTATTATTCCAAGAAAAATTATCGTCTGGGACCGATGCAGATATCGCAGCCGTTGAACAGGCCAGCGCCGCAATAAATCCAGAAAAAAAATCTGTGACGCAATCATCAGTTGTCGCAACACAAAACACGTTGGCGTCGGTAATATCAGACCGGATGTCTATGATTGGCATGGGACGCAACGGCGGGGATATGTATATGGATTTCGGTGGAATCTGGGCCCAGGGGTTATATAACAAAACAAAACTGAATGACAGTTTTAATGGCTATACCCGCGGTATCACAGCCGGAATTGACGGCACAATAAATGACGTATGGACCGTCGGGTTGGGATACATGTTCGCACATTCTGATGTAAGTGGCAATACACGTGATACAGACATTGATTCATCAAGCATCTTTGTATACGGACAATATAAGCCCAGTGCATGGTATATGAACGCAATTGCAAATTATACTATGTCCGATTACACAGAAGATGGCAGCGCATTGGGCGTCGCAGTATCGTCTGATTATGACGTAGATGTATTTGGTGCAACAGTCGCCACAGGTTATAACTTTATCGGTGGTCTGACCCCGGAATTATCAATGCGATATATGCATATAAACTCATCTGATTATACAAATTCATTGGGAATAAAAAATCACTTTGACGGCGCAGATTATTTGACGGCCGCCATGGGAACAAGATATGAATTTGATATCTATTTGATGAACGGATGGGTATTCCGTCCCCAGATGCACTATGCGGTAAAATATGATTTAATATCTGATGACCACAGTGCAATTGTCACAATGCCGGGTGTGAATTCATATATACTGGATGGCGAACGTCTGTCACGTATCGCAAACGAGGTCGGTGTTGCAATCGGAATGAATTATCGCGGTCTGGAAATGTCTTTGAATTACGACATAGAAGCACGCGCAGATTATACATCGCAAACAGGTCGTGTAAAGTTTAGATATGAATTCTAAAAATTGCCCCAAACGGGGCATTTTTATTTTACTAAAAAATGCGCCTTGTGGGGATGTTCCCCACTAGTGTTTTGTAAAATCTGTGATTTAGCGAAATACGTACAAAACGCGAGTTGAAAATATGTTTGAAATACAATGCCATTTTGTTCTTGTAAAAAAATGCTGTACAAAACTTGGGATAAATTTATAATATTCCGCATAAAGGATAGGATATGAAACCAATTAGTTTAAAAGAAATACAAGATTTGTTTAAAGATACTGAATTTGAACTATCTTTAGATACTTATGATGATAGTCAATATTGTTATATTAGGTTAGGTGACGAGACTTTATGTGCTTTGCGAGGCAATATTTCAAAATGCCAAGTTTTTGATCGTATTTCTTTTACTGGGTTTAATAGAAAGACAAGGATAGTAAAAAAAGATACAAAACAAGATTGTCGTTATGCGTTTAGTAAATTACCCGAACAAAAAAGAGATAAAATTTTTGATATATTAGGACTTGCGCGTTTGTCTGAATATGAAATGAAAATATACCATCCAAAGCAATCGGAAGAACAGGTCTTGTATGATATGTTGAGTGTTGTACCACAATATCAAATTTTTGATATAAACAAGAAAGTTTTTGCAGTGTCTATGCGTGAAGAATTAGTTTTAAATACCATAGATTTTCCAGAATTTATAGGTACATACGGTTTGAAACCATGTATAGGGGTCGCGATTATAGCTAGACAAAATAATAAAGTTTCGCAGGTAGGTGTGGCGCATATAGATGCACTGACGGACTTAAAATCCTTGGGAAAGCTTGTCTTGGCTTCGGGTACGGCGGACACTCTTGATATTGTTATGTTATCCTCGGAAAATGAACGAGGGCGCGCTGTAGAAATACTAAAGAACATTTTAAAATATGTTGGGCAAGATAAAAAAATACATGTGCGGTGTGAATTAAATGGTCCTCAATCTTTCGCGGTAAATACTTTAACAGGTGAAATATATCGTGACATACCGATGAAGTCTTTCGTGCAGAAAAAAATGACAGCCGAAGAAGATAAATTAATGGGGATCAGACTGTTAATGCCTGGGGTTTTGAGAGCGTCGCCGTTATATGATGTCGAAACAAGAAAGATCGCAGTGTGTCCAATACAAAATGATGCGTTGGGGGTCCCAAAACGATTTGATAATGAACGCTTTTAAGTCGTTTTTTGTTGGCTCGACAAGTTAGATTTTGTAAACGAAGTGCAGTACAATCGTCGCGATTGCCTCGCAGGCAACATCTGAGGGGGTGAGTGATTTATTGTAAGTTCGAAAGTGTTGATAATGACAAAAATTTTCTAAAATTAACTTTCGAACTTGTGAAATTTTATTATTTTGCTATCTGGAATGCGCTACGTATCCTTGATAAATTATTTCCAAAAATGTTTTTTTGCGAACGCATATCCGGAACCCGTTTTAAGATATTGTTCAAATTCCAATGCAGCGTCTTTGGAACTAAACGCAAAATAATTTACCAATTCCCAAGGTTTATATTTTGCTGTATGTATTGAATATCCTGCATTATGTTGCATTAGTCGTTTTTTTAAATCGCCAGTTTGCCCGATGTATTTTTGTTCTGGATGGGAAATACTTTTTATAAGATAGACATAAAACATTTGATTTTTATTCCTGTCCGCCTACGCCAAGGCTACGGTGGACACTACTTCGCGATAACTACTCCGCTTGTGTGGCCCGCCACACGAAGCGTCGCAGACGCGAAGTGTGGTTGGGGCGCACGGATTCGAACCATGATAAAGAGAACCAAAATCTCTTGTCCTACCATTAGACGACACCCCAATAGCGACAATGATTATAACTATCTTTTAACAAATTGCAATAATATTTTTTGAACATGAAATTTTTTACTTGAAAAATATTTATTAAAAACTATAATAATTATGAATTTTAATAATTACATCAATCAGACCTATTATATAGGAGAAAAAAATGGCACGCAAGGAATTTGTTTCTTTATTGGAAAATAATATTTGGACATTGGATAAATTGGCGGAAAAACTGCGCCTGGACAGGGCCGAAGCCGTCGGATATCCACGCCAGATGTTATCTATTTTGGTTCGACTGCACCAGGGGGGGCGTGCAAAATTAAAAGATATTGCACGTCGTGAACATGTGTCTGCACCGAATCTGTGTGCGGCATTTCGCAAACTGGAACATGATGGGTTGGTTATTCGGACAACCGATGACGAAGATAGACGCAATACATGGTACTGCGTGTCACCATCAGGGGTTGAATTGGCACTGAGGGCAATGGATGTTTTTCGCACAAGTGTTGAAAAATTGTTTTCGTGTCTGACAAAAGAAGACGAAAAACGTTTAACTGATGCCTTGCGGGTTATGCGTGACGTCTTGGAAAATGTGGAGTTGGAAAATGAATAAAATAAAAAATATGTTTTATTTTTTTGTCGGCGCTGTATTGGTAATAAATCCAGCAAACGCACTGGATTTATCTTTGGAAAACGCCGTTGAAAAAATAGTCGCAGAATCACACGATTTAAAAAAAGCCGATGCAAATTTAAAAAAAGCCGAGGCTTCATTAGACGCTGCAAATGCAAACAGATGGTTTAACATAGAAGGGACCGCGTCATATATGAATCTGGTCAATATAGAAGACCCAACAAAATCAAAAGAAATCACGTTGCCACCATCTATGGGGGGGCTGATTTCAGATTCGTTGAAAAATCAATCTGTGACACTTAGTATCCCAGATAATATTTTTACAGCGGGCGTTTCTGTAACGCAACCTATTTATACATTTGGAAAAATTGGTAATGCGGTTAAAAGTGTTAAATCTGCAATAAAAATGTCTGAAAGCGCCAAAGAAATGACCAATCGTGAGGTTCGTTATGCCGCAGTCGATTTATACTGGACCGCAAAGATGACAGATGAAATTGTTAAACTGGCCCAGCAAGATTTGAAAAATGCACGTGTTGCAAAAAAGAACCTGACCAGTGCAGGACGCGCAAATCGCAGCAATTTATTAAAAATAGAATCGGATATTGCAACCAAAGAAATCAATGTTTCTGATGCAGAATTTAATCGCGATGTCGCGCACAGAATGCTGAAAATTATGGCCGGGATTGATATGTACGAAGAACTGGTTCTGACAGACAATTTCCCAGAAAAATTTGGTGAATTAAGTGCAGAAAAATTGACCACAACACCACAATGGGAAATATTGGGCGAACAGGTAAAAATGTATGAAATGTCCGCACGTTCAAAACGCGCAGGTGCATACCCAACACTGGCGGCGACCGCATCTTATACCTATTCAACACTGGCAGACGATATGGGGCACATGTTTGATAAAAAAGGCAGTCAATCTGCGTACTGGGGTGTGGCGTTACAGGTCCCTATTTTTAGCGGTGGTATCAATCGCGCAAATGCAACCATAGAAGCAATGAACGCCGAAGCCGCACGCCAAGATTTAGAACAATCAAAAAAGGTCACAACCGAAGAATACAATAACGCAATTAAACAATATAATCGTCTGTGCGGAAATTTGGCGACATTGGAAAACGCACGCGATTTGGCCGCTAAAACATACAAACTGTCACAAAACAGATTTGCATCTGGCCAGACATCTGCGGTTGAATTGGCCGATGTTTCCGCAGGGTTATATCAATTGGATTTAGCACTGTTAAATACAAAATATAAAATTTTAATGTCGGCAGAAACTGTAAAAAAATTAGGTGAATAAAAAATGGAAAAAATACACAGCACTTTTAAAAGCAAGAAATTTAAACAGATTGTTTATGTTGCACTTATCGTAACAATAATCGGGTGGGTCATATTCAGATTTGCCGCAGTGGCGTCTGAAAATGCCAGATATGTTTTTAATGCGTCACGTAATGCCGCAGATAACGGCGCCCCGATTGAATCTATTGTTATGACAAACAAGCCCGGGGTTATATATGAACCATTGGCAATCAAAAATAATCGCGCATATATATCTGGGGCGCGCGCAAAGCACTTCAAGGCCGGGCAAAAAATTGGAAATGGTAAAATCGTATATGTATCAAAAAACATCGATCTGGATACAGGAATGTTTGTTGTTAAAACAACTGGCGTTGATGATGGGTTGCAATTCGCAGAATTTGTTGCGGATGGATTCTTTATCCCACTGTATGCAATAAAAAACAACACCGTATATGTTGCCGAAAACAATATTGCAGTGGCACGTGATATTCAAATTGCAAGACAAGATTCTGAAAACGCATACATTGCATCAGGTATAAATGATGGTGACATTGTCATACTGTCTAATGTTCATGCAGGCGATAAAGTCAAAGTTAAATAAATAAATTTAATATTAAGGGGAGTTTTGATATGTTAAAGTTTTTTGTTCGCAGACCAATTACAACATTGATGTTCGTCTTGGTATGGGTGGTATTGGGTTTTGTTTCTTTTCCAAATATGAATATTGAACGCACACCACCACTGGATTTACCAATGGTGACGGCAACATTTATATACCCAGGCGCATCCGCCGAAGAAATCGAATCCCAGGTTATTAAACGCGCCGAAGATGCTATATCCGAAGTCGCCGAAGTAAAAAAAGTTATATCATATGGATATGAAAACAGCGCGTTTGTTATTGCTGAATTTAACCTGGGCGTAAATGTTAACGACAAGGCCAGCGAAGTAAAAAACAAAATCGATTCTTTGATTTCTGAATTCCCAGATGATATGGAACAACCGGTGGTGGAAAAATTAAATCCACTGCAACAATCTGTGGTTGATGTTGTTATACGTGGCGCCGATGCGCGTGACGTCGAAGAATATGTTGATGATGTGTTATCAACAAAAATAACCGCGATTTCAGGTGTGGCAAGTGTATCTGTGTTTGGTGGCAAGGAACGCGCAATACGTGTGCAAATGAATCCTGATACAATGGCGGCGTATGGGGTTACCGTTATGGATGTGGTATCTGCGTTGGCGGCCCATAATTTAAATGTACCAGGCGGTAAAATAGAAACATCACAAAATGCATCAAATGTTCGGTTTATTGGCGAATTTGCATCAATTGATGAAATAGAAAACCTGCGTCTGACAACGGTGGAAGGTAACAACTTTAAATTATCTGATATCGCAACAATATCAGACGATGCGCGTGATGTCGAAAATGGTGCACGTTATAATGGCGAACCAGTGGTGGTGGCATCTGTTGTAAAATCTTCGGATGGAAATGCAATAAACATATCACGTGATTTACGCGAAAAAATGCCCGAACTGGAATCCGATTTGCAATCACAGTTCCCAGGTGCAGAAATGTTCATCGCGGCAGATTCTTCAACCGCGGTATCTGATGAAACAGACAGCACAATAAATGGAATTATATTGGGTGTTATATTTACTGTGTTAGTGTTATTGGCCTTCACACGAAACTGGCGTTCCACAGTTATCGCAGGCGTCGTGATTCCTGCATCATTGATTGCCGGATTCTTCTTTATGGACAACAGTGGATTTACAATCAATGCATTAACATTACTGGCGTATTCGTCTGCGTTGGGAACATTGGTGTCAAATGCGATTATTTTGATTGAATCCGCATTACAAGAAATGCATGCCGGTAAGAACCCAGAAGATGCCGCCATTGACGGAACCAAGAAAGTTGCCGTGTCCGTGCTGGCGGGCGTTGGAACAAACGTTGTTGTGTTCTTGCCATTGGCGTTTATGGGTGGAATTATTGGGCAATTTATGGACCAATTCGGTATGACTGTTGTATATTTGACCGTGTTATCGTTGATGTTTTCTTTTACGCTGACCCCAATGATGATTGCAAAGTTCTTGCGTCTGGGCAAGGGTAAAAAAAGCGTGGCAAAAGTCAAAAAATCAGAACAGCAAAATACAAATTCTGGTTTACGTAAATGGTATGATTTTCAGTATGCACATCCATGGCGCGTTATTGGAATTGCATTTGCAATATTTATTGGTTCAACAATGTTGATGAAATTTGTCGGAAACGAATTTTCACCTTCAACAGATGCAAATGAAATAACAATTACTGCACGTACGCCAATGGGGTCTACGTTTGAAAAATCAGAATCTGTCGCGATTCAAATTGAACAGAAACTGGCAACGTTCCCAGAAGTAACCGCGACAACTGTAAAAATTGGTGACCAAGGTTTACAAAATATAGATATCATTGTCGAATTAGTAGATGCATCAGAACGTAATATTTCTGATAAAATGCTGGCCCAGAAAATGTTACCTGTGATATCAGATATCGCAGATGCAGAAATTCAAATCCGTGCCGGCGAGGCAACTAATGCCGGTATATCTTCGGACCTGGTGTTAAATGTATTTGGGGCAGATGATGAAATTCGTGAAAGATATGCAAATCAAATTATTGATATTGTAAATCAAATTCCCGAAGTGCAATCTGCGGTTCGCGCCCAACAATTGCCCAGCACAGAAACACAATTTATTCCAAACCAAGAAAAAATGAATTTCTGGGGCGTTCAAAATTCATATGCGGGAACAACACTGCGTACCGCCTTGTTTGGAAATGACACATATAAATACAAAGAAAATGGCGAAGAATATCCAATTATATTGGAATTTGCAAAACCATTTAAAAACGCATCTTTGTTTGATAATGTATATGTTAATTCCAGCAAGGGTATGGTTCCGTTATCAGAACTGGGGGAAATAAAAACAGAATTATCAACACCAGATATTCGTCGTCAAAATAAAAACAGATTGACTGAAATTGATATCAATATTGGAAAATCTACGATGGGACCTGTTCAGGCAAAAATACAGGAACAATTAGATAAAATTGATTGGCAAAATGGATATTATGCCGAATTTGGTGGCATGTCCGAAATTCAAGGCGAAACAGTTGGCGAAATCGGCAAGGCATTTTTCTTGGCAACGATTTTGACATATATGTTGCTGGCCGCGATATTGAATTCACTGGCCCATCCATTTACAATTGCGACATCTATATTGACCAGTTTTATTGGCGTGTTTGTATTGATGTTTTTATCTGGCGCAACAATGAATGTTGGTGCAATGTTGGCATTCGTTATGTTGGTTGGTCTGGTTGTAAACAACAACATCTTAGTACTGGAACCAGCAATCGGGCGTATTAACCGTGGCGAAAAAGTATTTGATGCATTATGGTCGGAATTAATGGATAAAAAGAACATGGTACTGATGACATCAATTGCGGTTGTTGCAGGTATGGTCCCACAATTATGGTCCGCCGATGGTATGAAGGTTGCAATGGGCGCCGTTATGATTGGGGGCATGTTGGCCAGTTTAATATTCACATTTACATTAACGCCTGCATTGTTCTTTTTGATGGAACGCGCACGCAGATGGAAATTGCGAAAGTAAAAAAATAACCGCCAATTGGCGGGTATTTTTTATTTTATACGACTGTGCACAAATTGATCTACAATCGCATTTATACGCCGGCGCGACAGGGTCTTGTCCAGACATTGCGCTGCAATATTTGTTACATCATCTGGCATACCAAAGATATAATAAGAATCTTGATCTTTATTCGATACATGACGTGATTTTTCATACAATGCACGTGCATTTTTTACATCAATCATACGCCCTGCCTTGAAATAATCTTGCGCAGCCAATTCTGCCCGCATACGCTGTTTTGTTTGCAGGATATCCATTTGATGTTTTTCTTGGTCTTTGATTTCCTGGACCCAGCACTTGGTATCAAAATATTGTTCCAGTTCTGCGACCAATTGTTCCAAATTTTCTGCACGGGCCTGGGCAAAAGCCTTGGCTTTAGAAAACGCATTTTTATAATCAGAAGACAAGATTTGTGCATTTTCTTTATCAACAGATTCACCATGCTGGACATAATCATACGCTTTTATTAATTCAATAAACGTATCTAATTTGGCCGATATGCTGTCAATATGTTGACGTTGTTTTTCATATTCTTGTAATTCTGACATCCATTTCGCAAGGTGATGTACTTTCTTAGCATGTTTTTTATCGGCATTCAATTTTTGTTCCGCATCTAGTTCTTCGACCAACATTGCCATATTTTCTGTTTTGTCATCGGTATAAATTGATTCTTGTCTGCCCTGCATTATCATGTCAGCGATACTCTTATCAAGGCCATTGGGGTCATATACAGAACTGAAAACAAACATACCAGGCACCATGATATATACATTTATATCCACACCCATTTCATGTAATACCGGATATTTTTCAGTTTTGACACGTCTGTTTCCAATACCATTACGCGCCAAACGGCCGTTACGGTGTGATTTCTTTTGCGCAGGCAGTTTTGATTTTTTTATATTACTATCTGTGCCTTTTGTTTGTGCATATAATGGTTTTGATATAACGGGATATAAATTCATTTTGTACCTCTTTTATTATTATGGTAAGGCACAAATTAACACAGGAAACGCAGAAATGCAATAAAAAACCGCCATTTGGCGGTTCTTTTATTTTTTGTCGTTGTGGTATAATTTTGAATACTCGGCCATGACATCAACCATCAAACCGCGATAGCCATGTTTGTCCCAATGACGTTCAGCCGCATACAAAGTTGGCTTAAAATCACAAAATTCAGTGTTTTCCCAATCTATAAAGCCTGTGATATTTAAATCATCGTCCATCATAAAATTTTGGCCAATGTCATTATGAAACCATCCATATAAATAACCAGGTTTTGCGGTCTTGGTTGGCTTTAAATCACGAATTGACGCCGGGTCAGATGAACCGATAACATGTAAAAAATTTGCCAATTGTTGCGCAATATGTGTGCGGTGCGCCAAGACATAAGAAGGTTCAAAATCACCGATTAATTTTCCACTGAAAAATTCCTGGCGTCTGATTGTTATGCCACGCCATTGAATGATTTCCATTTTTGGCATGCGAATTGGTGTTATTTTATGAAAAGCATCTGTAATACGCATTTCACGCATTGCGGCATCGTGGCCGTCATTTACCAATGAAAACTTAAACACATTTTTTTCATTTAAAATAACAATCAGATTTTTGCAACCAACCCCAAACGCGATTGACATTTTCTGAACACCACCGTCATGTTGTCGTGCCCAATCGCGTACCCAGCGTATATAAGACCGCACAGACGGATAACGCAAAGAAACACGAACCTTGCCACGTAATTTTTTATTTGGTATCAATCCAGATATAACATTGGACAAAAAGCGTCTAAGAGCCATATAAACATCCTTTTGATTTACGATGTATATCTTAAAAGAATAAAATCATGGGTACAAGGAAAACTTTCATTTGAAAAATCTGAAGTTTCAGTATAAGATATGTTGGTCAATGTAGATACGCGCCCATCGTCTAGCGGTTAGGACATCAGATTCTCATTCTGACAACACGGGTTCGATTCCCGTTGGGCGTGCCAAAATTGTCATGTATTGTGTTGGAAACGGGTAATCTCTTGACGCAAACCAACTGTTCGTTGCTAATAACGCAACTCACAGGGTTTTTATTCAATCGGTTTCCCGTTGGGCGTGCCACAATTCCACACTTTATATTTTGAACACGCTTTCACACTTGCAATAACCCCTATTTTTTAGTAATATGTATATTGAACTGACAGGGATGTCGGTTCGGGGCTGTAGCGGCCTGTTTCAACCGGTGCAAAGATACAGACATCGTAAATCCGATATCTTTCAATGTTTTTGCATCGTTAATTATCCCTGACTGTGTGTGCAGTCGGGGGGCTGATTGTTATACAACAGGGGTAACCCGAAAACATCAGAATCACCGTTGAAATGATTGCTAACTCCCCGACCGTCAAACTTGTGGCGGTTTTTAATTTGCAACAATTGGGGGGAATCCATGAAAAAAGTTTTATTTTTATCCAGTACACTGATAATGACCATGACGGGCGCGTTTGCAGAAGACGGACTTATAACAGGTGGCGCGGGCACATGTACCGTGGACGTCCTGGGTGTGTCTGACAATAATGCAACCGCGAACACAATTGCAACATGGTCACTGAACAGTTATGAATGCGCGGCGGGGCAATACCTGGATGAAACGACACTGAACTGCACCGAATGCCCCGTTGGTTCATATTGCCCGGGCGGAACCTTTACGGTCGAGGCAAATAACAGTAAAACCGCATGCCCCACTGATTACACATCAGACGCCGCCGCGACGGCAGAATCTGAATGTTATATGGGGTGTTCTGTAAACTGTATCCAACAATCTATACCAAACCATGCAATAAACGTAATACATGGTAATGAGACAGCCAACGGCAAATTATATTACGGTGGAACATGTACTGCAGTTGCACCGGAATGTTCTATAAATTTTCAATGCGATACAGGTTATCATAAGGCACCAGATTTAACAGAAGAGCAGGCTACAGATGCCTATATTGATTTTATGCTAAGAATAGAATCTGGTTCGTACATAGAATTTGTGCCAAAAGACACGCTTGAAGAAATGCGGTCAAGTTCAAAAGAATATGCAATAATGATTCGTGACAATTGGAACGAGTTGACAGAAGCACTGCCCGAAGACTCAATAGAATATCAAACGATATTAACGTCTATTGATAAAATACAACACCCTGACGATTTATCAACAAAAATGCCGGCACAACCATGGCTAAACCTTATTGCAGACCAACTTGAAGAGTCCGGTAATGCATATATAGCAGAAGGCGGTTACTTTTATGACAAGGATTTTGATGGCATCGAACATTGTTATACTTTTAATAAGTTTAAAGATGTTGGCAAGGGGCCAGACTATTTTGGAGCAACTCTGGCAGATCCAACCGCTATTGATTGCAGTACGGCGGCAAAACAAATGCCAAATTTATCGGAATTTCGTCAAAATGCAAAAAATGGTGATTGGTATGTATATGTATCTTCTCGTGGCATAAGTTACAGTGGTGAAACATCGTATTATGAATCTACATATTATATAGTAGAAACTAAGTATACAAGCATTCAGGGTATAGATATCCCTGAATACGACCACGTTTCAACATTTGGGACAGAAAAAATTACCGAAGAAACAATGTTTGAAGCGGCTGGCACGGGTTGGTTAGCTATGCTTATGTGTATTATGATGTATAATACTGGTGCACAGTCGTGTATAGTTCCGATACCAGAAACCTTTTATGAATACCCAGGTGGCGCATATATCACATACGCATGTACCGCAAATACAATCAATATCGATTGGAATCCGGATAATGGTGGTGCGTCAACACAAAATATGTGTTATTATGATGGGCCGGTTACATTACCAGAAGACCCAGTTAAACCAGGGTATACGTTTATGGGATGGAAATTGGTCGAAAGCACAACAACCGAGTAAACACAATAGCTTCCTTTTCTTTCGTTCGTATCCCCCGCGTCGGGGGATTTTTTTGTTCGTTATACAAGAAATTAAGCACTCCTGTCATCCTGGGGCTTGTTCGGGCCCCACAAAAATGTAAATTTCTTTCCTTTGTCATCCTGGGGCTTGACCCCTCGACTCAGGTTTGGCCTTATTATTACCTGCACCCAACGTGGTATTTTGTTCGGTTCGTAATATGAAAACTTGAAACCTTGTCATTGCGAGCGGACGCGTGGCAATCCAGTTGATACATTATTATAATAATGTGTGCTTCGCACTACACATCCACCTGGGTCCTGGAGACATCACCCACAAAAATTTCATTTTTGCGGGGCCCGAACAAGCCACAGGATGACAGAGGAGAATGATTTACTGGATTGCCACGGTCACTATCGTTCCCTCGCAATGACAAAAAGGAAGAACAGACTGGATTGCCACGCGTACGCTCGCAATGACAAAGAAGAATAATGACAAAAATTTTTTGTATCATCCCACCGCCACTAACCACTTACATTAATCACTTACACTTGCGTCAGCACCACTAACCACTTACACCGATTACCGATTACACATAAAAGGTTGACAATTTGTTGTTTTGTGCTATATTAATATAAAGTAACAATAAAAAAGGATTTTTTACAATGTCAAAAAAAGAAAAAATTACTGCTGCTATGGCCATTATTTTTGTGGCTGGCACTATGACTTTGTTGGGTATAACAAATTATGACGCGTATGATTTCTATCAATCTGATTTAGATTCTGCACGCGCCAAATTATCACATATTGAACGCGATATCGATGATGAACGTCACAATAATCGTGAACAGGCACGCAATCTGGCAAAGCAGACCGCGCAATATGCACAATTACAAGAATTATATAAAATTCACTCTCAAAACCCAGAAGTATATGCGCATCTGGAACCAAAGATGGATTCACTGTCAAATGTTATTGATTCTTTGGAAAATCATGCGTTGGAAACATATACTGGCAGAATGGATGCATTACACAAAGAACATGCAAATACAACCGAACAAATTGAAAGACTGGCCCGTGACAGCGTTATCGCAGATTCTATTGCACGCCAACCATTGGGACCACGTTTTAGAAATAACTGGAACGCAATATTTAATCAAAGACTGCGTTAAAAAAATCCCCCAATCGGGGGATTTTTTATTGCAATAAATTACGCGCACATTCCAGTAAACCGATTGCGGTGTCAATATTTGCATCTTCTATGGCACCAACAGAAATAGTGTCGCCAGTGGGCATTGTGACCGCACCAGTTGATGAATCAATGTCGCCATTGCGCAACATTTTTTTTACACCGGCAATTGTCATACCGTGATTGTATAACAAATCTTTTATCATAACCAATGTATCAACTGTTTCGGCGCGATAGTATCTGCGTCCACCGGCACCTGTTGTGGGCTTAATCGCCGCCGGGAACTGCTTTTCCCAATAGCGCAACGTGTGTGCCGGTACATCCAACCGTTTAGAAACATCGTTTATTGATGAAAAATATTCTTTGTTTTCCATTGCCGACACACCCCCGTAATTATTCGGTCACCGGTTCAGATTCAACAATGTCCGCGTCTGAACCTTCGTCACCGGCACCTTCAATAGAAATTGCAGATACGACTTTTTCTTTTTCAGCCGTTCTGAATAATGTTACGCCCGCAGTCGAACGACCCGCAATACGAACATCAGATACAGGTGTGCGAATGATTTTACCACCGTCGGTCACCATGATGATATCTTGGTCATCTGTTACAGGGAATGAACCTGCAACCGCTGTGTTTTTACCGCCCAGTTTAATGTTCGCAAAACCGCCACCACCACGATGGGTCAGACGATATTCATACGAACTGGTGCGCTTGCCAAATCCATTTTCAGATATAGTTAAAATGAATTCTTCGCGGGATGCCATTTCTGCCATTTTTGCATCATCTAAAACAATGCTTGTTTCTTCTTCGTCTGCGTCGGCCTCTTCTTCGATACCGGTTGCGGCACGACGCGCGGCGCGCGATTGCTTGATATAGGCACTGCGAATTGCAGAATCTGATTCGCCATGGTTCAACATTGCCATGCCGATAATTCTGTCATCTGCACCCAATGTTATACCACGAACACCGGTTGAATTGCGGCCCGCAAATACGCGAATTTCAGGCACAGGGAATCTGATTGCACGACCACGATATGTCGCCAAGAATACATCTTGGTCTTCGTTACATGGCAGAACAGATATCAGACTGTCGCCTTCGTCCAATTTCATGGCAATTTTACCGTTGGCACGGATTGAATCAAAGTCAGACATACGATTGCGACGAACCGTTCCAGACGCGGTTGCAAACATCAAGAAATGTTCTTTGCCAGATTCTTTGACGCGTGCGACATCTTCTTCGGATACAGGTAATATCGCAGTTATCGTTTCGCCCTGGGCCAATGGCAACAGGTTAATCAACGGACGACCCTTGGCGGCGGCAGCGGCCTCGGGCAATTTATATGTTTTTAATTTATAACACAGTCCCTTGGAACTAAAGAACAACAATGGCGTATGGGTATTTGCCACAAATACCTGGACCACATAGTCGTCTTCTTTGGTCGCCATGGCGTTACGGCCCTTGCCACCACGTTTCTGGGCACGATATGTATCCAATGCGACACGCTTGATATAGCCGGTATTTGTGACCGTCACAACCATATCTTCGCGGGCAATCAAATCTTCGATATCTATATCAATTTCTGCATCGGAAATTTCTGTGCGACGTGGAGACGCCCAATTATCACGAACAGATATTGTTTCTTGGCGTATAATGTCCATGATGCGCGCGGCACTGCCCAAAATTTCCAACAAATCTTTGATTGTCGCACCCAGCGCAGTTAAATCATCGTGAATCTTGTCACGTTCCAGACCGGTCAAACGATGCAGTTGCAATTCCAAAATCGCACGGGCCTGGTCTTCGGACATATAGAACATGCCGTCTTTGTATTCTGTGTTTGGATCGTCAATCAATTGGATATAAGATTCAATATCAGACGCGCGCCAGCCACGTGAAATTAACGCTTCGCGGGCGGCCTCGGGATTTGGGCTGGATTTAATCAGTTCAATAACTTCATCTAAATTACCAACCGCAACAGACAGGCCCAACAATGTATGCGCACGATTACGCGCCTTGTTCAAATCAAAGATTGTGCGACGACGTATAACCTCGGCACGGAATTCTATGAATGAATCCAAAACACCACGGACATTAAACAACATTGGACGACCACGATTTAATGCCATCATGTTCACAGGGAAATTTGTTTGCATTTCTGTGTACTGGAACAAATGATTCAAAACAACATCTGCAATTGCGTCACGCTTTAATTCAATAACAATACGCAGGCCCTCTTTGGACGATTCGTCGCGGATTTCAGAAATACCCTCGATACGTTTGTCTTTTATCAATTCCGCAATTTTGATAATCATTTGCGCCTTGTTTACCTGATACGGAATTTCATCGACAATAATAGCCTGGTGATCACGAAAATCTTCGATATGCGTTTTTGCGCGAACGATAATTGAACCACGACCCGTAGTGTGCGCCTTGTACGCGCCGGCGTGCCCCATAATCATTGCGCCAGTGGGAAAATCAGGTCCAGGGATAATACCGAACAATTCATCATCAGTTAAATCTTTGTTGTCCAATATCGCCAATATACCATTGCAAATTTCGCCCAGATTATACGTCGGGACATTTGTCGCCATACCAACCGCAATACCAGAACCACCATTTACCAAGAAATTTGGAAACTTGGCCGGCAATACAACAGGTTCCTGTAATGAACCATCAAAGTTCGGTTGCCAATCAACGGTGTCTTTGTCCATGTCGTCCATTAACGACGCCCCCAGTTTTGACAGGCGCGCTTCGGTATAACGCATGGC
>JAZSAG010000015.1:0-5664 GCA_045601765.1 Candidatus Enterousia sp. | reverse complement strand
TAGTACCTGAAACTAGCGCGTCTACCAATTCCGCCATATGCCCATAAAGCCAAAGAAATATAATCTATTTTTAACACAAATGCAACAAGAAAAATATATTTTTATCAATATAAAATATTTTTTTGCTTCATTATTCACTTGCACCAAATTTTACAAATTTGCTATGATTTATCCAGAGATGAAGAAAATTCTGATATATATCGCCAGTTTATTGGTCTGCACCGGCATTGCCGATGCAGGTGTTCGTGATGGTGGTGATAATATATCAAGGACCGGTAATGGGCAACAAAGTCGCGTATCAACCGTGCCTAAACGAACAAATGCCGATTCCAAAAGAACAACTCTGACATCACGGGGTGCATCAAACACACGCCAAACCGGCATCAGACAACCCGCACCTACACAGCGCAATGTAAACGCACGTTCTGCAATTCAACAGACACCGAAACAAACAACACCTGGGGTCATTGCACGCGCAACATCAACAACAGAAACGTTACCGGAAACACGCACTGGCGCGGCATACGAACAATGCAAAACTGCATACTTTACATGCATGGATCAATTCTGTACGTTGAAAAGCGATGATTACCGTCGTTGTTCTTGTAATGACCGTGTATTTGACATGATTGAACTGCGCAACACGTTACAAGATGCCGGCAATCAATTAAAAACATTTAATGAAAACCTGGAAATAGTCGGCATGACATACGCCCAGGCATCGGCCATGCACCAAGAATCCGAAGGTGAATCTGCATTAACATCTGACAAATCTGCATCCAAGGCATTATTACAGGCAATTATGAATTCGATACGTGGCACAGACACTAATGTTGGGGGCAAATACGCAGATTTAAACAGCATAAATATATCTTTTGATACGGCAAACGCGTTTGGCATCACAGATTCAGGCCAGGTAATCGCATCCTATAACGGCCAGGCCTTGTACCAGGCTGTATACCCCCAATGTCGCCAGGCCGTCAAAGACGTATGCAACGACGCGTCACTGCAACGCGCAATAACCGCGTACCTGATGGCTATCGAGCAAGATTGTAACACCGTGCAAACCGCCATAGAAAGCACACAAAAACAATTAAAATCTGCCATACGCGAGGGCAGTGCAATGCTTGACCTGGCACGTGTTGAAAACAGACAAAAACATAATTCTTCAGACATAACAACATGTATCAATGAAATCGAGATTGCAATTCAAAGTGAAGAAGTTTGCGGCAAAAATTATCACAAATGCCTGGACAACGGTGAATACATAGACATATCAACCGGCGCACCAATTGCGGGCGTCAAAGACTTTTATAATCTTGCAACACTGTTGACATTCAGTGACGGCGTTGATGCAATGAACCAACAATTATCAAAAATTAGCAACAACAGAAACTTTGTCACAAACTTTGAAAATCGCGTAAAAAAATTTGCAGAACCCGCCTTAGATAAATGCGTTGAAAATGCCGACTTTGCATGGTCTGAATATCTGGACAAGGCAATGCTTGACATCCATTACGCCCAAAAATCCAAGGTAAATGAAATTAAACAAGGCTGTTTTGATTTTGTATCATCTTGCTATATCAACAGTGACAAGGCGATAACGAATGCAATGGCTGTTTTAACTGGCAATAACAATATTGTAATAAAACCCGGCCAAATTACACTTAGTTCGCAAATGTGCACCGATTACATAGAATCATGCAATAACTTATTTGCCGCAGATATTATCAAAGAATACATTAACAAACAGACCGAAACAGACACCTTGACCGCATGTCGCGCAGTTGTCCAACAATGTTTTGATAAATATGGTGGCACGAACTATGAAAACTTTTATTACCCATACAGTGGACTTTTCCTGCCTGGGAATGCGGCAGAATGGTTTACATTATACACATACACATATAACACCAAAGACAAAAAAATAGAACGAACAATTACGTCACCATGCGCAAAGCAATTGGCCGACATCAGCGCATGCCAAGACATAATAGAACAGGCATTTGGTGGTTTTGATAACGCCCCCGTTGCCCAAAACAACGAAATGTTTGAATTTGACTCTGATTCATCAACAAGGAAATATGGTTTAATAGAAAGTACCGGCGACACCCCCGTGGACAAAGACGACTTCAGCGTTCGTTATTTGCGTTCCACTGGCATTGCAACAGAAGTATACAATCAAATACTGTCTGTTTTGACGACCCAATGCACTAACCTGCAAGGCCGTTTCGTAGAACACCAATTTATCACAGGTAACTATCTTAACAGTAATAAATGCATCTATAGCCCTGACTCGTCGGCATACACATCTATTATTGACACATACGGTATACAAAAGGCCAACAACAAACTGTACGAGAACATGTGCCCACGTGACTACGGTTTATCCGTAGATATAGACTCGTGGGGGATATGTTCTTGCTGGGAAAACGGCGCACGTCGCAGTCAGAACAGCAAAACGACAAAATGCACTGCCGTGTACTATGACAACACAAATAAAAAATGGCAAGACGGTGTGGGGCTGTCCTCTGAAAATCAGGTATGCGCCCACATTAATGCATCCGACAACTGTACAGACGCAACAGGAAATATATTATCTCAACCATATTTACCCATAGGTATATATACAAAAACATCTGACGGTAACTGATCAGGAAACACAAAAATCGTCACCAGTTTATAAAAAATCGCCGAAATTATTATTTCAGCGATTTTTTAATTTCCGTTGCAATTATTTTACTGGCGCCGCCACTTTTCTTTCGCCACATATTATCTGCGGCCTCTAAATCATCCATCATTTTTTGTCGTTTTGACGGAATTGTTAATAATTGCAACGCATTCAAAACTTTTTCTGGTTTTGCATCGCCACCTAGAAATTCTGGATATATATCACGGTTTAACAAAATATTTACCAATGACACCCATTTAACTTTTATCAACCTGCGCCCAATCCACATAGTTACAGGATTCATTTTGTACACAACAATGGTCGGCACATGCATCATCGCCAATTCTGCGGATACTGTACCACTGGCAACAATTGCGATATAGGTTTTTGCATATATATCATAACGCTGGCTGGCCGGGACCAAGACCGGTTTAATTGGCCAATTTTTAATATCTTGTTCTATATATTTTGCCGTTGTTTCAACAACAGGAATTACAAATTGATATCCCATATACCCATTACGATGCATCATATCCACAACATCACGCATCAACGGCAACAGACGCTTTACCTCGGACAGTCGGCTGCCTGGAACCAATGTTATTATTTTTTCATCAGATTCCGTCACCTGATATTTTCCGATTATACCATCTGCGATTGGATGTCCAACCGCCACCGTATCCAAACCATATTTTGTAAAATAGGGGACTTCAAAATCAAAGAAAGCATATAACTTATCAAACGTGCGGGCATATTTTTTTGCCCGTCCCGAACGCCACGCCCAAACCTGGGGTGCAACAACATGATGAAATTTCATACCATGTTTAATAAGTTTTTGTCCGTCACGTGATTTTTTGATGTTCTTGATAACGCTTTTTGCAAATCCCGGCGAATCAATGGTCAGTAACACATCTGGCTTTTCAGATAAAATCGCATCCACAGTCTGCTTAATACGTGCCGTCAATGTCTTGGCATGTGCGACCACCTCTATTATTCCCATAACGGATAAATCAGACATAGGGAACAAAGATTTTAATCCCACGTTTTGCATATTCTCGCCACCAATGCCAACGAATTCCACATCGGGCATTTCTGACATAATGCGGGCACCCAAGACATCACCAGACACTTCGCCTGCAATAATAAAAATCTTTATTTTTTTATTCTGCATTCTTAGACGTACCGATTCCACGTTTTGAACGATTTTCAATAAAATCTATGGCATCCATAGCATACTTATTATTTTTCACTTCCTTGCGTACCTTGGCCAATCTGTCTGACACAGTACCTTCGCCATCACGGAATACGGCAGAATACACCGCATGAATTGCATGCATATCTTCATTAGTAAACCCATGTCGCATTAAACCCACACGATTTATTGTACGATATACCGCACGCGCACCATCATAAATTGCATATGGCAAAACATCATTTCCAACACCCGACATTCCACCGACAAACGCATTACGTCCAATACGTGCAAATTGCAGAACCATAACACCACCGGACAAAATAACAAAGTCTTCAATTTCCACATGTCCTGCGACCTGAACCAGATTAGACATAACAACACTGTTCCCAACCTTACAGTCATGGCCGACATGTGCATTAACCATAATCTGACAATCGTCACCGATCACCGTTCCATCAGACGCCGGCGTTCCCGAATGAATTGTGGCATATTCACGAATTCTGCAACGTTTTCCGATACGCAGTCCTGTCATTGTATTTTCATCCTGCCATTTTAAATCCTGGCTCATCACGCCCAGAACGGCAAAAGGGTACACAATAGAATCATCACCAATTGATGTTTTTCCGTCTATTACAACATGCGAAACCAATTCCACACGATCGCCCAAGACAACATTTGGCCCAACAATACAGTACGGACCAATTTTACAATCAGCGCCCAATTTTGCGCCTTCGTGAATAATTGCAGTTGGATGTATAGCCATAATAAAACTCGCTTTTTTTATATTTACTGACACTGCATCTTATCGTATTTTACCAATAATTTGTATTAAATAAATATAACGAATTATAACAATTTTTTGACTTCTGACCAGCAATCAATAGGCTTTGTTCCCAACCAATATAATATTCCCAAACACGTTATAACCGGCATTACAAGAATCAGTCCAAACAACATCATTGTCACCGCAAACATCTTGTACCCCAATATTTGCGTCTGAAAATCTTTTGCATGCAAAACGGACAACCATACCAAAACAAAGAACGCAATCAAAGTACCTAAAAACACTGGCACAGCCTCGGTCAAACAGAACAGGGCAACCCCCAGTGCACAAACAACACGTCCCAACCACTTTAATTTCACATATGCACTGTGATAAATTCTGCCACGGGGGACAAAATTAAATAATACAGATGTCAAAACAGCGCACATACCGACCGCCAAGATTGCAATCAAATGCAACACGGTTAAATTCCCCAGTTGCCCAAACCTGAAATATTCAGGCTGCATCAGAACAGCCGTAACAACCGTCAAAATTATCAAGACACTGCCCCCAATTGGACGCATTTTTCCATTGGCAACATGTCCCAGTACACCCCCAAGCACCAAGGCAACCAATTGCAAAACGGTCGCATATAAAACACCACCGCCAGACCCCACAACAAACATTAATATAACAATCACACACAACCACTTTTTCCACCCACCCAGACATTGTGGAAATTGACGCACATGCGAAGACACAAACAAGGCAGTTAAAAATATTATCGCCGCGGTCAACATTGGCAATACCGATACTTCATCACGCAATACCCCATAATTTCCACCAAACATGATGACCCACAAAAACACCAACCCGGCATTCCATACGGTTACATTCCTAAGTAAATTTTCTGCATTCCACCCGATACGTTGCATAAAGGCGTTTCCCATATAAAACACCGCCACAAACAATGGCAAGGCCAATATACCCCACCACAAAAACGCAGGCGCCCACAACGCCGCATTATTAAACGCA
>JAZSAG010000014.1:0-20218 GCA_045601765.1 Candidatus Enterousia sp. | reverse complement strand
AAAATTAAAGATAATGGTATAGATAAACGAGTTGGCAATGGCGTAGTGTACAATTGTTACATTAGCCACCCCGTGATTAGCGGAAAATTAAATAGAACAGTTTAGATGTGGAACGGTCCCGATAACGTAGTGTACAAATGTTACATGAGTTATCGGGACCGCCCACAGATGAATTGTTATATTTAATTTTTGTTAAGGAATGCTATGGCATCCATCCCAGCCGTGCATCCTGTTCCAACCGCCGTGGCAATCTGCATTTTGATATCACTGTGCACATCGCCCGCAACAAAGATACCGTATGGCAACGCCGATGGGGCCAGGCGCCCCATTGCGTCACGTTTGATGTCTTCGGTTAAATAATCTGTGTTGGCTTCGTGCCCAATTGCAACAAACAGACCGTCTGCAACCAATTTATCACCGTTTGTTGTTGTGATAATTAATTCACCATCTGTGGAATCTGGATTTGATTCAATCTTGGCCAAATCTGTATTAAACAGGCATTCAATATTTTCACGCGCCGCCACACGTTCGCGTAAAACGGCCTCGGCCCGGGTAAATTCGGCCTTGCGATATACGATTTTGACAGTTTTTGCCAAATCCGCCAAATACAACGCATCATTCAGTGCACTGTTTCCGCCACCCATAACGATAACTGTTTTACCACTGTAAAAGAAACCATCACATGTCGCACAGTACGATACACCACGTCCCATCAGTTCGCGCGCACCATCTATTTCCAATTTACGTGGTGATGCACCTGTGGCAATAATAACAGTCCGCCCGGTGTATTCCACACCGTCATCACACAAGACAGTAAACCCAGATTTTGCATCCCCAAACACATTTGTCGCAGATACGAATTTCACAGTCGCCCCAAATGTTTCTGCCTGTTTTTTCATAAATTCGGCTAACTCTAAACCACTGCCCAAAAACCCAGGATAATTTTCCAGTGTCGCAATTCCTGCCATCTGCCCACCCAGGCGCGCCCCACCCAGAACAATTGTCTTTTTATTTGCGCGTGCGGTATATAATGCCGCCGTCAACCCTGCGGGACCCGATCCTAATATTATAACATCATACATAATAAAACCTTCCTATTTATTGTTCGACTAAGCATACACAATAATTAACCCCGATGCAAACAAAAAGCGCACATGATATTCTGTTGCTTTTTAACTTAAAGTATTTTATAATTGCAACTGTTATGAAATTGAATTTTGTGTTTTTCAGTCTGTATTCATCCCCGTTGGGGGAATAATTTATCACGCATCTTCTTTACAAAAAATATTATTAGTTATAGTATATATAAAAACAAACCCTAAGGATATATTGTTATGCTAGATATAAAATTTATTCGTGAAAATCCAGAAGTAATCAAAAAAGCATGTGAATTAAAGGGCTTTACAGATTACACAGACCAGATTTTGGCATTGGACGCACGCGTTCGTGAACTGAAAACAATTACACAAAGCAAAACCGCTGAAAAGAACAAAATCACACGCGAAATTCCAACCGCCACCGACAAGGCGCCTTTGATTGCGCGGTCCAAGGAAATCAACGCAGAAATTGCCGCCGACATGGCAGAATTGACCGAAAAAGAAGACAAACTGTCTGAATTATTACACTGTGTTCCGCAAATCCCGTCCAATGACACACCAATTGGTCGTGACGACACTGAAAATGTCGAGGTACGCCGTATTGGCACACCGCGCACATTTGACTTTACGCCGCGTCCACAATGGGAATTACTGGAAATGAACGGTTGGTGGAAACCTGAAAAAATCGCATCTATCTGTGGTACGCGCACATATGCCCTGTTTGGCGAGGCCGCAGAATTAGAACTGGCAATACAAACATATGTGATTCAAAAACTTATCGGCAAAGGATTTACATTTGTAAACTGTCCCGCCATTACAAAGCCCCAAACAATATTTAATGCAGGCCACTTTATGGGCAAAGACCAATCTGTTATGAACAACGATGTGTTTATGCTGACCGATACAGACAGATGTTTGGCAGGCACCGCCGAGATTATTTTAAACTCACTGCACAGTGACGAAGTGTTAAATGAAAAAGACCTGCCAATTAAATACGCTGGCTTTTCACCATGTTTCCGCAAAGAAGCCGGCGCGGCGGGCCGTGACACCCGCGGAATCGTGCGTATACATCAATTTAACAAGGTTGAACAATATATCTATTGCACACCTGAACAGTCTGATGAAATGCACGAACATTTGCTGAATAATTTGTGTGAAATTATGCAAGATTTTGAATTACCATATCGCGTAATTATGGCATGTACCGGCGACATGGGATTTAACAAAATCAAAATGCACGATGTCGAGGCCTGGTTCCCCAGTGAAAACACATATCGTGAATTAGGTTCTTGTTCATCGATTGGTCAATTCCAAGCCCGCAGAACAAACACCCGCTATCGCGCGTCGGATGGCACTATGCAGTTCTGTGCGACATTAAATAACACAGGTATTGCCCTGCCACGTGCAATTGTACCAATTATTGAAAACCACCAAAACCCAGATGGGTCTGTAAATATCCCACGTGCATTACAACCGTTGATGGGGGGACGCACAAAAATCGGTGGTACACATAATCCCCTTCGCTAAGCGAAGGGGTGGACGCGAATGCGGACGGGGTAGTGGTAAATTATGCCGATAAAATTACCTGCAAATAAATATTTACGAAAAAACGCACGTGAATTACGCAAAAATTCTACCCTGTCCGAAGTACTTTTATGGAACCTATTAAAAAACAAACGTACAAACGGACTTGACTTTGACAGACAACGTATTATCGGCAACTACATCGTTGATTTTTATTGTCCAAAACTAAAACTAGTCATAGAAATAGACGGTTGTTCGCACGACAATAAATATATATACGACAAAAAACGAGATGAATATTTAAAATCACTAGGTTTATCTGTGATACATTTTGACGACCACGATGTAAAATTCCAAATAGATAAAGTTATTTTATCAATTGAAGAAATAATAAATAACCACTACCCCGCCCTAACGGGCACCCCTTCGCCAGACGAAGGGGATTAACAACCATTGATGGGTGGGCGCACAAAAATCGGTGGAAAACACCTGTAAAAAAAACTCCCGCCCGGGAGTTTTTTTATCTGCCGCGCACTATATTTTTTAACATTTGTGCCAGGCTTTGTTTTTTCTTTATTTGTGCCTGATATTCACATATTACGTTTACTGTAAAAGATATCGAATCTGAATAAGTATCTGTCTGATTATTTCCCACATGCGCCAAATGTTCGTATTCCCACAAGAAAACCAGATTACAAAATTTACTAAAAATATCTGACATATATTTATCAGCAAAGACAAACCCAACCCTGTCCACAAAATATTCCGCCGGATTTTGCACGGCATCCATTGCGATATTAACGTCTGTTATTTCATATCTGCGCATAAAAGCGTGCGCCCTGGTCACCCACGGCCCATAGGTCTTGGCACGGGAAAAATACTTTGCCGGATTTCTGGCCGCGGCCTCGATCAGAACCAATGCACGCGCAATTGCACACCGCTGTGGCACACCCATATCACCCCATCGCCTCATTGCATCGACATGCGCAATTTCTTTCAATGCGCGCAATCCCCGGGCTATTTCTAAATTTACAAATCTTGCACTTACCATATCAGTTGATTTTTCCTTTGTCATACAAATATAGACAAACAAGAACAAATGTCAACACTTTTGCAATATATTCTTGAAAATCGGAAAAAATGGGTATACCCTGAATTGGAAAAGCAAAATATGGGGTTTAAATATGAAGATTCGCAATATTGCAATTATCGCACACGTTGACCACGGTAAAACAACATTGGTTGATAACATGCTGAAACAGGCCGGCACATTCCGCGCCAACGAAAAGGTCGAAGACCGCGTTATGGACAGTGGTGACATTGAACGTGAACGTGGCATTACAATTTCTGCAAAACCCACATCAATTCAGTGGGGCGAATACAAAATCAATATCGTAGACACACCCGGGCACGCAGACTTTGGCGGCGAGGTTGAACGTATTTTATCTATGGTTGACGGCGTTGTATTATTGGTTGACAGTGCCGAAGGTCCCCTGCCCCAGACCAAGTTTGTATTATCCAAGGCATTAAAACTGGGGCTGCGTCCAATCGTATGTATTAACAAAGTTGACCGTGGCGACGCCCGTCCTGATGAAGTATTAACAGAAACATTTGACCTGTTTGACAAACTGGGCGCCACAGATTCCCAACTGGATTTCCCATATTTATATTCTGTTGGCCGTGATGGTTGGGCTGTACGTAATCTGAACGATGAAAAGAAAGACCTGACCCCATTATTTCAATTGATTGTTGATCATGTTCCGGCACCTGATTGCAACGGCGAACGTTGTCAGTTGGATGCGCCATTCAAAATGTTGGCAACAACACTGGAAGCAGACCCATATGTTGGCCGAATACTGACCGGAAAAATTGAATCAGGCACAGTCCGCGTTGGCCAATCGGTCAAGGCAATAAACATACATGGCGAATTTATAGAAAATGCAAAAATCACTAAAATTATTGAACATCGTGGAATTGAAAAGGTATCACGCGATACGGCGTCTGCCGGTGACATTGTTGTCGTGGCCGGATTTTCCAAGGCCACTGTATCTGACACCCTGTGCGACCCATGCGTCACAGAACCCATTCCTGCGATGCCAATTGACCCACCAACACTGACAATGACATTCTTTGTAAACACATCACCATTGGCGGGCAAATCTGGTAAAAAATTAACATCGCGCATGATTGGCGAACGTCTGTTCAAAGAAGCCGAAACAAACATCGCATTAAAGGTTGAACAAAGCGAAAATAACGAAGCATTCGAGGTTTCTGGTCGTGGTGAATTACAACTGGGCATTTTAATAGAAACCATGCGCCGCGAAGGTTTTGAACTAAGTGTCAGTCGTCCCCGTGTTGTAATGATTGACGGCGAAAACGGCGAAAAATTAGAACCAATCGAAGACGTTGTAATTGATGTAGACGACGAATTCAGTGGCGTAGTTATTGAAAAAATGACCAAACGCAAGGCAACAATTACTGAAATGAAGGCGTCTGGCGGTGGCAAAACCCGCATTGTATTTTCTGCACCATCACGTGGCCTGATTGGATATTTATCAGAATTTCGCACAGACACACGTGGCACCGGTATTATGAACCGTGTCTTTGCAGAATACGGTCCATACCGTGGCCCAATTATGCAGTATCGCCCAGGTGTTTTGGTATCTATGGAAAAAGGCAGTGCTGCAACATACGCCCTGTTTAATTTGCAACCCCGTGGCACACTGTTTATCGACCCGCAAACAGAAGTTTATTCTGGCATGATTATCGGCGAACACAGCAAAGAAAATGATTTAGAGGTCAACCCTATCAAGGGCAAAGAATTAACCAATATGCGTTCGGTAACTGCGGATGAAAAATTATTCTTGGCACCGCCCCGTCGCATATCATTAGAAGAAGCCCTGTCATATATCTTGGACGACGAATTGGTCGAGGTAACCCCCGACACAATTCGCCTGCGTAAAAAAGAACTGGACAGCAACATCCGCAAGAAGACACGCAAAAACGCAGACGCATAAAAAATCCCCCATCGGGGGATTTTTCACATCTTTTCTTTTAACCATTTTCTGACACGGCCACGCGTCACCCGCCCCGGAATCAGACATGAAATATATTTAATAAATTTCTTTTTAAATTTTATATAAAACTGACCACCGTTATGCTGTTTAAATTCGGCCAATTGTGCCCTGTATTCTGCCAATGCGTTTCCATCAACAGCCAAATCTTCGTCATCATATTTAAAATTATTATCGTCAAAAAATTGTTTTAAATATTTAGTAACACCAATAATTTGCGGTGCATGCAAACCACCATGCACAGATTTAAATTCTTCGGTGGACGCCGCAATAATATCAATATCTTGATTTTTTATCTTGCACAATCTGTATTGAATTTCACCATTATCCTTTATCGCAGATGTTCGGTTTAACTGAATTACGCGCGTACCATCTGACATAACCAACGCCAAATGCAGTGCCGTCCCCGCACAGCCCGCCAAAACCTTGGCACGACTGATTATCGCGATTTGTTCATGCAAAGGCATTGTTTCTGGATAAATAACCTTAAAACCATTTTTTTCAAATACATGCTGAATTTTTTCTTCGCCATAAACACGCATATCGTTTGTCAGCCGTGCACGTGACACATAAACTTTGTCATATGAAACATCAGACCTAACATTTTTATGCATTGCGTCAAACACATCTTTAAATTCCGCCCCATACCATCCCGACACGATATTCAAAGATTGTGACGGGACATATATTTTATTAAACCGCATTGATTTATTTAAAATCAGAATATCTTTTTCAGGCACCCCGGCACATTTCAAGAATTCAATCATCCACTGTTTTGCGCCTAAATTTTGATTATCAATCAAAACGTATTTTATATTTTTACTGTTAATTTTTGATATACCCCACCCGCGGTTTAAATGTTCCAGCAAAAAATGTCCAAAGTGTGGATACGCATTACCCAAAAACACCGCATCACAATCCATATAATCATTCGGCACAAAAAACCTGGGGATAAATTGCGCAGACGTACCACGATATTGCAAACTTGATTTTACCATCACCCCCGCCATATCAAACACCCCGAACGCCCCGGTCTTGGTATCTATAACAAAACTGCCGTTATCTATGGCGTCTATTTTCATATCGTCACGACATGTAATCTGGGCAATTTTTTTCATTAAAAACTGTTTGTATTTTGTATCTGCATAACAAGACAATTTCATAATACTTCTCCTAAGACCTTGCAAAATTATTATAAAACATGTAAATTATATAATATGAAAGATTCTGATTCTAGGAAAAAACGTTTATTCTTGTTCGCAGGTTTTAATAAATCTGGCCTGATTGATGACGCATTGGTGTATTACATCCGTAAATTGTCCGGCTTTGGCGATGTGGTTCTGGTCATGGACTGCGATTGCGCCGCATCAGAATTAGAAAAAATCAAACCATTTGTAAAAAACGCATCCGCCATGCGACATGGTGAATATGACTTTGGCTCGTACAAACGCGCATATATTTGGGCATGCGAAAATTTAAAAATATCCAACTATGATTTTATGTATTTAGTTAATGATTCTGTATATGGTCCGCTGTATTCATTAACCAGATATTTTGACGCAATGGAAAACATGGGACACTGCGCATTTGGAATTGTAAAAAATCCTAATCCGAAACACCCACATATTCAGTCCTGGTTCGTCGGATTAACATCACAAATATTTACATGTGACTGGTTTGACGCATTTATGAAATCAATCACAAAACAAACATCCAAAGGCGCCATAACCCGCGAATATGAACAGGGACTGACCAAACAGATTTCCGAACACGGTTTCACATGGGATTGCCTGTATACTGTTTCCGGCCGTGGTGTATATAACAAAATAAAGAAATTGTTTAATCACGGCATGCCATTTATGAAACGCGTCGCATTTTCACGCAATCATGGTGGACTGGGCGGACAAATAAAATATGTATTAAATCATTCAGACCCAAAACTTAAAACCGCGATTTTAAAATCTGCGGCAAACACATATGGCGAAAAATATATCAAATGGTTATTAACATCAAACCCAGTAAAAATATTTTTCAGAAATATCAAACATGCATTACACAAATTATTAATCGAGGGCATATGACAACACAACATAAACCATTAAAAAAAATAGCCGCAATTACAATGGCGCGCAACGATGACTTTTTTCTGTCACGTTGGATTGAATATTACGGCGCACAGTTTGGCTCAGAAAACCTGTATATATATCTGGACGGGCTGGATCAAAACATTCCTGAGAACGCAGGTGACGCGCATATAACAAAACTGCCCCACACAGATATGTCACGCAGTGCCGGCGACAAATACAGAATTGGGAAAATATCTGCACTGGCAAAAGAATTATTAAAAACATACGACATTGTAATTGGTTGTGATGCGGATGAATTTTTAATTATTGACCCAAAATTAAAAACAACATTACACCAATATTTATCAAACAAAAAAATTCATACAACATTATCTGGTCTGGGGCTGGATGTGGGCCAACATATGACACATGAAAAATCACTTGATACATCCAAACCATTTTTAGAACAACGCGGTTTTGCCCTGATGTCCACCCGATATACCAAACCCATTGTTATAAATAAACCGGTTACCTGGGGCAGTGGTTTTCACCGTATCAAGGGTCACAATTTCCATATTGATAAAAACCTTTACCTGTTGCATTTTGGTGCGGTTGATATGGACATGTTAATTACCAAGGCCGCCGCCCGTGGGGCCGATTGGGTAAATCACCTTAAACGTCGTGGGAACGGCACAATAAACGATGTAACCAACCGCCCTGCCCGTGGCGAAGGATGGATAAAATTCGCACGATTTATTCAAACGTATATTCGCGCCCCATACGCAATAAATAAACCAAATATGTTGGGGGCAAAAATAGTCGTAAAAATTCCAGAACGTTTTAAAGAAATTGGTATATAAAAAATTAAGACGCATTTGCGTCTTAATTTTTATTTTATAAACCCAATAATTTTCCGTCTATATTTTCTGGCACGTCGCCCACGCGGTCTGTCAAACACACCATGATTATATAATTCAGAAACAAATTCTTTGGCCACTGCAATATCTGCCGCATTGTCCAAATCATGTATTTTTCGCATCATTATAATTGTAAAAGGCCACAAGAAATGATAATTAAAATGCACGAAATCCATTTTACTTTTTCCCCTGGCGTACAAATCATAAGACGCACGCAACCCGGTCGCAATTGACTTTGCCATAAACAAAGATTTTGAACTGTTTAATTGTGACTCTGCATTCGGTATATAGAAATACAATGGCAATCTTGTTATAACTGTTTTTGGTTTTTTATATAACACAGAAACCCACCACGGAAAATCTTCAATGATAATACCTTTGATAAATGGGATATCTTTGATAAGTTCACGTTTATATAATGCCAATACTGGATAGCAATGCTTTCGTACGCGTGCAGGGCGCCTTAGCCAAAAACTGCGATTACGTTCTGTGCAATGCAGCAAAATATTTTTCGTCACAAATTTAGAAAATTTATTGGTCTTGTAAACCTTGCGCCTGCTGGTTGGAACCAAATCAGAAATATCTTTGTTTTTATGCAGCAACCTTTTTAAATGTTTATAAAAAGGCACATCGAAATTAAACATTGCCATATCTGCACGTTTTGACTTTATTGCCGCCAACATTAATTCCATTGTCTGATCATGAATAAAATCATCACTGTCCAAAAACAAAACATATTCACCCCTGGCATGTTTCATACCGGTATTTCGTGCATCAGACGACCCACCATTTTTTTTATTTATAATTTCAAAACGCGGGTCACGTGTGGCATATTCTTGTAATATTTCCAGACTGTTATCCGTACTGCCGTCGTTAACACAAATCGCATGCCAATTTTGAAACGTTTGACGCAGAACACTATCCAAACACCTGCGCAAATAACGCTCGACATTATAAACAGGGATAATTACTGTAACCACTGGTTTTTCAGACATAGATTACTTTCCTTTGATAAAATCTTTAATTTGTTCTTGAATTTTTTCTGCCCACCTGTATGGCGGATTAGACAACGCACCTATTTTTTCCAAATTCGCGAAACACTGACGTGCATCTGCAATATCTGCATCATTATCCAGGTATTTAATTTTTCTGAACGCCCATTTAATAAAATACCATTTGAACTGTGCATTCCATTTTTTCATCTGATAATCTGTTGCAGATTCTTGATAAACCGTATATGCGCTTTCGATACCCGCACATAAACTTTTCATAATACGCAGTTGTTTTGCCCCCAACACAATTCCACCAAAATTTGGTATATAGAAATATAGTGGCAATGGCGCGATTGTCACACGTGGATTTCGCAACATAACCCTGCTCCACCACGGGAAATCTTCAAACAAAATACCTTTGATAAACGGGATGTCTTCTATCAATTCACGTTTATATAAATTCTTCCAAACCTGACAGTGTTTAATTAACCACTTTCGCTTTGGGTTAAACATATTATGCGTACGTTCAGTTGCATATTCATAAACATCGTCTGTCACACGTGTTTTGATTTTTCCCAAATTGTATTTCTTATGCATACGGCACGGCACAACATTATCTGTATCCAAACCTAATTTATGACGCACCATCAGTTGTGGCCGATAAATTCTGTCATATGTAAAAGACACAATATCAGACGCATCACGCAACGCCAACGAATACGCAATTTCCATAGTTTGCGGATGAATAAAATCATCACTGTCCAGATATAAAATATAATCACCTGTGACATACGGCATTGCCGCATTACGCGCATCAGACAAACCGCCATTCTCTTTATCAACAACAATAAAACGTTTATCACGCGCGGCATATTCACGCGCAATTTCACCAGATTTATCAGGACTGCCGTCATTTACACAAATCGCCTGCCAATCTGTCAAGGTTTGATTTTGCACACTGTCCAAACATCTGCGTAGATATTTTTCAACACCATACATAGGTATAATAATTGAAATTGCCGGCATTTGTAATCCTTTTGTTATTTATACATTTTTATAATTTCATCCGCATATGTACCCGGAATTGGATTTTCCGACCCACGATATGTCAGTTTTTGAAAGAACGCACCACTGGTTACTTCTTTGAATTGTTTTTCATTAAATGGTTTATTGTGATAATCCCACCACAACATATGTGTTGGATCTTGGTCAACATGTGGCATTTTTGCGAAATATTTTTTTGCCCGTTCGTCATACGTAACCAACGTCTTGAATAATAATTGGTGCATAAAATAATCAAAGTTAGAATTTTCATGCATCCAGTAATCCAGAATCATTGCCCGCCACGCATCCAACAGATACGCCCCCTTACGCGCGCGAATAAAACAGTTTTGCATAAACGAATAAGGGCTGCCGACATGTTGCCCAGCCATATACACAAAGAAATCTTCATTTTCAATCCAATCTGGAATAGCACTGGTCGCCAATCCTGTTGAATCCAGCCAATATCCACCATGTTGATATAATAATTCCACGCGACAAATATCCGCGAAATGCGCATGCGCAATTTTACCAGCCTTGCGCTTTTCCATAATCACATCTGGCAGTGTTATATAGTCAAACACGGTCTTTTCATCCAAGACCACTAATTCTTGTTTACAGTTTTTACGTACACTGCGAAAACATGCCTGAACCAATGGTGGCGCCTTGGCTTCGCCCTGTAACCACAGTGTAAATATTTTATCATTTTTATCATTATTTATAACTTTGCGTTCTTTTACTGCGGCCGCGGCGGGCAAATAACGTTTAAAGTACCTTGGAATTACCCTGGCAATAACATCACTGCGCACCATACGTCTTTTAACGCGCGACCGCCATGGCCAGTTAAAAATATGTCCAAACAACACAATTTCCATCATTGCAATAAATCTAGAAAAACTCATATCCACACCCCTTGGTTATATATTTTATAAACAATAAAATCCGAACACAGCAACCGCATTCGGATTTATTGCCAGTTAAAATTTTGTTTTACTAATCATATTATTCTTCGCCAACCTCTATTGCATCATCATCTGCACTGGGTCCTGTTGTCATTTCTTCGGCGATACCACTGGCACGCGCCATAATTTTTTCCAACAGTTCTTGTTGTACATCTGTATGATCTTTCAGCCACGCGCGCGCATTTGCCTCGCCCTGGCCCATACGTTCATTGTTATAAGAATAGAAACTGCCGGCTTTTTCAATCAGGTCATATTTAACCCCCATATCCAAAATTTCACTAATTCTGGAAATACCTTCGCCATACATGATTTTAAAGTCAACTGTACGGAAAGGTGGTGCAACTTTGTTTTTCACGATTTTAACGCGTGTTTCATTACCGACAATATTTTCTTTGTCCTTGATTTGTCCTGTACGGCGGATATCCAGACGCACAGACGCATAGAACTTTAACGCATTACCACCAGATGTTGTTTCTGGGTTACCGAACATAACACCGATTTTCATACGAATTTGATTGATAAATATCAGCAACGTATTACTGCGTGAAACAGACCCTGCCAATTTTTTCAAAGATTGACTCATCAATCTGGCGGTTGTTCCGACAAAAGAATCACCAATATTACCTTCTAATTCTGCCTTGGGCACCAACGCCGCAACACTGTCAATAACCACGACATCCACCGCACCTGATTTAATCAGCGTATCTGCGATTTCCAATGCCTGTTCCCCGGAATCAGGCTGTGATATAATCAGATTCGCAACATCTACACCCAACTTTTTTGCATAACTGGGGTCCAACGCATTTTCCGCATCGATATATGCGCATGTCCCGCCCTTTTTCTGTGATTCTGCAACCGCATGCAGCGCCAATGTTGTTTTACCAGATGATTCTGGGCCATAAATCTCGACAATACGTCCCTTGGGATAACCACCAACCCCCAGTGCAATATCCAACCCCAATGACCCGGACGATATCGCTTCTATATTTTGTTGAGACCCATCGCCCATTTTCATAATCGCTTCTTTACCGAATTGTTTTTGAATTTGCGCCAACGCAGATTCCAACGCAGGATTTTTTGCAGGCGCCCCTGTATCTTTTGCTGTATCTTTTTTTGCCATATATATTCCCCTTTATATCTCAGGAAAATCATACACAGAACGCCCATAAAAAGCAATGAAATTGTTATTTTTTTCTTTGAACTAAAATCAGCAACATAAACGCCCCAATAAACGCCGTTATTGTCCACACAGCGGTTGTTGCACCAAACAACATAATTGCACCCGCCCCCAACGTTGGCACGATAATATTTGGCAAATTAGAACTGGTCCGGAATACACCATAATACTTGGTCTGTTGCGCCTTGGTTGGTGCCGTATCAAAGAATAACAAATCATGCACAGGCTCCATAAATGCGCCTGAAATCTGCCATGCGACAAATATCGCCAACAATGGCACACCCGTGACAAAGATTGCGAACGCGGACAACACTGCAAATGACCCGAAACCAATAACCAGCCATATTGTTTTCCCAAATCTGCGCACCAGCCGTCCCATAATCTCGCTCATAAACAAATAAGGAATAATTCCCAACGTCAAAACGATACCCAATGTATCTTTGGTAAAACCATTTTCAATAACCAAAATCGGCACATACAGCACGCGCAACGCGCGCAAAGAATAATACCCGAAATTCACCAAATACGCACGCAACATTCCCGGTATCTGAAAGAATTGTTTTGTATTCCGCCACAATGCCCGAATTGTTTTTCTGGGGCTGACCGGTTTAACATTTCTGTCTTGTTGAACGATTCTGAACAACCTGAACATAACCCATCCCACAAAATAAATAATTGCAGACCCCATAAACGCCGCCCGATTTCCAAAATTATTTGCGATTAAAACCGCAACCATTGGCGCAAAAAAGGCCCCAATATTCATCCACAAATGATATCTGGCATTTAATCGTTCCATACCAATTTTTGCCGAGAAATCAGACATAAACAACGGTATTAACACGGCCGTCAACGTTATTGCAAACCCCGTTGTATAATCCAAAATAATAAACGTACGTGGCAATATTGAAAAACTCATCATCGCATAGCAAACTGCAATCATCAGCATTGCGAAATAAAAAACTTTGACTTTTGAAAACTGACGAAAAATTTCATTTGCGAACAATCCGACCAAAAAACAAAACACAGAATAAATCGCGACATAAATACCAACAATTGCACTGCTGCGGAAAATTTCCAGAATAACCAATGAATACACAGCATTATAAATACCGTCTGCGAATCCGGTAAACAACCCCAGATTTGCAAACGAAAAACCGCTGACATTGCGTCCAACTGAAATATACTTCTCTCTCGCCATGGATATACATTATACCATAAAAAAGTGGTTAGTGTAAGTGATTAGTGGTTTAATCACTAACCACTAACCACCTTTTTTACATTGCCTTTATATCACAAATAATGTATAATTCACGTATCACTGGACGCATTCTAGTGTTGGGCTTAACAACCCATATCAGGTGTCTAAGACAAGACAATAAAATCCAACCAACCTTGGTTGGAGTGTGTTGAATATATCGAATAAAACACGCAATTCCTGATATTGTTGTTAAACTCCAACCACCTGTGTTTTTGGTGGTTTTGTTTTAATTTAAAACAACCGAGAGGAATGTAAGTATGAAACAAAAATTTTTATTATCCGGCATACTAATTATGGCAACACTATCATTCAACGCACACGCAGAAGACGCCACCACCCCAGATAAAAAAATCACCGGTGGCGCGGGAACGTGTACGGTTGACGTACTGGGTGTGTCCGACAATAACGCGACGGCAAACACCATTGCGACATGGTCACTGAACAGTTATGATTGCGCGGCGGGGCAATACCTGGATGAAACGACATTAGAATGCACCGAATGCCCAACCGGGTCATATTGCCCCGGTGGCACGTTCACGATCGAGGCAAATAACAGTAAAACCGCATGCCCCGCCGATTATACATCAGACGCCGCCGCCACCGCCGAATCCGAATGCTATATGGGCTGCGAATTGGCGTGCAGTACGAACGCCGAATGTCCCGCGCATTCCAACAATTGCACACACAGTGAATTTAAAACCACCGGCAAACAATACGTTGACGGTGCATGCAACGCGTACCCCAGTGTTTGTCCCATTGCAGATTTTCAGTGCGACACGGGGTATAGTAAAACGACCGAACAAATTGGGTCTATGGTAACTGGTGTATTATCGTCAGATATTGGTATGGTATTGTCATGCAATCCATCAGGCATTGGTACGACGAATTTTGTATATAATGATAATACAATAACAACACCAATAATTAATGCATGTGATTTTATTGCAAATGGTGAAATATTGATGTTTGGAGGTCTTTTTGGTTTTGTGACAGCGACTGTTTTCAACGATTATGACGAAAACACACCTGGGGTTGAAACAGTAGAATATGTTAACATTGATAATTTGCAGTCTAGTGTGGAATATCTTGCGAATGCAGATCTTTTATCTACTGCAGGAACAGGAAATGCGCTATGGCATAAAGGTGCGGCAAAAATAGCGTATCCAACACCTGACACCATGATCTTTGTTGAGATGTTTGCAACTGCCGATGAAAATTATGATGCATTGACATCGGACAATGCAGATGCGTTTATTTCAGAACTGGAAACAATGATACGCGGTAATACGTCTGAAGAAGTTGCAAATAAAATTATAGAACTTGCGAACCAAACAAAAAGCGGCAGTATTGCAAATGTTGCAGAGTTTATTTTAAGAATGTATTCAATATCATTGTCAACAATACAGTTTATAGAAACAGATATGCCCTGGACTTATGCTGGTAGAAAAAGCGCAAGTGCTACATGGGAGACGTTTGCTTCCATAGGGATTATTAATACCTTAAATTATGTATTAGCTTTTCCAGATAGTGGATTTACGTATTGTGCGAACAATATAATCAACATCGACTGGAATCCGGATAATGGTGACGCGTCAACACAGAATATGTGTGTATATGATGGACCGGTTACATTACCATCTGACCCAGTCAAACCAGGATACACATTTATGGGTTGGAAGTTGGTGGACGGTACCACAACCGAGTAAAGAAAACAGTTTTCATGTCCCTTCATCCCCCGTGTCGGGGGATTTTTTTTGTTAATAAAAGAAATTAAACACTCCTGTCATCCTGGGGCTTGTTCGGGCCCCGTAAAAATGTAAATTTCTTTCCTTTGTCATCCTGGGGCTTGACCCCAGGACCCAGGTGAATATGTAGTGCGAAGCACACTTTATTATAACAATGCATCAACTGGATTGCCACGGGGGTTGCACCCCCTCGCAATGACAAAGAAAAAAATCATTCTACCACCACTAACCACTAATCACTTGTCCACTACCTCACACATATCGTGTGGTGTTGGTATGCGCCAATGCAATTGCAATTGCGTCCGCTTCGTCTGCTGTTTTCGGGTGCGCATTTGGCAGTAATATTTGCACCATTTTATCAACCGCGCTTTTATCTGCGTGCCCTGCCCCGGTCAGTGCTTTTTTTATTTTATTTGGTTCATATTCAAATATAGGAATATCTTTATTCGCCACAGCAATAACCGCCGCTGACCGTGCATGCCCCAATATCAATGTGGTTTTTGGGTTTTTATTCACAAATGTTATTTCAATACTGCATTCATCAGGCGTAAATGTTTCACATATCTGGGTCAATTCGCGAAATATTGTCACCAAACGCTGACTCATTTCCATTTTTGGGTTTGGTAAAATAACACCACTGGCAATATATTTACGTGTTTGTCCGGACGCTTCAACGACCGCCCAACCTGTATGCAATAACCCCGGGTCAATACCCAACACACGCTTTGTCATTTCTTTGTCACTTTACGTTTTACTGTTTTGATTTCTGTGGCAGATATAATATGTTTATACAACCCCAGCCAAGGAACACGAACACCCCATGTTTTAATTTTATATTTTTTACCTTTTTTTAACTTTCCTTGTAATTCATCACTACGAAGTTTCCAAAACCAAATGCAATTTGTATTTTTTATTGCCTGACCATTTGTAGTATAAATCATGTAATCAGAAACAGAACTTGAACTATTATCCCCGGCATATACATTTCGAACTACAATCCCTTTATCAGAAACTTTTATGGTCTCTTTCGCAACAGTCAGCTTACAATATAAAAAATGTCCAAATATCATTACAACTAAAAATATAACCATAAACTCAATTTCTGACATATCCACACCCCTTTATTTTCTAAAACTTATTTTACTAACTGCGTTATATCCAAAGTATTTATTTATACGTTTGATTATTTCATCTGATTGATATGACAACTGTAATGCGTATGCCGGCACGGCCGGTCTTATTACGACATTAAACGTCTTGTCGCGATTTTTTTTAATTGCGACCAACCTGGCGACAGATGCGATATCACGTCCCATAATTTCATCCCATCTTTGCACCAAATCGGCATCAGACGCACGCACACCAAATATGCGCATCATCCCACCTAATGCACCTGCGATTGTCTGGGGGCGCGCGGTTCGCTTTTCAAAATCTTTACTGTGGTTTGACATATGTATATTCTTTTGGCATCAATATAAACATTTGGCCCTGGGAATGTTGACCCTGGGCGAATTTATACGCCTCGTCCCCTTTACCGAAAAATATATCTGCACGAATCCACCCACGAATTGCACTGCCTGTATCCTGGGCAATCATCAATCTGCGGAACGGTCGACCATCTGATAAATTTGTATTCACATACACCGGCAATCCCAATGTATATAATTTATCGTCCATCGCTACACTGCGGATTTTTGACAATGGCGTACTTAACTTTCCAATAACATCTGGTGGCACAGATTCATAAAAATAAACATATCTTGGATTTTTATAAATCACATCTTTTGCCAACGCTGGATTTGCCTTTAAATGTTGCCATACTGCCTCGGACGAATAACCACCGGCCGGTCTGATACCACGGTTACGTAATTCTTCACCGATTGATTTAAACGGCATATCATTCACACCTGCATAATTCAGTTTGACATCTGTACCGTCTTCTAATCTCAGGTTTCCACTGCCCTGAATTTGCAAATTTTGCACATCTACAATATTTGCCCAGTACAAAACCTGACCTATTTGTTTTTCAACAATATCTTTTTTTGCGACCCCTTTGTACGCACGACCATCTTTTGGAATCCCCATCAGCGGTTCATTACATTGCACAGTCTTGGTACGACACGCAGGTATAACCGGTGAATAATATCCTGTATATGTACCTTTGTCTGTTCCGTTATCATTATAAATCTTGTACGGTTGGAAATTTGATTCAAACCATGCACGCACAGTCGCCACATCTGCAGACGCAGACGGCAAAGTCCGACATTTTTCCGCAAATAATTGCTTATCCGGAATCAGACGTCCCGTATATTGAATTTTTGCCTTGCATGAATTACGAAACGCCTGCAGGGCATATCGCACATCATCATCACGCCACCCCGGCAAATCGTTATAAGATACCTGTTTGAAATTAGACGGAATTACCGAATTATCACCACTGACCGTCGGCCCTGACAAATCACACGACGCCAGAAAACAGGCCCCAACAATCGCCATTAAACCACGAACTGCGATATTTTTTTCAAAAAAAGCCATTTTTTTATTTGCCCCCCACTTGTAAAACAATTTTATATTGCTATATTATCATAAAAGCGGGGTGCAAGTCCAGACTTTACATCCAACAAAAATTATACCCAAGGAGAAAAACAAAATGGCAAACTTTAAAATCATTTCACAGTTTTTAAAAGATATATCTTTTGAAAGTCCAAACGTCCCAGAATTATTTTTCAAAAACGAAGAAGGTCAACCAAAATTAGAAATCAACATTGATATCCAGGTCAAAGGCGCAGAAAACAATCTGTTCATGGTTGATTTGATAAGTAAAGTTCACACAAAATTTGAACAAAACGAAAAAACAATGTTCTTGCTGGAATCAACATATTCATGCCTGGTTCAAATGGAAGAAGAAAAAGACGAAGACGCAAAAAAACGCACATTGTTGATAAGCGTCCCAACATTGATATTCCCATCTGTTCGCGCATTGGTTACACGCCTGACATCGGAATCAGGTTTTCCGCCATTGGCATTGCAACCTGTGGATTTTGCGGCCCTGTACGAACAGAAAAATGCAAAATAAAAAACAATTCCTCCCTTCAAAAAATCGCCCAGATGGGCGATTTTTCTTAGATGTAAATAAATGTCTGCGACAAAAACGTATGTTACCGCCCGGTTTTAAATTTATAATATTGTTCTATTACCTTGTTTCTTAAATTTTCATCTTTGATTTTTTGCTGTGTATATTTAAACATTTCCTGTTTTGTTTTTTCATCCATATTTAACAACAAACACCAAAGTGTCGATGATAATCTGGCCTCTATGCCATATTTTTCACGAAACAAAACCTGAAATTTTAATGCACGCGATACAATTGACGGCTCTTTATACAATGTTTTTATTTCATTATTTGATATCAGATAATTTATCATTTCTATTGTTTTGTTTGATGTAAATGCATAAAACGGCCCAGCCGCCAAAATCTGCCGTGTAAAATGACTGTAAAAAATAGAATTACAATTAAAATCAAAACAAGAACCAACTATCAACCCCGGCCAATCAAGATACGTATCAAAAATATCAACCTCTGGGGAATTTTTTAAACCTAATTTTATCCCACCAAAAGAATTTCCCTGTTTCCATAAAACATTTTGATTTTCTGAAAAATCTGGTTTTTGCGATAATATTAAATCAATATCTTTTGATTCAACCTGGGTATTTGTCAGTTCGCCCAAAACCGCATCACGCACAAATCCGCCCACAACACAAACATCTGTATTTTTTGGCAAATTTAAATCATTAACAATACCATCAACCACAGGGGCAATTTTTTTCCTTGCCCGATGAATTGCCTGTTCAACATCTTCCAAATACCATCTCAAAACACACCCCGCACGTGATTAGCATGTAAATTAAAGATAATGGTATAGATACGCACAAACCCGAAACCGTAGTGTACATAACATTACACGAGCCATTGCAAACCACGTGATTAGCGTGTAAATTAAAGATAATGGTATAGATAAAGCGGGCTGGCAATGGCGTAGTGTACAAGCGTTACATGAGCCATTGCCAACCCGTTTTAGATATGCCATTAGATTTAATTTGCAGCTGTGAACACCTTCTGCACATCATCATTCGCATCCAGCGCATCAACCAATTTTTCTATTTTTGCATACGCTTCGTCATCCAGATCCATTGGCATATTTGGCAACCATGTCAATTCTGCCTGTTCTGGTTCCCCCAGTTTATCTGCCAAATATTTTTGAACATTGATAAAATCTTCTGGTTTGGTTGTAATGATAAAGCCTTCTTCGGATGCCTCCATATTATCAACATCGGCCTCCATAATAATTTCCATCATTTCATCTT
>JAZSAG010000013.1:0-3897 GCA_045601765.1 Candidatus Enterousia sp. | reverse complement strand
GAAGGAAATGAAACGGTTACAAATTGTAACCAGTTGAAATTGGTTGCGCCGGATGGCAAGTTGCGTATGACCGATGTGGCGGACACAGAACAGTTGTTGCGTTTGATTCAATCTGTGCCGTCTAAGAAAGCTGAACCCTTTAAGTTGTGGTTAGCCAGTGTGGGCAGTGAAAGAATTGATGAAATATCAGACCCTGAAATCGCAATACAACGTGCATTAAATTATTACCAGCGGTTGGGATATTCGGATGAATGGATTGCCCAGCGGTTGCGTTCTATTGAAATTCGTAAAGACCTGACTAATCAATGGGACAAGGGTGGAATTAAACAGGGGCTGGAATATGCTTTGCTGACCGATGAAATTACACGTTCTTGGTCTGGGATGAAGACCAAAGAATATAAACAGCACAAGGGGTTAAAGAAAGAATCCCTGCGTGATAATATGACGAATGCCGAACTGGTTTTGAATATGTTGGCGGAATTGTCTGCGACCGAGATTGCAAAAAATGAAAATCCAATGGGATTGGCTGAAAATATGGCGGTGGCCAAGCGTGGTGGCAATGTCGCCCGTCAGGCACGATTACAGTTGGAACAAGAAACCGGTAAAAAGGTTGTGTCGGGTGCAAATTCAAAACTGTTAAAGCGTGTGGATAAAGAATAAATGTCTTCTAATCGTATAAATTTTACAGAACGGGCGTTGGATAATTTGGCCGTTCCTACATCGGGTCAGGCGGTGTATTATGATACCGGCAGCCATGATGGCCTATGTGTTATTGTGACCTATGGTGGGGCAAAGACTTATTATGCATATATGAAATTCCAAGGCACACCAAAGCGTGTAAAAATCGGTCGTGTTGGACAGATTAAACTGTGTGATGCCCGTCGGCAGGCACATAGCTTAAAAGAAATGGCGACAAATGGCACAGACCCCAGTCTTCAAAGACGGGAAAATCTGAATGATATGACGTTGTGCCAGTTTTATGAAAATATCTATAAACCCGAATATTCCACAATATATAAAAAACAGCATTCGGTTGTGAATGATGACAGTGTGTTCAAGCACAGGTTGAATCAATTCCATAATCGTAAGTTATTAAGTATCAAAGCGGACGAGATTGAACGCCTGCATGCGGAAACTTGTAAAACACACAGTCCATATACGGCCAATCGGGTGTTGTCGCTGATTAAGCATATGTATGTGATTGCAGTGAAGAAAGACCTGATGGGGGTGCGTGGCAATCCGGCCGGTGGAATTCGGAAATTTACAGAAAAAAGTCGGGACAGATTCTTGAACGGCGATGAATTAAAGCGGTTTTGGACGGCCTTGGCGGAATGCAAAAATGATGTGTTCAGGAACTATGTGATGATATCGCTGATGACTGGGATGCGGCGGAATAATGTGTTGACTATGCGCTGGGAACATGTGGATTTTACGTCGGGACTGATATATGTGCCTGATTCCAAGGGTGGGCAACCGTTGCAGATTCCAATAGTCAATCAGTTGCGTGAATTATTATTAAAAATCAACCAAGGTAAGAAAAAAGGTTGGGTGTTGCCAAGTAATAAAAGTGCCAGTGGGCATCTGGAAGATCCGAAACGTCCGTGGCAATCGTTGTTAAAGGCGGCAAACATCACAGATATGTGGATTCATGACCTGCGCCGCACAATGGGTTCATGGCAGGCGATATCGGGTGCCAGTTTGCCGGTTATTGGTAAATCGCTGGGGCATAAATCCACCAGCGCAACACAGGTTTATAGTCGCCTGACCGTTGACCCAATTCGTGATTCAATGCAAACCGCCACAGATAAAATGCTGGGGTTTGTTGTCGAATCGGGGAAAAATTAAGTAATCCGAATCAGTTAAGTTTGTAAAAAAGTTAAAAAAATACACAAATATCGGTTTTGTATCAGAATACCGATTCTGTTTTCCTTGTCAAATATGCAGAATATCAGCGTTTTTAAAAGTAAAGCGAAAAGTAAACATAATTTAATTTTTATGTATTGTTATGTTTTGTTGAAAACTATATATTGTGGTTAAGTGATTAGTTTGTTAACTATATGTTGTGAAAAAGACTGCTGCATATAGCAACAATCTTATTCACTGGGATACCTAATGATATGCCCCTTCCGTTGCATATTATAACAGAGTCCCGAATCGAAGGCAATCACTTTGTGTTAGGTATGGTTGCCAACTTGACATAACTAAAGGAGTGTATCATGTCAAGATGTACAAGAACATGGGACTTAGAAGTTCATCATATCCGTATCGACGGTGGTGATGGTTTAGATAACGCACGTGTTTTGTGTAAAAAATGCCATCAGAACACAAGTACGTATTGCGACCCAAATCACAAGAGTCCACCTGCTTTCAATCAGGAAACGAAAGACAAAGCATTAAAGCGTGCTGGTCATCGTTGTGAATGCACTAAGGGTACATGTTGTTTGTAATAAACGAATCCAACTGGTCGTAAGGCCAGTTGGTGTTTCTTTGAATGGCGGTGTGTTATGTGGGAAATGAAAACACTGAAAGATTTGGTGATAATTAAAGCCTTTGTGCCAGAAAAAATTCCAAATTTTGTCGGAACAGAATCAATGTTTGATTTTGTTGTATGGAATCTGTATGACAGAATTGCAAATGGGCTGAAGTCGTTTGATTTATTGTGTGATAACAGACGATTTTATGATGCGTTTCTGGTTGCGGGTAATGTGTTGGAAACGTGTGCCGTGCTTAGTTATATCAAGGATAAACAAACCGAAAAAGAACGTTTAAAAAATCTGAATAAATATCTGGCACGTTCGTCAGCTGGTCAAATGCTTAAAATATTGTCATGGGATGATGATTTTCATAAGGATTCTGCATGGAATGCATATGTTGCGGAATTGAAAATATTTGCACCGATTGGTGATTGTATAATCAAAAAATTAAAAAACGACAAAACAGACAAAGAAAATCATCAAGAAATTTTAGAGAAATTAAAATATCGTGATGGTAGCAATGCCGATAAAAAATCGTTGATATATTCTAATTATGTGCGACCAGACCCACAGGGGTATGTTAGAGCGTTTTCTAAAACTTTTGACGGACTGGATAATGGGAATTTTGAACACATGTATGACAAATATTGTGATTTTAAACACATTAATATAATGTCGTACGGTGTTACATCCGAGACGATGGAAGAAGATGTTGTTGATTGGGCGATAGAAATTATGGCTGCTGTGGTTTTATATTTACAGCGTTATGGATTAGAGCCGGTGGATGATTGATATTTAATTTTTGCATTTATGGGTATTTACTGTTATTATAAGTATTGAATCCGATAGGGGACTAGCGGGTTTGGGGCTGTGGTGGCCCGCAAACACGATGCGAAAGCATCGTAATCTGATGTTTTCGGTGCTTTTTGCATCGTTATCATCCCTGACATTTATGGTTGGGGAGCCGTTTACCGAAAGGGACGGAGCATTTGTTTGCTGACACCAACTCCCCGACCGCTAAATTCTATTAGCGGTTTAATTTGTTTAAATAAAAAAAGGAGAAAATATGAAAAAATTACTTTTAATTTTACCTGTAATCGCATTGGTTGGATGTAATTCTGATATCAAAGATATAGAAAAAACAATGACAGATTGTGAAAAGATAGCATCAACATCTACACACATTGTTTATAAATGTCCTTCTAGTTTGGAATGGATAAAAGATGTGAAAGCACAGCAACCAACAGGAAAATGGGTTGATGCTTCTGGTATTGATGAAACAAAATTATCAGAAATGGCAAAAGACCCAGAATACACTTATGTAGAAATTGCTTTTGATCAACTTGGTTGGGATAAATTATGTAAAGAAAATTATACAATACGTACAATGTTAAAAGAACCAAGTAGTGATGGCTGGGCTTTT
>JAZSAG010000012.1:0-11002 GCA_045601765.1 Candidatus Enterousia sp. | reverse complement strand
AATAACCACTGATGACGTAAAAAATTGTATCAAATAAAACCATTTATCGCAAGGAATTTTTTTGTCGCAATGTTATCTGTTAAATTTGGCAATTTCGCATCGCATAAAAAAAGCCCCGAACGGGGCTTTTTTATCATTACTGTGCAATCGGCGCAGGTTTATTTGCCGGCGTCGGTTTGGCATGTTTCATTTGCTTTCTGTGCGCACGAAATTCTTCTTTGCTGACACAGCCGTCATGATTGACGTCCATCATTGGAACCATTTGTTGCATCTTGGGACATTTTACAACCAAACAACCATTTTCAAAATTTGGACGTGGCCCAAATGCACAACCCTTTTTGCAACAGCACATTTTTGCAGACGCAAAACCCAATGCAAAAATAATCAAAAATAAAATAAATTTCTTGAAAAAGCCGCCTTTGTGATGATGGCATGCACAATGTTCATGACAGTGACCACCACATGCACAACCCTTGTCGCAACCGCATGGCATTGTTTCAACCACAGGTGCCGCAGACATAGATTTTACAGTCTTTTTTGGGGTCGCCTTTTTGGCGACAGGTTTCTTTACAGGTGTTTTTTTTGCTGCTGGTTTAGCAGGTGTTTTTTTAACAGATTTTTCTGCCATGGTTCCTTCCTTTGTTTTATTCAATGCATGAATTTTATTGTATAATTTTTTTGTTGTAAAGAAAAAAAATCAGTTGGCACAAACCAACTGATAACATATTTACTGGGCTATTTTGCGCTTGATTTCACGTATGCGCGCCAAAATTTCTTTTAAATCAGAATCACTGGCCACGGGCATGGGACGATTGCGTAATTCGTCCGCCAAAACAATACATAATGTCGCCAATAATGCGTTTTCTGGCAAAGGACCAATTTTATCCAAAATCTCGCGCGCACGTTTGTCAACCATACAACCCAATTCAATCAAACGTGATTCCTGGCCGTCTTCACAGCCCATTGGATATTTTTTGTTTACAATTGGTATGGAAACAACACTCATTTCTTTAACTTCTTTATTATAGATATCGATTCATCAATCATTTTTGTCGCACGTTCATTCTTGTCGCGCATGCTGCGAACCTGTTCGGTCAGAATGGCAACCTCAAGATCTGTTTGCTTGCCCGCGTTAATCGCAGTACCACGCAGGCGCAGGACGCCCTCTTCCAAACTGGACAATTCTTGAAAAATTTGTTTCTTTAAATCTGACATGTTTTCAGTGTACGATATTTTTTATATGCGTTCAACCTTAAAATGTGATATAATGGTTTCAATAATTGTGGGGGTAGATGTTGATGAAAACAAAAATTATTTATATTTCTGGTGGTGAAGTCTTTGAAATGGCCCAGGTACGCGCCGCTTTTGAAGAGGTTCGCAATACTTTGGGATTGGATAAAAGCACCGTATTATTCGGTGTACCTGTGGACGAAGACAGTGCATTTGAAACCGAAAACAAAACAATTTCAAATACCGAATCGCCAATAATAAATACTGAAAATGTCATAGATGATGCGTCAGAACCTACAAAACCTGTTGTCACAGAACAAAAAGTAAAAAAAGTAAGTAAAAAAACAAAAATAATTGCCGAAAAGAATGAACCAGATATTATTCCTGATATAACGGCAGATGTCGCACAGGGCATAGATTCTGAACCGGATATAAATTCAGACGATAATACTGATACAATTATTCCAATATTGTCAATACTGGGGGGGCAAGATTCTGAACCCGCGACGGAAACCGATGACAACCAAGAACCAGTGACCGATGACACAGTTGACGTCACTGATGCCGGTCAAGAACAAGAAGATGTTATTCCAGACGAACAACCTGTGGCAATTGAAATTCAGCAAACAACAATTACCAATTCGCCCGACGACAGTGTCGTTATTTCAGATATTAAATTAGACGCCGAAATACTGGCGCCGGCATTGAACGAAGGTGACGAAGTACGTGCCACAACCATCGCAGATATGATTGACGATGACGCACCGGTAAGTGACGCAGAACGAACAATTGAACAATTACTGGAAAGTATGACGCCACTGCGTGAGGACTTTACAGATTTCGCCACGTCGGGACAAGATTCAACAGACGAAGAGGTAAATAACACAGATGACGAAGATGCTACATTGGCATTGTTGGCGTCTGAATTCGCACAGAAAAAAGACGATATTGTCGTAGATAACAAGCATGAATCGTACGGCAAAATCGGAAAATTAAAAAATATTTTGCCATTTAAAAAGGCTAAACAAGAAGACAACAATTTAATGGGCGACTTGTTCGGGTGGGCCGGGTTCGCGGCAAATGACGAAGATTTTTCAATGCCTGGATTCTTTACACCAAACGCATCAAGAAAACAAGGCGCATAATGTCAATAAATGAACATAGAAACAATTCTTAGATTGCTTGAAAATTCTGGATTCCACGGATTGTCGGCGGATTCAGAATTTATATATATGGAAGACCCATCTTGTATTCTGCGCGGATTTGAAGATTTTATTGAATACGCATGGATTGCCGTGGTTGGGTTAACCGGCTTTCTGCTGTTTGGGTGGGCAATTTCGATGATACGTGGCGCGCCAGCAAACAGTATTTTTATGAATATGCGTAATTTGTTGCTGATATTTTTTGTATTATCTGTCGCAAAACCTATTATCAATCTGGTTTATGGTGAAAACCTGTTTGCACGTGGATGTGAAACTATATCCGTGCCGGTGACAGAAATGAATAAATTATTGGAATTACGCAAAGCAAAACTGGCCAGTAATAGCCAAGACGATTTATACGAAGATTTATATATTTATGATTCAGGTGTGTCTTATTCTGGCGCGCCAATACACGAAATTCCATTTGCAGATGCACCAATATATGGCGCCGGCACCCCCGGGGAAATAAATGCCACACCAGAAACAAATACCACCAAAAACAATATAGTAAACGTGGCAGATTTGCCAACATACGCAACAGAATCAGGCGCAGATGTGATATATAAAATGCCCGATGGAACAAGTCTGCAAAAAACAGGCGGAACACGTGCATGGCGAAATTCTAATCCGGGAAATATCAGATACACAGATTTTGCAAAACGCGTTGGCGCAATTGGCCAGGCAGGTGGATTTGCCGTATTCCCAGATGAAGCAACCGGTATGTATGCAATCGAAGCACTGTTGCGTACAGATTCATACAACAAACTGACCGTCAAGGGTGCAATCAGCCGATATGCACCACCATCAGAAAATAATACAAAATCATATCATAGACATATAGAGCAATTAACCGGCATTCCTGTCAATACGCCAATGGCGGAACTGACACAGACGGAACTGAGTCGCGTGGCAAATGCAATCAAACAAATCGAAGGATGGCGTCCAGGCACAACACAAAGGATATAAAAAACATGACCCGCAAACAAACCATGACAATAATTATATTAATGATATCTGTCATTGGTATTATGCTTTCTTTGTACATACTGATGCAAAAAACAGACAATGTAAAAATCACAGTACACGGAACAGACGCAACACGTATTGAATCAAAACAAAATAAATCAGGTTTTTCTGATGGACTGGCCAAACCACAGAAAAAAATCGGATATAAAACAGACGAAACAGGTGACGGTATCACCAACATAGAAACATTTATGTATGATATAAATAATGACAAACAAGACGATAAAATCACACGTATTCGGCACGAAAATGGGACTGCGCACTTTTGGGACGAATATACAATTGAATTAAATCAAAATGGGACGTTTCGCACAATACAAACAGATGATTTTCGGACAATAAATGGCGCCGAATGTGCGTTGCAAAAATTACGATTTGTATTCAAACCAAAATTTCAGGTTATAAAGATTTCACGCCCATGGGTACAATCTTGGGTTACCCCCAGCGTGGCAACACAAACAATATACGAACTAAAAAACAATCAGATTGTTTCGGTCAGTAAAAAACAACTGGCCAGTGTTTGCGACGTGACAGATTTATTTATTGAATGAAGAACGGTTCATCCAGGCACATTCTTTTAACGAAATAACCTCGCCCGATGATTTAACCAACATATGATCTTCTACCTCGACACCATATGGTTTTAAATGGCTGATGACCAATTCCGTTGTTTCTATGTCATCTTTTGAAAAATCATTATCAGACATTGGATGATTGTGTACCAGCATTACACTAAGCGCATGTAAATTAAGTGCATTGCGACTGATTTCCACAGGCATAACACCCGAATGCGTAAAATCGCCATGACTGTGTAATTCACTGTGTATTAAACGCTTGTCCTTGCCCAGGTATAAGACATGGACTTGTTCCATTTTACTGCCGACAAGTAATTGTCTGCAATATTCACGTATCACAAATGGATCAGATAAAATCTTGCCGTCTTCTAATAATTCCCTGTAAGACACCAACATTAATTCATGGACTAATTTAATTAATAACGCGGTGCTGGGGCCAACGCCCTGGACGCTAAGCAATTCATCCATTGATGCAGTGAAAACATAATACACACCGCGGAATTTCTGTAACAAACGGCGCGCCAATGGACGTACATCACGTCTGGGTATCGCAAAGGTCAATAATAATTCTAATTTCTCGTAATTAGTTAACTTGTTATCTAACAACTTGTCGCGTAAACGCTCGCGATGTCCACTGTGAAATAATAAGTCTTGGTCTGCCATTGATGTTTTATATCATTTTTTCCGTAAAAATAATTGCACCGTCTTCGGTAATACCAATTGTATGTTCCCACTGGGCCGACAGGCCACCATCAACAGTGCGCGCCGTCCAACCGTCTGGGTCAATTTTACATTCTGGCGATCCTGTATTTATCATCGGTTCAATCGTAAATACCAAACCCGGGACCATTTTAACCTTGTCCCAGCGTTTGTCATAAAAATGATATATTTGTGGATCATCGTGCATAACCTTGCCAATACCGTGCCCAACAAAATCACGCGATATTGAAAAACCGTGCGGGGTTACGACCGCCTCTATGGTTTTGCCAATTTCAGATAATGGAACACCCGGGGCACAGACAGGTATTGCCGCATTCAATGCGTCCTGGCACACATTTACCAATTTACGCGCCTGGGGGGATACATTACCAATCATAAACATACGCGACGCATCGCCATGAAAACCCTTGTATTCAGCCGTCAAATCAACATTCACAATATCGCCATCTTTTAAGATAACATCATCACTGGGGATACCATGAACAATCACGTCATTGACAGATGTACAAATATTTTTTGGATAACCCTGATATCCTAAATCAGACGAACGTGCCCCATTTTCTTTTAAAAAGCCCGCAACCAAACGGTCAATTTCACCCGTGGAAATACCGGCCTTGATATATGGCGATATAAAATCAAAACATCTGGCGACAATATCGCCTGATGCACGTAATCTTTTAAAATCTTTTGGCGCATAAACGGATGCAAGCATAGTTTAATTCCTTCGTCTGATGGCAAATTGGGCCGCACGAACCGATAACTTTAATGCAAAATCACGCAATAAAACCTCGGCCGGCATGCCGGTTGTACGTAATTGACGTTCCAGTTCGTTTAAGCGTACCAGAACACTTGTTATTTCTGATTCTGGCCATATTTTTATGGCCTGTTTAAATTTATCTTCTACCTTCCAAAACAGTCGTGGCAATTGTCCCAATACGACCGCTGTTTGCAATTTTTTAAAATGACCATCCAGCATACGTACCAACATGTTTGGTTCTTTATTATCATATAACAGTCTGTCCAGCGCAGTCATTGTCTGTTGCACATGACCCGCCGTCAATGAATACAAAAAATCATCCATATCAGCCGCACCCGTATCAGGCATACATTTTTCAACATCTGATAATTCAATAATACTTTTACCATGAACATACAATGCGATTTTCGCCAAGAAACCGCGCGTAATCCCGCGATCACTGCCCAAATGCGTTGTCATGTACGTCATTGCGTCTGGTGTAATTTGATGTATCCCCGCAGATGCAGATAATTCGTTGCGTATCAATGTTGCCAATGTGCGCGCATCATCTGTATAACACGCCAAGGCCGCCATATCTTTTGAATCTTCGAACAGTGAACGCAACCCACCACCCGCACGTAAATCACCGCCCATCACAATAACTGTGGCACACAACCCAGAATGTGATACCAATTCAGATATTTGTTTGGCAGACGCATCGCCCGCATTTGAAATAATAACCATTTTACGGCCACCGAACATTGATGGACTGCAACTTTCTGCGAACAGGGCGTCTTGTTTTTCGCGCAATTCATCGGAATCCAGTGAAAACAGGTTATCTTTTTCAATCGCCAATTTTTTTATGGCTAAATCGCAATATTCATCAACCTGGCCGGCATCAGGCCCATAAATCAATACTGCACGAATCTTGTCAATGCCATTCTTAAAATCTGCGTCTTTCCATTTCATTATTTATCGGCGTTTTCATTTCTGTGTTTATATGTTTCTGTGATTGCACGTGCGCTGATTTCTTCGGCCAAAACGCGTATCGCATTTCGCACAGCATTATTATATGACGCATTTGATGCAACCAGATAAGATACAAACGTATAAGATTCGGCCACACGTTCTGTGCCACTGGCAATTTGCGTATCGCCATACATCAAAGAATATTTTGCAACCAATGATACCTCTTGCCATGCGGCATCACCCGTACGTTCAAGTGCCTTGTACTGGGTCACCGGTTCATCCAAATCAACAATTAATGTATATTTTGCGTCTGATGTATGTTGCCCCCCGAATTTAGTCCACAGCGCATTACGCAAATCAATCCCGTTAATGCCACTGATTGGTTGGACATAAATATCCGTACTGTCCCCAGAATACATAGGTTTAAAACCGCACCCCGTTAAACATAATACACACAAAGTTAATATAATTTTTTTCATGTCTGTTCCAGATTTCCTGTTGCAATTTATTTCTATATTACCTAGACTTTTAATAAATCGCAAGGGGGAATGATGAATATTTTTATCATGATTTTAGTTGCACTGTTTATGGCGGGCTATTATTTGATGGACAGCCCCAGCCAACGCACCCAAAAACATGAAACAGAATATGCAATTGAACGTTCTGACCTGCGCGCAATCGCACAGTGCGCGGTCGCTGTGCACAATGCACAAATAAATTCTGTCCCGTTCCAAGATGTATGCATCGAACAAAATAATATTAAAAGTGAATTTATTTGCCTGAATAAAAATTTCAAACAAACAGACTGTAACGGCGAAGGCAGACAAAAACCAGCGTTCAGTTATATAATAACGCATTCTGCGCCAATTGACCTGCAAAATCATAATGCGATGATGGAAATACTGGAAGAACACTATGCCGATTCTGGGACATTTGGAATATTTACAGATAAAACTATTGTTTCGGGGGGAACATCCACAAAACGAATTGTACCGGCAGAAATAATATCAAAACTGAATTTACAAAATTATCAGTTGGTGTATCTGACCCACTATGAAAAGCCCGAAATAATAACACACGACACAACCGCGGTGACCGCAGACGTTGAATGCCCCACGGGGACTGTAAAAACGTACCGTTTTGGGCGTTGGCAATGTATTGGTCATAATACTAAAACAGACTGTGGGGGCGACACAATATGGGATTCTGATTTACAAGAATGCGTGGCCGATGAAACACGAAAACCACTGTGCGGGAATAACCAAACAGCAATATTAATTGACAGCGTTTGGGAATGCATCAGCCCTTTCCCAGACAGGACATGCCCAAACAAGATGATTTCTCGTTTAAATTATAACACCATGGAATGGGAATGTGTGATTGACCCAACGACAATTACTGATTCAAAAAAATGCGATGGGGTAATTCATGGTAATATATATGCGGCCCCGGGAACAACACTGCGTATACCGCAAACATCATGCACAGATTGTGAACGTATGGTAACAGACCCAGATACATGTGAAACAATATGCGTCCCAGACCCGTCCAAATTAGACAACCCGCAATGCTATGCCGGCGATATTGCAGATTGTGGTGGCGCCAGTCGCGGGATATATTTCGGGTTTCCAAACAGTGGATACGTGATGGCAATCAAAGATTTAAACGATATTGATATACCACTGGATGCGATACACAATCAAAACAGACGATTTAACTGCATGGATTGTGGCACAGGGGTCATAGATACGGAAAAATCTGTATATCCCTATGTTGCGATATGTAAATAAAAATGACCGTTTGGGCATTTTTATTTGAAATATTACCTAAATTTTTATATAATACGTCTGTTGTCAGAAAACCTGATGCTTTTGGCAGTTCTGACAGTGGGCTTCAAACACCCTGCAAAGCGTGTCCGAGGGGACATAAAATACCTCCAATCTATTGGTTGGAGGGGATGAATATATTGAATAAATCCGCTATTCGCTTTGATAGTGTTTGAACTCCAACCACCATTATTTGGTGGTATTTAATTTAACGAATAACAAATGGAGAAAAATTATGAAAAAAATATCTGCATTTATTTTACCGATGTCATTACTTGCGTGCGATAAAATATCACAGTCCCCAGAAATCAGATTCAAAGCATGTTGTGATGCTGAGAAATATGGAACTATGATATTTAAAATGTCTGGGGACAAAGCGACATTAAAAGTTGACGATAATTATATAGATATGACAAAGACAGACTCGTACAAGACAGGCGTTATATTTAATATGAACTGGCAGGGAACAGTTCCAGAAACAGATGTTAGACTGGGTGTATCCTTGAACTATAACCCAGAAACAAAAGAGCTTGCTCTATATAATTTTACTGTGAATAACGTTGGTTACGGTCTGGACGTAGTAACACTGGCAGATTTACCAGGATATACCCCATCAACACAATCAGAAAAATGTATTGCAGAAATAAATAGCTTAGTATCATTCCATAATGAAACTGTTTTTATGTATGATACATATAAAATGTGTGAAAACCGTATTGAAGGAACTAAATTTTCATGCCACGATAGAAGATACCAAGTCCCAATTGATACCGCAAATGCAATAAAAATAACAGCAGATTGGGCACCCGAAAAACTAACAGCCAAAGAGGGATACGGAACAAATCCATGTGCAACACTGGAAAATCTGAAAACATATATCAGCGAACATAAATCGGATTCTGAAATTGTTATGTACAAAGAAGACGAACAGTGTATATCTGGCACAAAAGATATTTATTTTGGATGCGATTACGATAATAGATATGATTATTATAAACTGTCCCTTTGTGATAATAATATACATACATTAAGTGAAATTTATACTTGGAATAATAGATTTGAGCACAATACAGAATTTATTGTTGCATCAACAACAGAAAAAGGAACCTTGTATTCAGAAAAATTTCCATCCGCCATTGATGCACATAATATCTTGTATGGCACAGATTCAAATATTTATGTTAAATACAAATACAGCGATGAACCGTATGTCGCATGCGAAATCATCGAGTTGACCCCACATCAATTGTGTGCAAGAAATCTAAGTAAAGAGACAAAATACAATCCAGAATCTGGAACTATTGATATAGATATACCAATAAAGCATAGATTAAAAACCATTTCATTGTCTGCAGAACAGGCATTATCTATTACGCCAAATTGGGATTATGCCAATGGCATAAAAATGTACAAAGAAGGCAATGCAGATTACGAACACGACGCATGTGTGGCCCAACGTAGATTACATGATTTAATCAATGTAATAAAAACAGAATTACAAGAATAAAAAATCCCCCAATCGGGGGATTTTTTTATTGTCTTAGCGACTAATTGTAGGAATCGCACACATTGATAACTTCATCTTTTTTTGTTCGATTAAAGTATCAATACGATGTTCCATATCAGCAATCAATTGAGCGTTTTCAGGTGTTCTGTAATGCATTTTTGCAACAGAAACCTGGTCGTACAATTCATTAACCTTTGAATCAATAGATTCCAAATTATTCGCACCATTTATCATGTTAAACATATCTTATATCCTTTGTTACATCCGCACTAATATAACACGCACATTTTATTTGTCAAATGTTTTTTATAGGAAAATAAGCGGGGCATTCCACCCCGCTGTTTTAGGATAAAACACCTAATATCAATATATTACCAACCCTATTCTGCGCGCACAAAGGCACCGCTATTCAGCATATCACGAACCGCAAAATGCTTTACCTTTTTAGCAGACGTTGATGGTAATTCCTCTTCGGTGATTGCAAAATGTTTAACCCATTTATATTGCGCAATCGCCAAATTAGATTTTTTCAACAACATTGCAACACGTGCAGTGGTTGTACCCGGTTTAACCTGGAAAACGGCAAACGGTACTGTTTTGTCATTGATGACATATTCAAATACCGCCGCATTTAATATTTCTTCGTTTTGCATGTACAGGTCTTCCAATTCGTCGGGATAGACATTTTTACCACTGTCCAAAACAATTACTTGTTTTTGACGGCCTTTGACCTCTAGGCGGCCATATTTGTCCAAGCGACCAATGTCACCTGTTTTAAACCAACCGTTTTCAAAGGCATCGGCATTGGCGGCATCGTTGTCAATATAGCCATTCATAACCATATTACCACGGACCCAAATTTCACCAATCCCATGTTTATCAGGATTATGAATTTGAATTTCGTTGCCTGGTAATGGGCCCGCATAGTACATGGAACCATCTGACTTGCGGAATGCAAAGTTAAAGTTCGCAGGACCTGTGGTTTCTGTCAATCCATAACAGTCACCAACAACAAAACCCATTTTTTCATAGAACTTGCGAATTGATGGCTTTAATGTTGCGCCCGCAGACACCAAAACCTTGGTATTACCACCGAATGCGTCGTGTACAGGTTTTGTGACCCGGTCCACTAATTTCCCCAGACCGATTGCACGTAATATCTTGCGCATAGAGACAATTATGCGCATTAGTGTCCAAACATGCTTTTCACG
>JAZSAG010000011.1:0-12191 GCA_045601765.1 Candidatus Enterousia sp. | reverse complement strand
TCATCAGTGGTTATTGATGATGGGGTGTGAGAACCTGCTCAGAAGCGTCAGAATGATGGATGTGTGGCGCACGTATTGCGTCATTTTTTTATCTGTAATGACGAAAACTCCTGGCCTAATGGTCAGGAGGGCCGTAAAATATCAAATATACGGCACAATTCTTCTGATTGTTCTCAACCTCCTGACCACTGTATATCGGTGGTTTTGTTTTTGAGATGCATCAAAAACAAAGATGGGGAGAATATGAAGAAATTGGCGTTGGCATTTTGTATTTTTGTAACCGCTGCGCACGCAGAAGATATGGCCGAAACAGATGCGGTATTAATGGACGTTGCAAATTTTTCGGGGCGTATTTATGCGGCAATTTGTGGGTATGGTATGTATCATAATCCATCAGGCGAATGCGTGACATTATCACAATGGGTTTCTGAATCTACAAAATGCGAACCGATTGAAATAGACAATATATCGTATCCGACATATAAAATTGATTTAGATGTCAGCACTTTTTTATATCACGAGGCCAGTGGTAATTGTCGCGGATTATATTCAGAATACACATACGACCCATATTTATTAACCCCCATTGAATCCGAAGGCGACTTTTTATACACCGTTACGAACTATGCCGGCATTTGCGGATATGGCATGTATCATTTGAATGGCACATGTTATGACATAGACACATTAACCGAAGAAACCAGATTTGGTTGCGATGCAAATTATCATAAAACCGTTGCGACGGACGCATCGTTTATGGGCCCCAAAGATTTTGTTACAAATGACCAAGAACCACTGTGTAATGGGGATTATTTGTTATATAACTTTGTAGATGGCACAGACAGTAATTCATACGATGACGCACGCATTTATCCAATGTATAATGGCACATTATTGTTTGTTGGCGCATCAGAAACCAGAAACATATCAACATTTGATGAAATGTATAATAACCGGTGCAGTGCAAATCCAGAAAATTATTATAACATCAGTTTACTGGGGTCGAACACATCCCAGCCATTTGCATTTCCGATATTGGGCATGTGCGACGATGGATATTCTAAATTCATAGTTGAAAAAAATTGTCATTACATCAAATCGGACGCTGATGTTTCAGAAAACATGATATGTGGTGTTTTATGTGACAGTGCGGAACATGTTTACACAAATTCAGGCGTATGTTCGGTGGATGGTTATTGTTCAAACAATGGCAAACACCGACGTTTACATGTTGGTATACCAAATGGTGACAGTACCAGTTACAGTTACCCATTATATGCATCCAAGACCACAACCCCATCGTTAAATTTTCAATTTATTGATGACAATGGGGCGTCCCAGACCTGTTATGTAAATTTGGTACCGCCCCAGGCCATAGAACACTTTGTGACGGAAAAACCAAATCCATTGCGTATGGGATATTCGCTAAGGTGGACGATGGGTAACGGCAAAGAATACAGCACCGACACATTGATAACAATTGATTAAATACAATAACAAAAGGAAAAAAATGAAACGAATATTTATATTTTTGATTGTGGTGGTGACGGTTATGCCGTCATTTGCCGGTCCTGATGATACCGATGAAATATGTCGTCGTAATACATTGGTGATGGCGGTATTGCAAAAAGACAAAAATGGAACTGTTTCATACCTGAACAATGGCAAAAAGCGTTGGGTTGTAAATTTTGATTATGATATTTTTGCAAATATGCGCCCCGGGATAACCGCACATGATATTTATGGCAGTGCAACCTGTAACGGTATTGCGGTGCGTTCATCACCGGACGGTAAATCGAATAATGATGGTGATGCCAGTTATGGTGATACAAACACATACCTAAAGGCAACAAACCGTGATGTTGGTGTTAATTGTTGGTGCAAAATGGACGGTCCTGTTACGTCATGGTGGACGTATTTCAAAAAATACGATAGCAAAGACGAATGCAAAGAAAACTGTGCCACATATTGTGCAAATGGATTTGCAACAAATGCGAACATTGGAGTAAATACAAACAATAACAAAAGTGTTAATGCACGTGATGCATTATTTTACACAATTTGGTAATGGGGGGATAAAATGAAAAAAATATTTATAATTTTATGTTGTCTGGCGGGTATACCGGCACACGCCACCGAAATGTGTGCCCGCGATGATACGGTTGTAATACCATTAGACGCAACGATAGTTGCGAAGGGGTCTGGGGTTAATAAGGTGGAATGGATATGGTGGTCGGTGTTTGATTATGGAACTATTTACGGTGCGTCTGCATGTTTATCAAAAAAAGAAATAATGATGTATTCAGACTGGAATGGTACGGGTAATCCGCCACAAGTATTAAATACATCATCTGATGAATTAATTGGTTCGTCTGATTATTACATGGATGCAGATACAAATCCAGATATACCAGATGAAGAAAAAAGTGATTATGAACGGGGATATTGTTTTTCAAAATTAACACACCCAATGTCATCAAATTGGGTATTGAAAAATAAGTGGGATTATAAATTTTGCATAACACAATGCGAAAATGATACTATTAGTTGGCTAGGCAGTTCGCTTATAACTTTTAGAAATCCTTTATTCAACTCCATCGGGACGACGGCGCCGTGGCCATTGGATTAAAAAATGGTGTTGTTATCTAAGCGCTTGTATTATTTTTTACTTTTTTCTATAATTGACGCATGTCTATGCAACCTGATTTATTTATATTGTCTGAACATGCAGAATTGTTAAAAAAACTGCAACAGTGGGATATTGCGTATCATCAAAATGATGCGCCTGTTGTTGATGACGCGACCTATGATGCGGCAAAACGGCGCGCCCTGGAAATAGAGCGGCAATACCCCCAATTGGCAAAAAATGGTGCGTCAACACATGTTGGTGCGGCGGTGTCTGCCAAATTTAAATCGCATGCACATAATGTGCCAATGCTGTCTATTTCCGATGTGTTTAACCAGTCAGATGTATCAGATTGGTTCCTTAAATTAACCAGCAAGGATATATTTATTGAATTAAAGGTTGATGGCGTGTCTTATTCTGCGCGCTATGAAAATGGTGTATTGGTGCGGGGCCTAACCCGGGGCAGTGGCACCATGGGCGAAGACATTACTGAAAACCTGCGTACGATTTCGGATATTCCGCAAAAATTAACTGGTGATTTCCCATCGGTGATAGAGGTTCGGGGCGAAGTATACATGAACCGCGATGATTTTATTGCATTGAATAACGAATCCAGTAAACAATTTGCAAATCCGCGCAACGCGGCGGCGGGTTCCCTGCGCCAGTTAAACCCACGTATTACCGCGACCAGAAAATTAAGCGCATTTGCGTATACATATGGTGATATTTCCGAACGTGATTTTGCGACCCAATCTGAATATTTTGATAAACTTGAATCATGGGGATTCAAGACCACGCGTCAATGGGCGCATCATGCGAATACTATGGATGAAATCCAGGCGGTATATAACAAAATCATGGTTATGCGTCCGGATATTCCGTTTGATATTGATGGATTGGTGCTAAAGGTAAATGATATTGCCACACAACAGCGCATGGGCAGCCGTGCCAACAGCCCCCGGTGGGAGGTTGCATACAAATTCCCTGCGGCCCGTGCAATAACTGAACTGCAAGACATTACGGTCCAGGTTGGACGCACAGGCGTTTTAACCCCGGTCGCAGAATTGGCGCCGATAAATATTGGTGGCGTGGTTGTATCGCGCGCGACATTACATAATGCCGATGAAATCAGGCGTTTAAATGTACGTATTGGTGACCGCGTCATTGTCCAGCGTGCCGGTGACGTCATACCGCAAATTATCGGTGTTGCGGAACAAAATCCAAATGCATCGGCATACGTATTCCCAGACGTCTGCCCGGTATGTGGCGGCAACGTTGTCCAGGAATCTGGTGCCGTTGCGCGTCGATGTGTAAATACATTGGGGTGCCCGGCGCAAAGATTGGGTGAATTAGAACACTTTGTCTCGCGCAAGGGTTTTGATATTGACGGTCTGGGGACGCGTCAATTGGAAACATTTATAAATCGTGGCTGGATTGAAACGCCGGCTGATATTTTCACATTGATTGCGCGCCATGGCGACGAAATAATGCGGATGGATGGTTTTGGTGAAAAATCCGTGTCTAATTTAAATAAATCAATTGAAAATGCGCGCAACATAGATTTGCACCGGTTGCTGTTTGCGATTGGAATTCCCGACGTTGGCGAAGTGACTGCGAAAATTTTATCACGCACATTTGGATCGTTGGACGCCATTCGTGGTGCGCCGTTGTGGAAATTAAAGTCTGTGGATGGCATTGGTGATGTGATGGCCGATGATATTGTATCGTTTTTTGCAGATGAACATAATGCGCTGGCGCTGGATAAATTATTAGAACAGATAACGGTGCGTGCGGCTAGAACGCAAACTGTTGTGACCGATAACCCACTAAATGGTAAAAAGGTGGTATTGACCGGCACACTTAGTAAATATACCAGGGACGCGGCCAAAGATATCTTGGAACGCATGGGCGCAATTGTATCGGGCAGTGTATCTGCCAAAACAGATATTGTCTTGGCGGGTTCGGACGCGGGCAGTAAATTGGCCCGTGCGATGGATTTGGGCATTACCGTGTGGGGCGAAGACGAATTTGATGCGGCGATTTCAGACGCCCAATAAAAAACGCCCCGTTTTTTTGTGGGGCGCAGACATGAAACTTTTTTTATTTTTGTGACATTATCTATCACGTGATACTGGTCTGTCAATAAACATCCATATTAACCAAACCAATGCGGCGATACCGATAATTGCATATACGATATTGCTGGCCAATGTTGCAGGGCCGAACAAAAATGCAACTAAATCGAAACCAAAGATACCCACCAACCCCCAGTTCAGGGCGCCGATAAATGTCAATGGTATAAGAACATAGTTCGTTAGTCCTCTCATCTGTTTACTCCTTTTCAAGATTAATTTTGTCTTGTTCAAAGACATTGTTATTATACCTGTTTTATTTTGACCTTGCAATTATAATAAAGCATTTAGGAAAACGTTCTTGTTTGTGTAAATGTGATAATATTCCTGAACGAATTGCCGTGTGATTTTGTGGGTGAAAAACATATTGCTGGACATACAAATCAGTTCATGCTTGCAATGGTTCCTAAATTTTAGTAAAATAAACACTGAACTGACAGGGATGTCGGTTCGGGGCTGTCACAAGCCTGTTTCAACCGGTGCAAAGATAAACAACATCGTAAATCCGATAGTTTCCGATATTTTTTGCATCGTTAATTATCCCTGACTGTACGCACAGTCGGGGGGCTGATTGTTATACAACAGGGGTAACCCAAAGGCATCAGAATCAATGTTGAAATGATTTGTGAACTCCCCGACCGTCAAACTTGTGACGGTTTTTAATTTGCAAATAATCGGGGGGAATCCATGAAAAAAGTTTTATTTTTATCCAGTGCATTGATAATGACGGTATGTGGCGCATTCGCAGACGACACAACCACAGATAAAAAAATCACCGGCGGCGCAGGAACCTGTACCGTGGACGTCCTGGGCGTATCGGCGGATGGCGCGACGGCCAACACAATCGCTACATGGTCGTTGAACAGTTACGAATGCGCGGCGGGGCAATATCTGGATGAAACGACACTGAACTGCACCGAATGCCCAACCGGGTCATATTGCCCCGGTGGCGTGTTCACGGTCGAGGCAAATAACAGTAAAACCGCATGTCCCGCCGATTATACATCAGACGCCGCCGCCACCGCCGAATCCGAATGTTACATGGGATGCGAATTGGCATGCAGTACGAACGTCGCATGCCCCGCGCATTCCAACAATTGCACGCACAGTGAATTTAAAACCACCGGCCGGCAATACGTAGACGCAACATGCAACGCATACCCCAGCGTCTGCCCAGTTGCAGATTTTCAGTGTGATACGGGGTACCATCGCACGACACTTAATGTCCTTGATATGATGCCAAATAGTGAAGAGTTTTCTTCATTTTCAGAGATTATATCATGCAATCTTAATAATGAAGATGAGATGGTTGATAGTCTTGATAATGGCATAAATGATTGTGACATTGTTGAACCTGGCCAGTTACTGTTTATGGATAGTGTATTGTTTGAATTTTCCGCAAATCAATATGATACAAATGTCCCCGGGGTTATCAGTGGTGAATATGCGTGCTGGGAGCCTGGTGATTCTGGGTGTTTCTTTGGTGTTACACCCAAGTATTTAAAAAATGCTAATTTTGATAATACAATAACCGGTGATAATTTATGGATGACAATAAAAAAAATCAAGGCACCGTCACCAGATACTTTTTTATTATATATTGTGCTTGGGGAATATTCGGATACAGGCAATATTTCTGATGCGGCATTAAACACATTAGAAAAAAGTTTAAAACCAGAAAATTGGGCAAATGTCCAAGAATTGATGGGTAAAATATCTGCCAATTCATTTGCCAGCGAAGATGAATTAATGTCGGCCGCCATGACTGTATTAAGAAAATCCTATGAATGGATGGACGTAAGTGTGCCTTGGTTTAAACAAGTTATATATGCTGAGGTCACACATCAATTTTTTGTATCGATGAACATGTTTCCGGATACACAATACGCTAACCAGCTGAATCAAGAAGATTTAATGATTGGTCTATGTGAAAATAATGCAATCAATATCAATTGGAATCCGGATAATGGTGGCGCGTCAACACAAAATATGTGTATGTATGATGGACCGGCTATATTACCATCCGACCCAGTCAAACCAGGATATACGTTTATGGGTTGGAAGTTGGTGGAATAAAATAAATTATAATCCATCCATTCTGTCATCCTGGGGCTTGACCCCAGGACCCAGGTCATTATTCCTCTTTGTCATTGCGAGCGTACGCGTGGCAATCCAGTTGATGCATTATTATAATAATGTGTGCTTCGCACTACATATTCACCTGGGTCCTGGGGTCAAGCCCCAGGATGACAGGAGTTTTTAAGTTTTAAAACTACGAACGAAAGAAATTAAGTACAAATCCAAAATCATCCTGCATTCACTAATCACTAACCACTTACACTAAAAAAACACCCAAATGGGTGTTTTTATATACCGCGGTCTTGGTCAGATATCCATTTCTTGATTTGGTGACCTGTGACGTCAAATTTTTTTGCCGCATCCGCAACAGATGTTTCCGTGGCATATTCAATGATTTCTGCCTTGGTCTGGGGGCTGAATTTACGATGATGTCGTATCCGGCATATCTTGCGTGTGGCGTTCCAATACTGAAATGTCGCAGATGGTATATTATATTTCCTTAGTGTTTTACTAATTCCATGGATTTTTGCATATTCTAAAATTTCTATTTTTTTGGCCTCGTCCACGCGTTCATGTTTCTTGTCATGTGTGGAATTTTCCCTGCGCCCGGTGGGTTTGTATATGTTCATGGTTTTATTCCACCGTAAAAAAGTATAAATATCTACATTAAATTCACGCATCGCACTGGTCAGACCGTGTTCATTGGCGTACGTCAACATTTTGCGCTTTTCCGCATCAGTAAAATGACGCATAGTCTGTTTTTCGTACACATGATATATATCGTTCCAACGCAAAACAGTTTTTGGTGGCAATTTAAATTCGCGGGCGGCCTGGGTGGTGCCAATCAATTTGGCTCGATTCAGCACCGCCATTTTGTATGCCTTTGAATATCTAATTTTTGTTCCCATATAACAGGCCTGTTTTTATTCCGCCAGTGTGCCAACAGACATAGTAATACGTCTGATACCACTGCTGATAGATTTTTCTTTGTTTATACGTGCCTTTAATATTTCGCCGGTATGATGAACGTGTGTGCCGCCACACAATTCACACGATACATCGCCCGCAGAAATAACACGAACCACGTCGCCGTACTTTTCACCAAACAGCGCCATCGCACCGCGTTTTTTTGCATCGTCCAAAGACATTTCTTCGTGCAGTACGGGCATATCAGACGCAATCCATTCATTGATTAAATCTTCGACCGCCTGTTTTTCTTCGGCTGTCATTGCGCGCCCAAATGAAAAGTCAAATCGGACAGAATCAGGTGAAACCTTGGACCCACGTTGTGCGACGTCTTCGTTCAAGACATGGCGCAACGCCGCCTGTAACAGGTGTGTGGCGGTATGTGCACGTGCGGTTTGTGCGCGGACATTAGTATTGATAACCGGATGTACGATATCGCCAACCGATAAATCAGATGTTAAAACACCTTTGTGTATAACAATGTTATCAACGCGTGCGGCCTCGGTCACGGTCATAACTGTTGCGTCACCGATTTTTAATTCACCGCTGTCACCAACCTGGCCACCCTGGGTGCCATAAAAGTTTGTTTTATCCAATGCGACCTCGACTTCGTCACCAGATTTAGCTGTTTCTATGAATTCACCGTTATGCAATATAGACAATACACGTGATTCCATTTCAACCGGCGCATATTTCGCCGCATCATCTGTATCTGTTAAATCTGTTTGTGATTCCCAGAATATGCGTGTTCCCTTGGTATTTGCGCGACTGCGTTCTTTTTGTTGTGTCATGGCCTGTTCAAAACCTGCGACATCCACGGTCATATTTTTATCGCGCAAAATCATTTGTGTTAAATCCAGTGGAAACCCGTACGTATCAAACAGTTTAAACGCAACATCCCCCGGCAGAACATTGTTGTTTACCTTTGGTAATTCTGCGTCCAGTAATTTCATACCATTTTGCAGCATATCCGCAAAGGCGTTTTCTTCGTTTTGAATGATTTCGACCACGCGTTTTTCTTCGCGTGCCAGTTCTGGGTACGCCCCGCCCATTTCTGTTATCAACGCAGGATACAGGCGTGACAACAACGCGCCACGATGTCCCAACATTTGGCCATGACGCATTGCGCGACGCAAAATTCTGCGAATTACATAACCGCGATCTGTATTAGACGGTATAACACCATCTGCGATTGCGAATCCAACACTGCGCAAATGATCTGTGATAATTTTAAAACTGGAAACATTTTCGGCTGTTTCTGTGACGCCTGTGACGTCGGATACGGCGCGTTTCAGGTTCACAAATAAATCAGTATCATAATTATCTGTTTTATTTTGCAGCACCGCGGCCCAGCGTTCCAGACCCGCCCCTGTGTCAACATTTTTCTGGGGCAGTGGTGTCAGGTTACCATTTGCATCGCGGTCATATTGCATAAACACGTCGTTCCAGATTTCGACATATCGTCCACCGTCTTCGTTCGCAGACCCCGGCAGGCCACCTGGGATATCTGGGCCCATATCATAGTGCATTTCTGTACATGGACCACATGGACCTGTATCCCCCGCAGACCACCAATTGTCTTTATCCCCCAGCAATATTGCGTCTTTGCCGGCAACCTGTTTCCATATTTTTATTGCTTCTTCGTCGCTGTAATGCGTTGTGACGACGATGCGTTCCGGGTCCAGTCCAATAACACGGGTCAATAATTCCCAAGACATTTTAATTGCTTCTTCTTTGAAATAGTCACCAAAAGACCAATTCCCCAACATTTCAAAGAATGTATGATGACGTCCATCAAAACCGACGTCTTCCAGGTCGTTATGTTTCCCGCCGGCGCGAATGCATTTTTGAACGTCTGCGACACGTGGTGCGAATGCGGGTTCTGTACCCTGTAAAATACCCTTCCATGGGACCATGCCTGCCACGGTAAATAACACCGTTGGGTCATCAGGTATCAACGACGCAGACGGTACGATTTTATGGCCGTGCGATTCAAAATATTCCAGAAAAACTTTTCTGATTTCATCATATGTCATAACGTTATCCTTGTTTTATCATGCGGTATTGTATATTTATTACCGCAAAGTTTCAATCATAATTATTTAATATATTTGCACGCGTGTTATTGCCCCGCCGGGGCCGCAGATATCGCAGATAATATAACCGCGTCATAACGTGCCAAAACATTTGCAATCTGGGTATCTGCGTTTCTGGCCGGTTTAATTGGCATACCGTATTTTGTTGCCGCGCGATCTAAATCAACAGAAACATAGTTTATATTATCCATGTATATCGGCGTATAGTTCTTGTTCAGATATTGCGCCACAATATTTACCCCAGACCACATCATCGCATCCACGGGCGGTAAAAAGCGCAAACCTGTGTCAATATCAAAAAATTTATCTAAACAGGTCTTTAAAATCATACCTGTTTTCATCATGATGGGCGTACGCACCAATGTCCCGCCCAGGCCCAAATGCGGTCGCACCAAGACAATATTTTCATTATCAATTACGCATTTTGTAAAATCTGTTGCCGCGCGAAATACATCGACCAGGCGTGTGCGCACAACCGCCATATTTTGGATAATTGCGAAATTATTATCTGACACATCTGGTATATTTACATCTGTTACGATGCAATCATCATCTGTGAATAGTATCCAATCTGAATTTATTTTATTTTCTGACATATAATCTAAAATTGCCAGACGCGCCTGAAGCAGCCCGATATTATACACCCCATTTATTATATGCACGCGTCCCCGGAATCCCAGGTTTCTGATATAGTTTGTGGTTACTTTGTTATCTGGGTTATCGTTATAGATAATCAATGTAAAATCTGTTTTTAATCGCGCCAACGCCGGCACAGACAATTCCAAGAACTGGCTGAAATAGGTGGTCATGCCAATAACAAGATTTTGTTTATGCTTAAACATATAAAAATATTAAATAAATTTTTCTGAAATTGCAAACAGATAGTAAAATATGCTATAATACAATTCGTAACCAAAGGGGATACATTGTCATGAAAAACACAATGATGTTTGCGATTATGATTATGGCGGCGATTATTTTAATGGTGGCCTTTGATATCAAGATATGGCCGAATCATGCCGTTACCACGGTATCAGAACTGGGGCCGAATATGTTGTTTGTATGTCCTGGGGCGGCATCGCCATGGGATGAAATTGCGAACGGTTTGGCGCAACTAAAAGAACCTATTAAGGTTGGTTTTTTCTTTGCGACGATGCTGTTGGTTGCGATTTGGGGATGGGCGATGTATCAAAGTTTACTAAAAGACAAATTCAATCGTGACACATTTAAAAGTCCATGGGCATATACAAAACTGTTGTTTTGGGCGTCGATGGTTATGATTTTATTGGTGCATACGCCGAATTATTTTCGTTCTGTTCGCGTTGATGGCACCAGCGGCAGTTTTGTTATGTGTGACGGTGGAACGCCTGGGGCGCGTGCGGTACCTGCGTCCAGGGTTGAACCGATGCGGGGCTGGGCATACTAAAAAATTGCGGTTTTTAAATTATGCACTTGACATAAAGCCCAGAATTCTTTACGATTCGGGCAAGCAGTACAGGCAATGTCCTTAGAATACGTGCGATGCAGGTTATATAAAGACCTAAAACCCTGGATTCTAGCGACATTGCCTTGGGCACTGCGAATACCTTAAAATCATGAAAGGAGAAACATATGAACAAACAGCAATTAATTGAAGCAATCGCAAACGAAGTAAATGTGACCAAGGCAACAGCAGCTGGCTGCTTGGATGCTTTCATCAACACAGTTACAAAAGTTTTGAAAAAGAAAGGCGAAGTCCGCTTGGTTGGCTTTGGTACATTTGCAACTGCAAAACGCAAGGCAACAACAGGCCGCAACCCACAAACAGGTGCTGCTATTAAAATCCCAGCATCTACACAGCCTAAATTCAAACCAGGCAAAGCCTTGAAAGAAGCTTTGAACTAAATCGTTTGATTTATGTGTTAAAAAAATGCCCCCGTTCGGGGCATTTTTTATGTCAAACGGATACGAAATAAAATACGCGTTTGGTATAACATTTTCCCCTTGCGGGAAAATGTCATATTTGATATAATTGTTACGTCATCAGTGGTTATTGATGATGGGGTGTCAAGGCCCGTCCATAGCGTCAGAAATGATGAAGCATGGCGCACACGTTGTGCCTTTTTATTCATAATGGCGAAAATTCTCCTGACCCAAAATGGTCAGGAGGGATGTGAATATGTCGAATAAGCACACAATTCTATGGATTGTCTTGAACCTCCTGACCACTGATATATAACAGTGGTTTTGTTTTTACAAAACCACCCACAAAGTGAAGGGAGAATCCAAATATGAAAAAATCCAAAATATTAT
>JAZSAG010000010.1:0-13385 GCA_045601765.1 Candidatus Enterousia sp. | reverse complement strand
ATATGGCAGTAATGCAATATGCAGATTAATCATGTCCACTACCACCGCTTAGTATATAACATATACCAGCGATGGCAGAACAGAACCCGGCTTATATGTGCATCTGATAAAAAATGTGCCAATTTGGCACATTTTTTTATCTGCGTTTACATTGTGCATTTGCAAAATTAATAATATCCTGAAAGAAATGATACGTTTTATCCATTGCCCCATTTCGCCATTGTGTTTCCTGGGGACAAAACAAATTCAATAACTTTTGTTTTGTTGCGCCTGTTATTTCGCCATATCTCTTACGTTCATAGCGTTCTTGGCCAATACATAAATACTTTTGAATATGTGGCAACGACGCTGTTCTTTTCGTACCAACAAAAAAGTCTGTTGCAAATACAGGACAATGTTTTGAATTATAACGATTTTCCACCGCGCGCGCCCAATTTCCATTTATAATATAGTGCGGTCTGGCGGCCACCTCTGTTGACCAACATATACGCCTATAGAACTGTGCGGGCACAGAATCCGCGGAATGCAACACCTGTAACGACCCAGAAACATTGCCATACACATCGTTATAAAATCCATCCCCTGTTTGCAGGCAAAATGCCTGAACAGACTTTGCGTCCTGGGAAACAGTATCAAAAATAGACATCAACATTTTATTTTCCATGACAGGCGCCACCCCACCATAGAAAAATCCGTCTTTATGCGTATATTGACCATTGGCAATCGCATACCACGCACCATCATTTAAATGTTCTTTGCGGTAATTCAATAACTTTGCTTCTTTACTTTTATCATGTCTGGCCAGCAATAATTTATGTGCCGCCTGATATTCTTTATTTTCTGGTTTGTTATTAAAATCGTCCACAAAATTTCTGTTCAAATGAACCAAATCACCGTATTTATCAACAGTTTCCATTATCTGATTATCCATACCATACCCATTAACGACATGAATCAGCACGACCGTATACTTTTTGCGAAATTCAGGCGTTAATTTTGGGGCAAATTTATCCAAGAACAACTGTTGTGCGGCACTGCCATACGCGGCATCGCAACCATTCAGACCAGATAAAAAGACCAATTTATCGGCCCCTTCACCGATAATAACATACGGAATATCATAACTATGATTATTTGCCACACACCAACGCAAATCGCCAAAATTAGGTGCCTTTACAGAAAATTTGTCAGTTGCATGATTCCAACTGCCAGAAAACAAAGATTGTGTTGCCATTATATCTCTTTTTTTACAACTCTCTCTTGTTTTCCCATGTACCTACATAACTGTGCCCTTAGTTGGGTAAAAAGTCAACTGTATTTTTTGCCATTCCCCATATTCATTCACAGGCAACATACGAAACGGCTGGCACACAGAAATCGCCGCCCGAATAGTATCCAACACATATGCAAACGCTGGGTCTGTTTCCGCGCGTGCCTCGGATTCAAACCATAATTTTTGTACTGTTCCATTTTTACTCATCGTCAAATGTGCCACGGCACGAATATCCGCAATATCAGGACGTGATGTATCTATGTTCCAACACCGTGTCATCGCAACCCGCAGTGCGTCAACCACAGAAACCGTTAATTTTCTGTCAATTGATAAAACCTCGCGATTTACCCGAACAACACGCTTTTTTTTGGGCGCAGGTTCCGGCTTTTTTTCCGCTTCTTTGCTTGGCTTTTCTTCTTGCTTTTCTTCTTTTTTTTCTTCTTCTTGAACCAATGTTGCCTTATCAATTTCTTTCTTGGGTTCTTCTATAATTGGGTCTGGCTTTGGTTGTTCTTTTGGTGGTTCTGGTTTTGCTTTTTCTGTCTGTTCTGGCACAGAAATATTATATAACTTGGTTTCCTTGCCCGAAACTGTCACATCATTTAAATCAATTTCCATAATTTGAATTCTGTCTGGGGCAACCAATTTTGCACGTTCCACAATCACAGAAACAGACGTGACAATAATCGCCACCAGGAACAAATGCCCACAAATTGACATCAACAAATTTTCAGCCAAAAATTGTTTCCACCACTTTTTTTGCATTTTTTACTCCGGCTGGGTGCGCAATCCAACTTTTTGGAATCCTACATCCTTTAACTTTCCCATCATTGACATAACCGCCCCATAATCAGCATGCGCATCACCACTGATCATTATGGTCAGTTGTGGGTTTTCGCCACGCATTGCGATTGCGCGTTCTACAATTTCATCGCGCGACAACTTCATTTCCGCCAAATAATAATTTCCCTTGGCGTCAACACTTATCTGAATTGCATGATCTGCCCCTGTCATTGCCGAAACGCCTGCACGTGGCAATTCCAAATCAATACCTGTGGTCATCATTGGTGTTGTCACCATAAACACCGCCAACAACACCGTCATAACATCAATCATTGGGGTTAACTGAATCCCCACGTCTGATTGTCTGCGTCTGAATCTGGACATGAAAAATCCCCCTTGGCTTAAAAACGTTTTTTACTGCGAATTTCAGTGATTAATCTGTCATATAAATCATCTGCTTTCTTCGAGAAAATTTGCTGGGCAATCGCCGCAGGAATTGCCGCAATCAACCCCAACGCAGTTGTTCCCAATGCAACGGCCAGCCCCGGTGCGATAACCCCAATGCTAACCGATTGATTTACGCCAATTGCCGCGAACGAATCCATAACCCCCCACACCGTGCCGAACAAACCGATAAATGGCGAAATATACGCAACCATGGACAAAAACCATAAGTTCTTGTCAAATGGCGCCACTTTCTTATCCGCATCTGCATCCACCGCATCAGCGTCGCCGATTACAATTGGATTCTTTTTTACCATATGCCACAGACGAATTTTTTCAACAATTATCGCCCATGATAACACACTGAACACCAACAACACGACCGACACTATAAATGTCATAAAATCACTTGCGAACAAATTCAATAACGAGAAATTATTTTCCATATCCTTTCCTTTCTTTTTTGTTACATTAATTGTTTTATAAAATCTGACGGTATTTGCTTTGGCCGCATATCGGCGCCCAAATACGCAACCTTAAGGTTTATTATAGCACAAATTTTATCATCTTTCATAACTTTTTGTTCAACCCGAACAGATGCCATACCAACATCCGTCAAAACCGTTTCAACCACGCACTCATCCGCCGCCCTAAGTGGTTGTGCATACTTAATATTTAATTCACGCACAACAAATCCGATATCATCACCATCAACAACGTGCCCACGCAGCCAATTCATACGTGCCCGTTCTGCGATTTCTAAATACCGTGCATGATAAACTATACCTTCGGCATCTGTATCCGCATACGCGATTGTAAAAGGGAATTTATGTATTTTCACTTTTTTAACTCCGTTACATCTATTCCTAACTCTGTACGCAACCGTTTGATAACGCGATTTCTGATTTCATCGACAATACAGCGCAACACCGGTTCGAAATCGAACATCGTAATAAAATCATCACCAAAGAACAATTTCCAATAAAAACCGTTATCAAATTCACCAACATACGACAAATCCTTGGCACACATATGTTGAACCGCCGTATCCAGTATATCCAAGGCCTTGACCAATTTTGATTCATTACTTTCACGCATATCATATTCATCAAATCGTGCGCGAATTTCATCATTTTGTAACAAATCCATAATCTGCCCAATTGCGGTGCATTCATCCACATGCTTTTGCGCACGTACGACATCTGTCTGTTTATGCAACGGCACATCATGTGCGATTGCCTCGGGCAGGTCATGCAACATGCACAATTCGTACACACGTTCCATATTAACCGGATTTTTCAGATACGGCTTTAATACCATCGCCATCATCGCCATATTCCACGAATGCGACGCGACCGCCTGGGGCGCACCGTCACTCATTCGTGTCAGACGATATTCGCACTCCAATTTTTCTGCAATTTCCAAGAAATCAACAATATTGTTCATGCCAATTACTTTTCCAACCCCAAATGCTTATACCCGGCCTCTGTAATTATACGTCCACGTGGGGTACGCTGAACAAATCCCAACTGCATCAAATAAGGTTCTATTACATCTTCTATGGTATCACTGGGTTCAGACAATGCTGCGGCCAGGTTTTCAACGCCAACCGGACCACCTGCATAAAACTTTACAATCATATTCATATATTCGCGGTCAATTTCATCCAAACCACAATCGTCAATATGTAATTGGAATAGGGTGGTTTTGATTATATCAGCCGTAATTTGATTTTTTCCCAACGCCCCGGCAAAATCACGTGCACGCTTTAACAATCTGTTTGCGATACGCGGTGTCCCGCGTGCAGATTTCGCCAGCATCAGCGCCCCGTCATTATCAATCGGCGTCCCCAAGATATTTGCGCTGCGCATAATAATCTTTGCCAAATCTTCGGGCGCATAGAACGTCAAACGCAAATCAATACCAAATCTGTCACGCAATGGATTAGACAACAAACCTGTCCTGGTTGTTGCCCCCACCAACGTAAACGGGGGCAGGTCAATACGAACACTTTTCGCGCTGGGCCCTTCACCCAACATAATATCTAACTTAAAATCTTCCATTGCGGAATATAAAACTTCCTCGATTGCGGTTGGCAAACGATGTATTTCATCAATAAACAACACATCCATCGGTTCCAGCGCAGTCAATATCGCCGCCAAATCACCTTGTTTTGTCAGCATTGGTGCAGACGTTGCACGAAAATTAGTACCCAATTCATTTGCAACAATATGCGCCAACGTTGTTTTTCCCAACCCCGGGGGACCATACAGCAACACATGATCCATCGATTCGCCACGTCCACGTGCCCCAGATATAAACACAGACAAATTCTGTTTTAAACTGTCGTGACCGATAAAGTCCGACAAACTGCGCGGACGAATGGACGCCGCCATTTCATCTGGGATATTTGCATCTAAAAATCGTTCTTTGTTCATCATTAGTTTATTATAACAATTTGTCTTCTGCATTTTCACGACCGACATACGCCTTTAAATCATTATACATCTGACGCAAATCTGCCGGTTGCCCATACGTTTCATCAGCCCCCTTGACCCGAATTGTTTCCAGATCAATTTGTGCCTGTTTTTTCAAAATTTGCGTTAAATGCGTGGCAAATGCACGCGCATCATCTGCCTCATTCGCGCCCTGTAACAACAGCCCACGATTTGGGCGTGGCGACAGAAAAGAATAATCAGACACAGACGCATCTGGCGACACCAACGCAAATCCCGAAACCTCTGGTCGACGCATCATCGCCTGTAACACATACCATGCGCCCAATTGATGCCCCGCCAGCCATATCTTATCGCTATCTTCGTTATGATCTTGAATCCAATCGATCACGGTTGCAATATCTAACATATTATCCGCTGTTGTGCCAATCATCCCTTCGGATCCATCAACACCGCGGTAATTAAATCGCACCACAGAAAACCCAATATCCATAAATGCGCGAAACATTGCATATGACACACGATCATTCATGTGATATTTCTGACGTGGATTCCCGGCCAGCACCACCGCCAACGGCGCGCCATCTTGTGCAGATTTATGATATACTGCATGTAATTTACCTGCTTCACCTGATATCACAATATCAACCATTATAACACCTTTCTTTTACTCATTATGTTCATAACTTAGAACAAAATAACTATAAATTTCAATAAAAATATTTTTGTTTTGACACAAATATCTAAAATGTTCTAAGATTTAGTTGAGAGAACCAAAGGTTATACCATGTTTAAACAGATTTTTATACCTATTTTCGCAGTATTATGCACCTTTCAGGCCCTTGCCCAGAACATGATGGCATACGGTACGAACGAGATAATTTACACTGAAACACCTGTTCAGTCGTATTACGCATACCCAGATGATCCAAATTTTATTCCTGAAACAGAATTTATGCAACGCGACGACAGTTTTAATTATGACCAAAATATAGAAGACGTTCGCATGATGGAATCAGAAATGCATCCTGGCGTAATGTTTGCCAACCGCCCAATGGTTATATGCCGCAATTTTGGTTGCACACGTTTGAACGACAGAATCACCAGAACATTCTTGTTCAACAGTCTGTCTAACATGTTCATGATGAACGCACACTCACGCGTGTTTATATGCGAAGCCGACCCATTTTCACGTGACTGCCTGCAATCTGGCCTGTCTTTTCCGGTACGCAGTGGCATTGCCAACGCCATGGTAAAAATCCCCAAGGCCACAATTTCCCAGGTCAGCATGACAACCGGCCTGTCCAAGGCAACCGTTGGTATGACATACGACTTTTTAGTAAACGGTATTGAACGTAAATGTGAACCAACCATTATGGATATTGTTGTTCCCGTAAATTCCGAGGCCTTACTGTCCAATCGTGAATTCGCATGTAATATGACCAGTGACGGCATCAGCAGTATCTCGTTGATTTTAAGTATTGATTATATTGATTTAGATTATGGTATATTGGGTGGCTATTATTCACTGGGGATGCAGGGTCCAACCACAGGTGGCGCCACAGGTTACGCACTGTTTAAAACAGAATTCGCCCCAGGCGGCATGCAATTCCGCGCGGTTGCAAACGGTGACATTGAAAACAATGCACTGGCAATACAACCTGGGGAATATGCTGTTGAACCATTAAGAAGATAACATTTGTCGGTTTCATTGGCCTTGCAAATGATTGCTGACAAATAACCGATAAGATATATGAAAAGAACAGTTTTAATTATTGACGACGACGACATTCTGCGCAACGCCCTGGCCAAGGGCCTGCGTTCGGATAATTTTAACGTGATTACATCACAATCTGCCGAAAATGCATTAGAAATACTGTCACGCATATCTGTTGATGCAATTGTACTGGACAGAATGATGACCGGCATGGACGGTTTAACATTTCTAAAAAGCATTCGTGACCATGGCAATCAAACGCCCGTTTTAATGCTGACCGCGATGACTGGTTCTGAAAACACTATTGACGGCCTGATGGGTGGCGCAAATGACTATCTGGGCAAACCTTTTCAAATACGCGAATTAATATTGCGCCTGAATAATATTATAAAATCCAGTCCATTAATTACGAACAAAATGCCAACCGGGTTGACATTCGCGAACGAAGAATTTTTTATCAACACATCTGGCACCCCCCAAATACTGACATTATCTGGCGAAGAAAAGAAATTATTACATTCATTAACATTTCCAATGGGTAATATTGTTCACGCATCACCAATGGTTGCAAAACGCTTGCGTCAGAAATTAAATATAGTATTATCTAACCTGGACATAATAACAATACGGGGCCGCGGATATAAATTAGTCGATTTAAAATCCAACCCCAACAACAATGGTGAAAGTATATGAGATTAATACCACGCAGTTTTTTATGGCGCACAATATTGATGATTTTAATTCCACTGGTCATCGCCCAGATTATCGTTGCAAACGCATTTTTTGGCAACCACTGGTCACGTGTTCATGACACATTGGCACGCACGTTGGCGGGTGAAATAACCACCATGACCAAATTTATTGATTCTGGCAAAACCAACATTGCCCAAGAAATCGCCAAAGGTACCAGCATAAATTTCAGTATAAACGATAACTTAAACAGACCGAGACATAATGACAACCACGCCCACGAAACAGGGAAATTGGCACATGAATTATCTAAACGCCTAAAAAGACCTGCGAACATCTATATGGACCGCGCCAAACGCCTGGTATTCATAGACGTTCCAACACAAGACGAAAAAACAGCCACATTTGGAACATCACTGTACAGAATTTATTCAACCAGTACCGAAGTATTTATTATTTGGCTATTTGGTTCATTTTTGATTGTATCTATTTTAATCAGTCCATTTATTATAATGCACACGCGCAGCATTCGCAGAATTGCCCACGCGGCCAGTCGTTTCGGTCGTGGCCTGGATGCGCCCGGTTTTACACCGACAGGTTCCAAAGAAATACGTGAGGCTGCCAGATCTATGATAACGATGAAAGAGCGTCTGGACAGATATAATCGCACACGCACAGACATGTTAAACGCGGTCAGTCATGACCTGAAGGCCCCGCTGACCCGCATGCGTCTGGCTATTGAAACAGAAACTGCGAACAACGATGACTTGATACGCGATATTGATCGCATGACCGAAATGATAAATGGTTATCTGGCATTTGCACGTGGCGAAGCCCCGGAAATAGAGCAGGCCACAGAATTACCCCCCATGCTGATACGCATTGCACGCGACGCGGCCCCAGACAAGAATATTATAACAGATTTTCCAGAAACCCCGGTTCAGTTTTATGCCCGCCCAATGGCATTGGCACGCGCATTCAGTAACATAATTGAAAATGCCGCCAGATATGCCAAAAAGACAATAAAACTGACGGAAATTGACACAGACGAACACATAGAAATATTAATAGAAGACGATGGTCCGGGCATTCCAGACGACCGCAAAAAAGAAGCCTTGCGCCCATTTGTGCGCCTGGACGACGCCCGTGGCACCGACACCGGCGGAACAGGTCTGGGGTTATCCATTGCCCAAACATTGATTGAAAATCACGGCGGTCAGTTATTTTTGGAAAACAGCGACCTGGGCGGTCTGCGTGCCAGAATAATATTACCCGTTTAAATAAAATTCCCCCAACAGGGGATTTTTTATACAACCCATCCGGTATAATAATACCATATTGATTTTTCTTGACTTTTCTGCGGGATTGCGTCATAATAACGTCGCTTTAATTTATAAACCATAAGGAAAATATAAAATGGCAGCGACAAAATCGTTAAAAAAGTGTGAATTAGATGCCAAATGGTATTTGATTGACGCAACAAATTGTACGCTGGGACGTTTGGCGGCATACACTGCGAACATCCTGCGTGGCAAACACAAACCAACATGGACACCTAACATGGATTGTGGTGATCATGTAATCATCATCAACGCTGACAAGGTTGCATTATCTGGTCACAAGGCTGACAAAGATCGTTTCTTTTGGCACTCTTTGTGGACAGGTTCTTTGAAATCTCGCACATTGGGTCAGATGCGTGATGAAAAACCAGAAAAATTAGTATTTAATGCTGTAAAACGTATGATGGGTCGTCGCACTGCGGTCGCATTGGCGAACCAGCGCTTAACAAAACTGCACGTTTATGCGGGCAGCGAACATAAACACCAGGCACAAAACCCACAGGTTATTGATTTCGCTGGTCTGAATCGTAAAAACAAAAGGGGCGAATAATGGCAGAAGCAAAAACAACAACAAAAAAAACAGTAAAAAAAGCGGCCCCTGCGAAAAAAGCAGCCACATCTAAGGCAGCAGCGGTTGTAACACCAAAATTAAATAACGCAACATATGCAACTGGCAAACGTAAAGATTCTGTTGCACGTGTATATTTGGTCCCTGGCAAGGGCAACATCACCGTTAATGGCAAGGCATCATCTGAATACTTCCGTCGTGCTGTATTGCAAATGATTATTGCACAACCATTTGCTGTGACAAAACGCGAAACCGCATATGACATCATCGCCATGGTTGAAGGTGGCGGTTTATCAGGTCAGGCGGGCGCCGTTAAACACGGTATTTCCAAAGCCTTGGAAAAAATCGAACCAGAATTACGTTCTGCGTTAAAGGCCGCTGGCTTCTTGACACGCGACAGTCGTGTTGTTGAACGTAAACACTATGGTTACCGCAAGGCACGTCGTTCTACACAGTTTTCCAAACGTTAATATACCGTTTGGGGAACAAAAAAACGTCCTTTGGGGCGTCTTTTTTATTGCATCGTTATCACATGATGATGCAATTTGTCCTTTTGGACGCGCCACATATACAAGGGCAGGGCAACAAACGTTAATACACACAACAATTGACAAACGTATATATTGTACTATATTATAAATAGAAGAGGGTAAAATGATAAAAAATAAACGAACAAAACACGGATTATATATTGGCGCGTTGTGTGTGTTGGGCTTGTTGCCATACAAGGGCACAGCCAAGGCCCAGTCTAATCATCCAACACAAAACCCAACCATCAGTACACCTGACGTATTCGAAGGTGCAAAATTTGGTAAATTCATAAATAACGATTCCACATTTATTGCGAATGGTCGCGACACACTTTCTGTTTGTTCAATTGATACCGTATGTAAACTAGACGACTATATAAAATTGCACATACACACCCCTGGTAAAACTATTGTATGCGATTATTTTTATTACTATATGCCGACACCACGCATAGAATATGGCGACACAATCGCGATAAATCTGTTATCAAAATGCCATGATTTGATACAAGAATACAATCAATACCAAGACAACAAAGAATATGCACGTCGCGATTCTGTTGAACAATGCCTCAGACCATATCACCAAGAACTGATTGCAAGAACCGCCAGACAAGCAAAACAACGCGAACAATCAAGATAAAGAAATCCCCACCTGGGGATTTTTTTATTATTGCTTTCATCAAAAAACATTGTATAATCACGTGGCAATATAATTTTACACTAGGGGAAACACATGTTTACAAAAGAAAAAATCAAAGATTTACATTATTCAGTAAATGGCACAATTTCTGCTGCTGATTTACAGGCCGCAGCCGACGAAATATTATTAGAATATGGGAAAAAGGCAAAAATGCCTGGTTTTCGTGCTGGCAAAATTCCATTATCCATATTGCGCCAGAAATATAACGCATCCGCATACGGCGAATCAATTGATAAATTAATGAACCAAGATTTAAACAATTACATTGCCGACAAAAAGATCCGTCTGGCCGGCGCACCCAAGGCTGATTTAGCCGGCTGGGAAATTGGCAAAGATGCAGAATATTCATTGGAATTTGATATATTGCCAACATTGCCTGCAATTGATTTAGAAAAATTCACTGTGACCAAAAAGACCGCCGATTTGGATGAAAAAGAGGTAGATACGGCACTGGAAAACATCCGCAAAAGCCGCAGCACCGCCGAAAAACAAGACGAAAAATACAAGGCCGCAAACGGCGACGTCGCTGTTATTGACTTCAAGGGTTTTGTTGGTGACGAAGCATTCGAAGGTGGCGAAGCAAAAAAACACCATTTGATTTTAGGTTCTGGCGCATTTATCCCAGGCTTTGAAGATCAAATAATCGGCCACAAAATCGGTGACAAATTTGATGTAAATGTAAAATTTCCTGCGGAATATCACGCAGAAAACCTGGCCGGCAAAGACGCCCGTTTTGCTGTTGAAATTCATGAAATCCGCAAACATATTTTGCCAGAATTAAACGATGAATTGGCAAAATCAGTGGGCCAAGAATCTGTTGACGCATTAAAACAACACATTCGCAACATATTGAACGAACAATATGCTGACGCGTCTCAGCGCGACATGCGTAATGAATTGTTGGACATATTGGCCGACAAAATCAAATTAGATTTGCCAGAATCTTTGGTCAACCAAGAATACGAAATGGCAAAATCAGAATTTGAACGTTCACACGCACATTGTCACGATAAAAAATGCGACCATAAATGGGACGAAAAACAAGAACACAAAGACGCCGAACGCCGTGTAAAATTGGGACTGATTTTGGCCGAATGGGGCACACAAAACAAAGTCGAAGTGACCCGTGACGACCTGCAACAGGCAATCTGGGCCGAGGCATCACGCTATCCAGACCCAAAACAGATTTTTGAATTCTATGGCAAGAATCAAAACGCATTGGCGATGTTGCGTGGCATGCTGTTTGAACGCAAGGCATTAGACGCCATGTTGACACATGTAAAAACCAAAGAAAAGAAAGTATCTGCCGAAGAATTATTCAAACAAGCATCCGTCAGATAATAAAAAAAATTATACAAACGCCCCGTTTGGGGCGTTTTTCTTGCAACAAACGATTGACCGACATCATTTTTTGTACAAGAATATTAACCAACAATGATAAACGCCCAGATATACGAAATTTTTAATTTAAATATTATATTGACTGAATTAACAGCCAACATGGACGAATATGCAAAACTTAATTTTGCCGGTATTATGCGTGGACTGTTTGGTAACAGACAGAAAAAAACATCTCGATATAACCAGTTTTTAAATATATTACAGCTATTTTGCACTGTATTGATATATTACACACAATCATGTCACAGCGACCAAGACGCCAACGCATATATTGAACAGGTATATCAACCATTATACGCACTGAAACCAACGGATTCAGAATACAAAAAATTGCCAAAATATTTGCATGGCGTAATTGACAGACGCACAAACACATTTCGCCATCCCAGCAGGCACCCATATATAATTAAACCCCCGCGCGGTCAATCACAACAATTTGCCAGACAAATAGCCCAGGTCGCCAACACAATACAATATGTAAAGCAAAATACAAAACTATTCCACAAAAACGCACCTATTTCGGAACAGATTGCCGCACTGCAAACCATATACAATGAAATATTTACACTGGCGTCTATGTGCAATGTTTGCATTGCACCGAAATCAGCGCGCAAAAATCCCACACCTGGATCTTGGGATATGTTGAATGAATACAGGATCGCAACAAATTTTGATACGGTATTAAACGCATGCACCAACCGCAAACAAATCCAACAACGTATCAGTGCCCAGAATTTGCAATTTAAAAAAGACCTGACCGCGTTACAGACACGCCAACGAAACGAATATACGGCATTATTGCACGAACAAGATTTGCGCCTGGGCCATTCCCAGAACTTTGATGACTTTAAAAATAAATTATCACAAAACAATACCCAGCGCGACAATATATTACGCACACACAGATCGCAAACATTGGAATTACGCAAACGCAACCAGGAATTGCGCGCACAAATGGAACAAGATTATGCCCAAGAATTATCCCGGGCCCAATCAATTATATCTGCGATTACCAGAATGCGTTAAACAAAACACTTGTAATACCCCCTTATTTTTTGTATAATAGCAAACGAAACCAACAGGGATGTTGACTTCAAGGACTTAAGAAATCCTGTACAAACGCGGTGCCCAGTGCACTGAATATCCGACCTGGTGCAAAATACTGTGGCGTGGATACGCTTTTTTTATTTTGCACTGCCCGATATGTAAAGTGTCGGGGGGCCGGCGGCTATACAACAGCGTACATCGCGCAAAAACCGTCGGGGTCATTTCGTTTGTTTGATTTTCTTAACCCCCTGACCGTCAAACCTTGTGACGGTTTTTTAACGCAACCAAGGGGGGCTATTTCATGAAAAAAGTTTTATTTTTATCCAGTGCACTTATTATGACCAATGTTGGCGCGTATGCGGCGGATGAAATGATAACGGGTGGGGCGGGCACATGTACGGTTGACGTACTGGGGGGGTCCGCGGGTGGCGCA
>JAZSAG010000009.1:0-3263 GCA_045601765.1 Candidatus Enterousia sp. | reverse complement strand
ATTTTCTCTATTAGCTCATATCTTTCATCTGGGGAAAGATAGTCTGGGTCTTGATTGTCTGTTAAATAACCTATTTTTTTTAGAACATTTATGATTTTGTCTTTAAATAATTCTTGGTACACATATATTGATAATTCGTTGTTAGACAATAGTTGTTCTTTATTTAGTTTTATTTCAATATGTTTTAATTCTGATTCTGATATTTTGGGCATAAGTATATAATTTTTCCAGTCAGGCCATTGTATATCTATAATATGTAGGCGGTTCGCAGTAGACATCTTTAATCCTTGGAGTTGTTGTTATTTTAAATATCATTGTATAATGTAGGATAAAAATATCTATTAATTATTCTCTGTGGTAGCAAATAGGTAGCAAAAGGGTAAAGATGGAGCGGTTTTTAGGGAGTAAAAAAGTATTAAAAAAGCCCAGAAAACTGGGCGGAATCTTGGTTGCGGGGAATGGATTTGAACCATTGACCTTCAGGTTATGAGCCTGACGAGCTACCGGGCTGCTCTACCCCGCGATAAAGCCAGCATATTATATTATCTTTTTGTCATTAGTCAATAAAAAAATATATTTTACCGTAAAATGACTTTTATCCTAGTCTTTGTTGAATTATATTTTTTTTATTGCTAAAATTCGTCATGATTTTGATAAAGGGTTGTTATGTTTAAAAATAAAACTTTTAGAAAGTATTGGAAAAAGTTTTGGGAACCTGTATTGGCTATGGAATGGATGCAGTGGGTGGTGGCTGTATTTATGTCTGTGCCTATTTGGTTTGTTTATTTTACATCTATTAAACGGGTGACCAATATAGAGACTTTCTATAAATACCGCAAAAAGCCTGCTATATTCGTGTTTTGGCATGGGCGCAGTATGATGCTTAGCCCTATTATTTGTTTGGGGGGGATGCATGCATATGCAATTGCCAGTCGTCATAAAGACGGACGGATGATGGCAAAATTACAACATTTATTCGGGTTGCGCGCAATATATGGATCTTCGCACAAGGGTGGGGTGTCTGTATTACGCGAAGGGTTGCGTGTGCTGGCCAGGGGGGATCATGCAATTTGTATGTCGCCAGATGGACCAGGCGGACCATCACTGCGGGTCAAAGATGGCGCGTTATATTTTGCAAAAATGTCGGGCGCACCAATTATCCCGGTATGTTATTCTTGTTCCAGGTCTTGGTTCCAAAATCGTTGGGACAGGTATTTGGTCGCGTTGCCTTTTTCAAAAATTATTTGTAATATTGGAAATCCTGTGTTCGTGCCAAAAAAGGCAACACCCCAGGAATTTGAAGATATTCGCACTAATTTAGAAAATTTTATGGTTGAACAAATGCGCGAATTAGATGCAGAATTTAATCACCGTTATATTGAACAAGATTTAACAGCGCATGATTTTAAAAAAGCAAAACGTGAGCGTAAAAAGAATAAATAAAGGATTTATATGAAAACGCCAAAGTGGTTTTTACGTAAAAATTTAATTTCTGTGGTTTTGGTGCCTGTTTCTTGGTTGTATTATTTGGCCAGTGGTTTTGTGTTCTGGGTGCGAAAACATTTTCAATATGTATCACAGCGACCGATAATTTGTGTTGGAAATATATTGGCGGGGGGGGTTGGTAAAACACCTGTGGTTCGTCAAATTGCAACGTTTTTGGATGCGCCTGTGGTTATGCGCGGGTATAAGAAATCTGGCCAGACAGGTGATGTTGGTGATGAAGCGTTGATGTTGTCTGCGTCTGGGTTGGCGGTGCATGTGGGGGACAGAAAAAGTCATATTCTGTTGTTAAATAAACAAAATTTGGATAAAAAGCCAATTGTAATGGATGATGGTTTACAAAACCCAAGAATAAAAAAAGATGTATCTGTTATGGTTTTTGACGAGGGTATCGGATATGGTAATGGATTTTTGTTGCCGGCAGGGCCACTTAGACAACCCAAAAGCGCGGCAAAAAACGCAGATGTTTTTGTTGTTATTAAAAATAAAAATGTGCGTAAAGATTTTGTTTTGCCAACGGGAATACCGGTATTTTATGCACAAAGTAAAACAATATCGCCATATGATGCTTCTGATAAATTAATTGCTTTTGCGGGTATTGGTTATCCTGATAAGTTTTTTGATGCGCTGGAAAATGTTGTCGTAAAAAAGGCCTTTCCAGATCACTGGGAATATACAAATCAGGATTTAGATAAACTGATAAAGTTGGCAGAAAAACACAATGCAAAACTGATTACAACCGAAAAAGATTGGGTCAGGTTGCCTGTGGAATATGCAGATAAAATAAAATATGCAAAACACGAAATTGTTATAGAAAATACTTTTTTTGACTGGTTAAAGGAGAAATTGAAATGCCAACTTTTAACAAAGAAATAAAAATTTCAGGTGTGGGAATTCATTCGGGGTTGCCCGTGAATGTAACAATAAAACCGTCTGAAAAATATGGTATTTTTATGCGCAGAACAGATATAAAAAATTCTGATTTAATATCTGCGATGTATGATAACGTTGGTGAAACAAAAATGCGCAATACAACCATTGGTCAGACGTCTGGGGCACATGTGCAAACAATTGAACATTTAATGGCGGCTATGTTTATGATGGGTGTAGACAGCGCGATTGTTGAAATTGATGGTGCCGAGACACCAATACTGGATGGCAGTGCGACTGAATTTATTAAAATGTTTGAAAAAGTCGGTGTGACAGATGGGGAACTTAAAAAAATAATTGTTAAAAAAGAAGTTGTTGTTTATGCAAATGAGGTTCTGAAACAATTACCATTATTTGCGCGATTTAAAATATTTTTGTTTAATAAAATTTCAGGTCGCAGGTCAGATGGATTTGTTAAACTGTCACCAAATAATGGTGATAAATTAGATGTCAAGGCAACACTGGTTTATCCGGAAAAAATTATCGGAAAACAATCTTATCAGTATTGTTTTGATGGAACAAAAAAATCTGTGCAAGATTTTATTAAAAACATAGCGCGCGCCAGAACGTTTGGAAAATATTCAGAATGGGAATATTTGAAAAAGCATGGTATGGGACGCGGCGCAAACGAATCAAATGTTATTGCATTAAACGATACAGGCGATGGAACACTAAATAAAACAATATGGCCGGATGAATTTGTACGTCATAAAATAATTGATGCAGTTGGCGACATGTTTACATCGGGCGCGTTTATTTGTGGGGCACTGGAATCATACAAAGGCAGTCATGCGTTAAATAATCTAGTCTTGAAAAAATTGTTCAGTAGT
>JAZSAG010000008.1:0-12170 GCA_045601765.1 Candidatus Enterousia sp. | reverse complement strand
TAAAACAATTTCCAAAATGCCATTTTTTAATAGAAGAGTCTAATTTTTTATATCAGGATGACCGAAAAAAATTATCTTTAATATCCCATATAGACAATTTAGAAGAATTCCCGAATTTATCAATAGTATATTGTTTTTCTAAAATTTTTTGTGTTGCTGGTTTGCGGTTAGGTTGTGTTATATCAGCAAAAAAAATGATAGCTAAAATAAGACAATTACAAGATCCTTTTGAACTTGGAATATTGGGACAGATATGTTTGCCGGTTATTCTAGAAGATACAGATTTTTTATCTAAAACCAAACAATATAACAAAATGCTTATTGATGAATTTATGGAAATGCTTGCTAATGTACCTAATATTAAGGTGTTCCCAAGTCGTGCCAATTTTGTTATGTGTGAATTATTGAATGGTAGGAAAGCAAAAAGTTTGGTTGATGCACTAGAAAAACGGGGGTTTATGATAAGAGATTTGACATATGCGTACAAGAATATAGGTGAAATGGTGCGGATATCAATAAACGACCGCCTTTTAAACAAAAAATTGATTCAAGAAATGACAAAATTATTATCATAAGGGAGATTTTAATGAATTTTAATCTATTGAATATACACCTGGAACCGCGAAACTTTGATTGCACTATTGCTATGGCCAAACGTGTTGATGTCATGGATAAAATTATTAGTATTTATAAAACATTCAAAGGTGTTCATGGTGTTTTTTTGTCTGGAACTAAAGCGGGAGTTCCCCGTGATGTTTATTCGGATTTAGATTTTTTAGTTGTTGTTGATGATACCTTTAATCCAGCAACACAAATACAAGAATTACATGATTTATTAAATGTAAGTAAGGATAAAATTCATACATATTGTGATGATTCATATGAATATGGGGTATCTACAGATTTTTATTGCGATAATATAGAAGTATGTGTTATGCATTATAAGAAAAAAGATTTAGAATCACGTATCGTTTCATATTATAATGGAAATTATTTTAAAACAGGATATTTCTATCCGGGGGCTCTTATTGCTGCGTTGTCAGAAAATTACATTTTGTATGAACAAGGTAGCGCCTTAAAGCAATTGCAACAAATTGCTAATAAATATCCAGATAATGCAGTCAAAATTATTTGTAATCGAGAATTAGGTTGGAGTAATTATTTTATAAAAAAATTTGAACAATTTTTGTATAGAAAAGATATAAATAATTTACAGGTTATTTTTGCAAATATCATAGATTGTGGACTTAATATGTTATACGCTATTCATAAAAAGCCTTATGCCGGTCCAACAAAAGCGTTATCGGTTCAATTTAATATTTTTAGTCATGATTGCCCAAATTTAGAAAAAGTTGTGTCTATAATTTTAACTGGGACTGATTCAAACACCAAAATATACACACATCAAGAACGAGCAGATATGGCGATATCTTTCTTAAAAACGTGTCAAAAATTATTAAAAAGCCAAGGTGAATAATCATGGTAGATTCTGTAAAGCCACTAACTTTTTCGGATAAGTTCAAAAATGAATTTTTGTCCGTTGATGAATCCAACGAAAAGATTTTATTGGATAAAATTAAAACAATTTTTGATGTGTTAAGAGATAATAAAACTAATTCTGCCAGACGAGATATAGCTCCATTTAGGTATGATAAAAATATGTTAAATTCAGATTTTTTTTGTGCTGATGGACACGATTTTGATGTTTTGTGTCGAAATATTAAAGACGCCTTTGGCGGGACTATAAAATGGCACAGCCCGTATGCAGCTTTTAATATAACTCCGACCCCAATTATGAGTGCGGTTGCAGTTTCGACAATAACACAGTTATTGAATCCCAATAGTTTATGGGATATTACGGGTGGCAAAACACTTTTGTATGAAAACAAAATAATAAACATGCTTGGTCGAACAATATTAAACACATCTAATGTTTCTGGTTTTTCAACTTTCGGTGGAAAAGCAACATTGCTATACGCCATCAAATCAGGAATTGTTAATTGTGATGGTTTACACAAAAAACGAGGGCTTCATGGACAATATGTCGTTTTTGCAAGTAGTTTAGCACATTATTCCTTGGAAGATTTATGCGATTATCTTGGTTTGGGCACTGATGCCGTAAAAAGAGTTCCTGCGGATGAAACGGCAGAAATGAGGTACGATTTGCTTGAACAATATATTTCAGATGCTTTATCGCATGGTAAAAAGATCGCGGCAATAATATGTAATGGTGGCACAACAATAGATTTTGCAGTAGATAATGTAAAAAAAATCAGACTTATTTGTGAAAAACAAAGAAAAAAATATCAAATCCCGTATGATATCTATATTCATGGTGACAGTGTTTTTGGTTGGGCTTGGTTGTTGTTGAATAGACGTAAATTAGATACGTATCCTAAAGCAATTAAAACAAAGCTGAATACTATTTACAAAAAACTATTACCTATGCGTCATGCAGATAGTGTCGGTGCAGATTTTCATAAGATGTTATTGTGTCCCTATATTTCGAGTTTTTTTGTAACCAAAGGCACCAAAGCAAGAAATTCGTTAGGTGGCTTTTATTCGCAAAAAAAGAATGCATACTTTGGCGATTTACATCCGCATTATAATACACTAGAAAATTCTAGATCGGCTTCAGGAATAATGTCTGCATATACTGCATTGTGTCTTTTGGGCAAAAATGGTATCACAGAATATATTGGGTATTTATACGAAATACAATCAATTATGTTGGAACTTATTGATAAATTTTATAGTAAAACATTTCGTGTGTTGAATTCAAAATCTCAAGGATTTGAAATTGTATTAGAAATAAATATTGACAGAAAAGTTTTTGATGAACCACAATATCTTCATTTGTGTGAATCTTTACGACTGCAGGACGATACAATAATGGTTAGCAGTGTTTTCGGCTATTCTTGTGAAGACAACACCAAAAAATCAGGTTTATTGTTATATTCTATGTCCCCACATGCAACACAAAAAAGTTGTGAGATTTTACTAAGGAAAATAGCAACACAAGCCAAAATTACGGCAAAAACGGCATGCAAACATAATACAAATATCTTTGTGCCTAAATAGGTTGTGTTTTTATGGGTTTTTATATAACAAATATATAACTACAAATATGTAATACATGTGCAATATGGCCAGCCGATTGTTGTATATTCCCATATGCGCTGTCGCTTTGTGGGCCCCTTTCGCCTACGGCTCGAACCTGGGTTCGAATCCCCGTGTTGTCACACGGTTTAACAAAAAACACCACACAAGGTGGCGTTTTTTATTAAATCTGGCACGCCCTGCAGGATTCGAACCTGCGACCTGCAGATTAGAAATCTGATGCTCTATCCAGCTGAGCTAAGGGCGCGTGTCTTGGTCTATTTTATACCTTTTTTCAAAAATTTCAAGTGCGAACGTGAATGGTTTGCGTATGTATATAAAATATGTGAATTTTGGGGTTGAAAATTCCCTTGCGGTAAATGTTCTTATTTGTTATCATGATCATGTCATCAGTGGTTATTGGTGATGGGGTGTAACGACCCGTCCATAGCGTCAGAAGTGATGAAACATGGCGCACACGTTGTGCCTTTTTATTCATTATGGCGAAAAGACTCCTGGCCCCAAAATGGTCAGGAGGGATGTGAATATGTCGAATAAGCACACAATTTTATGGATTGTCGTTAACCTCCTGACCACTGCATAAAATTCAGTGGTTTTGTTTTTACAAAATCACCAACGGCAGAAAAGAAGGGGAGTAGACATGAAAAAAATTCTATTTTTATCCAGTGCATTTATTATGACGACGCTTGGCGCATATGCGGCGGATGGGATAATTACCGGCGGTGCGGGAACATGTACGGTGGACGTGCTGGGGGTGTCAGATGATGGTGCAAAGGCTAACACCATTGCGGTATGGATTACGAATCAATATGAATTGCAACCTGGGGAATATTTAAGTGTAACGGAAACATCTGTTGAACCGGCACCGTGCCCCGCGGGGTCATACTGCGTTGGCGGTTCCGGCTTTACGATTGATAACGCGGATAGCAGTGTAACACCATGTCCAACCGAATACCCAAATTCCAGGGCAGGTGCGGGGGCGCAGAATCAGTGTTATACGGCATGTACGGTTGCGAATGCAAACCTGGCCCACGCCACGGCGGTTTCGGGGAATGATTACTTTGGCGATGGGGTGGATACTTGTGAACCAACGGCATGCGATACCGGTTGGCATGTACAAGCGGGGTTTAATCTGACCAACACAATCGGCACAACAGCCGGTACTGGACGTATAGATAATGATAACGACGGAAATCAACGTTCGTCTTATAATCTGACAGCGTCTGATGCGGGTATTGCAGGCGACCCAAAAGCATTTGCGGTTGCCTATGGCGACAAAGGTATGATAACGGGCCACGGACGTTGCAGCACGCAGGAAGGTGTCTTTGATTATATTTTCGATACCAACACCACGAAAGAAGTCACCGTTGTTGATAGTTTACCGGATACCATCGGTCAGTATTGTTATTGTCAATTGGATGGTTATAAAAGTGCATCTGGTGAAATTATGAAAATCCCGTCTGCCCCGTGGGTGTTCTATCGCGACCTCGGCTCGGTGGACGGTTGCACGCCGTCTTGCAGTGAGTTCTGTGCGTACAGCCTGTTTGAAGATGGTGAGTTCTTTTTAAACTTCCGTGCAGCGGTGTTTAATGCGGTTGGTTCTATTGGTTCTGTTGCGACCTGTGTTGCGAATACTATCAATATCGACTGGAATCCGGATAATGGCGGCGAACATGAGCAGAATACGTGTGAATACGGCGATGCAATCATATTGCCAGAAACGCCAACTAAGCCAGGTTATACGTTTGGTGGTTGGAAATTGGTGGAATCCACCACAACAACCGAGTAAACACAACAGCTTCCTTTTCTTTCGTTCGTATCCCCCGTGTCGGGGGATTTTTTTTGTTAATAAAAGAAATTAAACACTCCTGTCATCCTGGGGCCCGAACAAGCCACAGGATGACAGAGGAATAATATACTGGATTGCCACGGGGGTTGCACCCCCTCGCAATGACAAAAATTTGTACAAATTTTTGTAAAAAAGCAGAATGACCTGGGTGGGGGATTATCGGGTTTGGGGTTGAAATTGCCGGTATTGGTGCAGTCTTTTTTCTATTTGTTGGTGCGCAAAGGTACAGCCCGGACGGGAATGGACAACCGATTCGCCCCGCGCGTTGATATAGCCATAGCAACTGATATAATCATTGGGGTGCTTTTGTACAAATACCGGTGTGTCATGCCTTATTTCTTGTTTCAGCGTATCGTATGGTGTGCCGGATATGGCGGAAAATGTTTGTAATATTTTTATCCCACGCGAAAATACAGGGTGGATGGAATAATTGCCTGCATTTTTTATGTCTTTTTCATATTTGTTGTTGTGCGTGGGGGATGTGTATTTGTGGCGTCTGTAAAAATTTTCAGCCTTGCCCCATGCGGTTAATTCAGCCCTGGGGACGTGCAGAGACGATGTGCCTTCGGCAGATAATAACAATTGGGTGCCGATTTTGCAATTCTGATATTCCGGTAATACGTGCAGGTATTGAATGTGCGCGCGTCTGTGTGCGGTACTGGCAACAATACAGCCAACCATTTTGCCGCCGTCGTATGCGCCAAATAAAATGTTCGCATGGGAATCGCGAATGCCCTGCATCAGGGTCTGTAAATTCGCGGGCGTGACGATGTCGTTATAGTCATGCTGGTACGTGATTGTGTACAGCGATTGAAAATTATCCCAAAAATTGCACTTTTCAGGATTGAAAATTGGTAAAATTTCTATGTCTTTTTTCATACTATGAATATAGTGCAAAAAAATCATTTGTCAATATATTGGAAGTCTAATTTTAAATTTTCGAATCGGTTATGGGTGGAATTTGGAATGGTAACTAAATTATGTTCGGGTACCCATTTGCGTGATAATTCGTTTGGAACAACGCGGTCGTGGTCTGCGATATAGTGAATTTGTGAAACAGGTGGTAATGTGGTCAGGTTTTCAGACCCTAACAGTGGTGCGTCGCCAAAGTGCGCGGTCCAATCGGCATGATTCAACACGCCGGCAATGGTTATCCATTTTTGCACATTTATATCTGGGGCGTGTTGTATGACCAGGCCTGATATCATGGCGCCGCCCGAATAGCCAATCAATATAACAGGGCGATTTTTTGCGATTTTGCGAATCGCGGTTGCAGTGGCGTCTATTATTTGGTGCGAAAAACGACCCGTGGTCCAATCTGTTTTGTCGCATGCGGGCGACATTATAAACTGGCACGGGCGCGCCATATAAACAACGTTTGGCGATTCGTCAGTTGCCGATAAATCGCGCAAAAATGTGCCACGTGGGGTCGGGTCGTTGGTCGGTATGCCGTATCCGTCAAAAGAATTTCCGTCGCCTTCCAGGTATATGTGTATGGGGGTGGGGTGGTCTGAGATGCGCGCGTATGTCAATATATCAAATTCATCTGTGTGAATTATTTCCATGCGGAAATCACCAGGCGGAACCCAGGGCGCCCCCACACAGCCCGCCATCATAACAGACAATATAATAAATCTGAACCTGTGCATGGGTCTATTCTAGTATCAAAGGATATAAAAATCAAAATAATATGACAAAAAAAGAATTTTATTGACAAATATCTTGACAAATAATATTTTTTGGGTAAAGTGTCATCAAAGTAATCAACCAAAGGACTGAAAAAATATGGTCAGTGAAAACAAAGCAAATAATTCAAAAACAGTCAAGACTGCGGCCAAGGCTGTAAAGAAATCAAATCCGAAAACACAGAAGAAATCTGGGAAAATGAAAAAAGTATGGCGTGCAATGGGTGTACCATGTCGTTATGTTGCGATGTTGGCGCGCCGCGTATGGAATTGGGCGGGGAAACTGAATATTGTTGCGTTGGCAAATATTACGTTACTGGTTGCGATTATTGTTTTGTTTTCTATGTTGATAATTGATGTTATCGGTTGCAGGGTTCAGACCGCGCCGGTGGTTCAACCTGTGAACGTTGTTCAAAATGTCCAGGTGCGCAATGTTGTGCCACGCCCGGTTACTTTGCCGGTCGCAGGTAAAAAAGTTAGCCAGCCTGTTAATGTCGTGCCGGTAAAAAAGTCCGAAGTCACATTGGCAAAACGCGAAATAGCCAAACAAAATAATCAGTTGATGGGTGATGTGATTATTGACAGCCGTGGCGCAGGACGCATGTTACAGTCTGGGATGGTTATCAATGGAAATTTATATTTGCAAAATATGCATAAGTATACTTTGCCGTGCGATGTGCGTATAAATGGTAATTTATTCTTACGCGATTTAGGTTTGTTGCAATTCTGTGGTGATTTCACAATCACAGGCAATATCTATGTCAGCCCACGTTCTTCGTTTGGTCCGATACCAAAGACGGCGCGTTTGGGTGGCCAGGTTGTATTGTAATCAGTTTTTTTCATGTTTTCTCCCTTGTGAAAAAAAAGTCGCCGGTTTTTATCGGCGATGTTTTTTATATGATTTTTTCCAAGATATGTGTTATAATAGGTACGCATAATCTTAAAGAAAGGAAATAATTATGTTTGAAAGAATATTAAATGTTTTGGCCAAAAATATGGGATATACCCTGTTGTTGGTTGTGTCTTTGCTGATGTTTGCGGTGTTTTCAGATGGCCTGGTTGCCGGTCTGATAACCGCGGTTTCTGCGATGTTGGTGTATGCGTGTGCCGCGGCACTGTACAAAGAATATAAAAAATTGGGTACGGTGAAAACTGTGTCGGCGCATACCAAGCCCGCCAAGAAAAAGCCGGCCGCAAAAAAATAAGAACAAAATCCGCAAATGCGGATTTTTTTTATATGGGTATATATTTTATTTTTTTATTGGGGTAATTTGTGATATAATATGCAATATGAAACAACGTAATTTGTATTTTTTGTCGGTTTTGGCATGCATGATTGTGGCGCCTGCGCGCGCCGGGTGGCAGTATGATGGCATTTATATGGGTGATGGTGCATACCGTGATGATGGTGCGCGATTTGTATTATCTGCGCGTGGTGGGGCATCAATTGGTTTGGGCCAGACTAAAAATGATGTTGGTGCAATTGTAACGCGGTATTATGTTGATCCAACCGAAACGATGGTCGCACCCGAAGGATATTGCCAGGCCACAGGCGCATGTACTGATTGGACATACGCGGGGTATGGTGATTTAGCAGATGTGCCCACCGATAAAAATTTAGAAACTTTTTCATTCGCCGCCGGCGCCAGTATTGGTTGGACAATGCCAAATATGCCCCAGTGGCGTATGGAATTGGGATGGGACCATATTACAAAAAGTGATTATAATGCATCGCCAATGTTTCGTGGGGATATCGCATTGGCAGGTGGGCCGGCCGATTATGTAATTTCTGTGGAAAGTGCATCTGTGAATTCAGAACTGACAACTGATGTAATCAGTGTAATGGCGTTCTATGATTTCTTTGATGGATTGTATAAACCCACGAATATGTTTATACCGTATGTTGGTCTTGGTGTTGGGTATGCCGATACAAAAACAGTATTGAATTTATCGGACCCATACGGTGATATTGCATATCAGTTAGATTTGGCGCAATACGGTGAAATTATTGATAATAACGGAATAAAATCGATCGAGTTTTATAAGTCAACACGTAATACAACAAATGTCGCACTGTTGGCGTCAATTGGAACGTCATATGGTTTGACCGAACAAATGTTTTTAGACTTTGGTGTGCGTGCGATGTATTTGCCACGTGTAAAGTGGGGATTGACCAACGTTGATGATACCAAACATCGTGAATTTTTCAGCGCGGAAAATTTGATATATATCAATGCCATGCTGGGGTTGCGGTTTGAATTTTAATGTGTTTCATTTGGGACATTTTAAACACGTTATAATAATTAAATCATTCTGATTTGTTTACCGTGGGCCATGGGTAAACCCAAGTTTTTCTCTTTTCTTTCTTTGCTGTCCCCTGTGTCGGGGGATTTTTTTATGCCGGCGGGGCTGGATGGGGTGAATATGCGTTTGGGTGGAATTGATACCTGTATATTTTTTTTGTTTGATTCTTTACAATTATATTGGTAAACTGTGCAACAGATTCTATGGGAGTAGAGTCACAGACCTTAGAAAAGTCTGATAACACACGGTGCAGTATGTGCATCGTTAATCCGATAGTGTGTGCTGCACTGTTTTAAAATAAGAACCCCAACGGTATTATTATTGGTCGGGGGGCCGTCTGTTATAAAACAGGACGCAATGTTCAAAGGCAGACGGGGTCATTTGTGTTATTGATTTTTCTAACGCCCTGACCACATATTCCCATACGTTTTATGGGGGTACAGGTGGGGAAGGCACTGATAAGTTTTTTAATTTTTCTGGTTGTTGCATTACCTGTTTTTGCACAGGATGCGACCGGGGTTGATGTCGAAACAACTGGTGAAATAATGACATCATTCGAGGGGCGTTCTGGTTGGTTGCCGCCATTATGTGCATATGGCGAATATCATGCGCCGGATGGGACATGTATTTCTGTTGATTATCAATCCCCAGAATGTCCGACGATTACGATTGATTCTGTGGAATATGCCACACATCGTGTTAATTTAGATACAAACACATTCAGATATCAAGAATATGCGACATATACATGTTGGGGTATGTATTCGTTATATACGTATGACCCTGAAATTTTTGTAGGCATGGTTTCTGGGGGGGATTTTTATGATTATGGATTGGGTAATCCGGCGATTTGCGGTTACGGCAAATACAGTTTAGATGGCGAATGCATAGAATATACATCTGAAACGGCCCAGGCAGGTTGTGATGATGGTTCGCACATGACGGTTGCGTATGATTCTTCGTTTATGGGACCGAATAAACAGGCCCCATGGTGCAATGGTGATTATGATTTGTACGATTATATTGTTGAAGCCCAGCATCGTATATATCCGCTGTATAACGGGACGTTGTTGTTTGTCGGTACCGAAATGAAGGTAAATGTATTTGACGATATGTACAAGAACCGTTGTATGGATGATATCCCGGGATATGAACATATCAGTGAAAATTATTACAGTATTGAATTAATTGGGGTTGCAGATGATTATCAGCCATTTGTGCATCCAACACTGGGCATGTGTGACAAGGTCGGTGGATACGGCAAATTTATAGTAGATACCGATTGCAGAGATATTGATACAACAGACACAACACAGATGAAATCAAAGAATTTTTGTGGTGTTTTGTGTACCAATCCTGGCGAGGTTTACACAAATTCCGGCATATGTTCTGCGGCGGGTTATTGTTTGGGCCCAGACGGCAAAACAAAGCGTTTACATGTTGGGCGCCCAGATGGCACGCATTACAGTTATCCATTGTATGCGTCACGTACCAGTACGCCGGCGTTAAATTTCAAGTTTCCGAACAATCAAACATGCTATGTAAATTTGGTTCCGCCGGATGCAATAAATCACTTTGTTACGGACAAGCCAAATCCATTGCGTGTTGGATATCCACTGACGTGGACATTGGGTGACAAGGAATACAGCAGTAATCAATTGATAACAATTGATTAGTGGGCAAGTGGTTAGTGGTTAGTGGTGGCGGGATACAAAAATTTTTGTAAAAAAATTTTTGTCATTGCGAGGGAACGCAGTGACCGTGGCAATCCAGTAAATTGTGCCTTGTTATAATAATGCATCAACTGGATTGCCGCGCGTACGCTCGCAATGACAAAGAGGAATAATGAAAAAAAGGAAACAAAAAAACAAAAGGAGAAACAATGAAACGAATGTTTGTATTTTTAATAGCGGTGCTGATGTGCGGTGTGGCGCACGCCGCAGATATAAACGAGGTTTGTCGTCGTAATACGCTTACCATGGTGGTGTTGCGACGTGATGCAGATGGTACGGACGTGACATATGATGCCGAAACAATGAAGTGGACCGTGACATTTGATTATGATTTATTTGCAAATGCGCATACATACGACGTTCGAAAAATCAAAGGACGCACGACATGTAATGAAATATCGGTTAAATCATCGGCCAATGGGACGAAATCAGATGATGGTGCCGCGGAATATGGGGATGTAAACACGTATTTAAAGGCATCATCACATGATGTTGGTGTTAATTGTTGGTGCAAAATGGATGGTCCGGTAACGTCATGGTGGACATATATGAAAAAATATGATTCCAGGGCAGATTGCGCCGCAAATTGTACGGCGTATTGTGCCAATGGATTTAAATCTAATTCAAAGTTTGCCGATGACAGCGATAAAAGAATTCGTGATGCACTGTTTTACACAATTTGGTAATGGGGGATGATATGCAGAAAATAATATGTGTTTTGTGTTGTTTAATAACGTTTGGGGCGGGTGCGACCGAAATGTGTGCGCATAATGATACGATTGTTGTACCGTTGGATGCGACCGTGCCGGGAACCAGCAATGGGAATAATGCGGTTGAATGGATGTGGTGGGCCACGTTTGAATACGGCAAGATTTACGGAACTGCGACGTGTCTGTCCCCGGCCGAGGTTACAGAACTGTTGCCGTCCGATGATGATGAATTATTGGGGCGCAGTGGCAAAGACGCCACGGCAGAAAGTGAAGGTACGGCGGATAATCGTACGCAGTGTTATTGTAAACTGACCCATCCAATGTCTTCGCGTTGGGTGCTGAGCATCGGTTGTGGTTCGGCTGCCGATTGCGCGTCCAATTGCGCGTCCATCTGTGCGTGCTACGCCCCCTTCCTTGTCGGCCTGCGGTCGGGCTTGTTCGGGTCCGTTGGCGCGGGGATGTGATGGGTCCCATGCCAAAAACGAAGTTTTTGGTATGGGTTGCCTGATGGGGCATAAATTTATTTATGACCCGTCAGGCCGGAATGCGCCCGGCCCCCATGGGGCGGGTCCCCATGGGGGCCGGGATAGGGGCAGTGGCCCCGCCGCCAGTGGTTAGTGTAAGTGGTTAGTGGTGGTGGAATGATTTTATCCTTTGTCATTGCGAGGGAACGCAGTGACCGTGGCAATCCAGTAAATTGTGCTTTGCTATAATAAGGTGCGCTGCGCGCGACACATTCACCTGGGTCCTGTGGTCAAGCCACAGGATG
>JAZSAG010000007.1:0-20646 GCA_045601765.1 Candidatus Enterousia sp. | reverse complement strand
ATCCAACTCCTTGGCTCACAGAACGACATGGCTACGATCCGACTTATTGGGTGATTTTTTTTGTGGAAAGTGGTTAGTGGTTAGTGAATGCACAATACAAAAAATTTTGTGAAAAATTTTTTGTCATTGCGAGCGTACGCACGGCAATCCAGTCTGTTATTCATCCTTAATTTCTTTCGTTCGTAATTTGAAAAATTAAAAACTCCTGTCATCCTGGGGCTTGACCCCAGGACCCAGGTCATTCTGCTTTTTTACAAAAATTTGTACAAATTTTTGTCATTGCGAGCGGCAGCGTGGCAATCCAGTTGATGCATTATTATAACAAAGCACAATTCACTGGATTGCCACGGGGGTTGCACCCCCTCGCAATGACAAGGTTTTTAAGTGCTTTTATAACGAACACAGGGAAAAAATCATCCCACCACCACTAACAACTAACCACTTGCCTCAGCACCACTTGCGGCGGCGCAAAAAAAATGCCCCATTGGGGCATTTTTAAAACAAAATATTAACCTTGGTACCAAATTGAATTTCATCACTTTCAAATTCATAATCTATGTGACCAACATACTGTGTGCGACCATATTCGCGAACCAGTTTTGTATGCAACCATTCTTGGTCATAATCTGTGCCTTTGTATGGGTCTTTGTTCGTTGCCTTGCGAATCGTAAAGCCCGTACCAAAACGCCAATCAGGTGCAATTCTGAAATATGCCTCGGGCGCAAAGTCTATGAACGACATGCCACGTTCATCATCAAATACCCAACTGGACTGAATCGTCGCAGCCAACGTCACACCGGCCCATTGACGACCAAAACGCAACCCCGCATAATATGTCGAATCCGCATAGTACGGTGTACGAACATGCGCACTGCCCCCGAATTTAAAGCCTAATAACAAATCAGTAATTATATTCGATTCCGTGTCGCCCGGACGGGTCATACGATATATGGCACCCAAATCAATCGCAGAAAATCCATCTTCGTCACCATTAAAATGATGTTGATAATGAACATTCGCACCAATTGCCAATCGGTTATTCATACCGTATGAAATACTTTGCCCTGCCCTTAATACATTGTCCCAATACGCCACAGATGTTTCTGTTAATACATCTTCCATTGCCTGTAAAAACAACGGATCAGACGTATCACGCGATAAATCATTCGCACCCGCGCACATTGGCGCAACAAAACCACCCATGATTAAACACAAAGATAAAAACTTACGCATTTTCAAGACCCCTCTCTCCACAATTTATGTTATTAAAATTCAAATAATACCTGGACACCGGCACGTGTTTCAGCATAGTTTTCAATATCTGCCCGGCCGACGTATGTCAGATCTGGCAAACCACCCGCCGGATTTTGCCAGTATAAATCCAAATTTTTATCATCTGCACTGTCATAGAAAACAGTTTTCAGATACAGATTTAATGCGAACCAATCATTTGGTTGCCAACCAAACGCGCCCTTGACAGATGCCTGATTATGCCAATCATATGTGCCATATACGGCCTCTAAATTCAATGTCCAATCTTGATTCAGCACAGAAAAGACCCCCATTCCGCCCTCGGCATAGAATAAATTGCTGTCACCGACCTGATATGCGATATAGAACATCGCGTCATTACCCGCGGAATCTGTCCCCTGGATGCCATTGCCGTATGAATTACCATCCAATGAAATATACCAACCACGGCCAACACCATAAATTGTCGATGTTCCAACCTTGTACCCGGCCTTTAATTCCAAAACCGCATTATCAGACGCATCTTTTTGGTGCTGATAATACGCAGACGCCATTGCAATCCAATCATCTGTATCAACAAATCGATATTGCAACCCCAACCCAAACAGATTTAAATCACTGCTGTCATCTTTATCATCTGGGGAACCGTCATTCCATTCAAACTTATAATCAGAAATGTCAAATTGCGCCATTGCCACCAGGGCCAATCTGTCTGTGATACCGAAACTTAAATCTTCTTTGATTGTGAATTGGTTCATGTTCCAAGAACCCTCGACCCCGTTCAAAGCAGACACAGTCGGATTAATCGGAAAATCATAAGAACTGTTCGCATAAGACAAATCTGTAAACATACCAAATTTGCCCTTTAATGGTTGATAGAACGGATTTGCCAAGAAATATTTACGCACCTGTCTGCCAACCAACGTACCATTACGTCTGGTCTGGGATGTTGTCGTCTTTTTGCCAGATTTATACATGGCACTGCGATTTGACGGCGAAACATAAGAATTATTCGATGTATATCTTTTCGAAGACGTTTTTTGCGTTGTTTTTGAATAACTGACCGTTTTGCGCGCCCCGGTCAATCCCGCACTGGACCCAGAACGTGCATACACACGCGTCGCAGCATCCGCGCCAGATATCCCCAAAATCGCAACCAACCCAATAATAAATGAAAAATATTTATTCATAACAATGTTCTCCTTTGGGAAAAATTATACCATAAAAAAAGCATATAAAAAAGTATAAAAATACCCGCACAGTAAAAAACCCGCCATCGGCGGGTTAATATTATTTTTCTGACACAGGTGCTTTCTTCCAATTACGCAGGTTCCAACAATCTGGGTCATTTGCCGCACATTGGCCATTTGCCCCCAAACCCAATGCCTGTCTAAGGCATCCCTCGCGCAGCATTGCGGAATCAAAGTCTTGATTTGATTCAGAATAATCTGTCAAAGACATCTGGTCATCTGCGGCACCGTACAAGATTTCATTTAATGTCACAACGTTACGACATGTGTTACGTGTATAATCATGTGACCATATACAGTTCGGATTATCCTGCAGATTTATAACCGCCGTAAATTGTGCGCCAGACGGATGACAAATCATTTCTTCGTAACAATGCGGAACATTTGCAACCTGGGCACAGTATGTTTTGATACGTGACGTTGTCCAGTTTGGTTCACTGTCCGCTGTTTCTTCGTAACATTCCCAAATCTCGCTTAGACATTCGTTAAAGTTAGAAATTGCAACCTGGCCGGCATTCAATACAGATTCTTTTTCTTCGGTCGCAAATTCTAAACGTTTTTGTTGTAACGCCTGTTGTGCGGCCACTTTTTGATAACCGATATTTTGTGCCATTGTACGCAACTGTTCACCATAAACGTCACAGTCTGCATTTGCATCCAACAAATACTTATTCATAATACTGCGACGCGCATCAGCGACCGGACCACGCAGATTTGAATACGGATCCCCAGATGCCGACGTATAGCCAAAGCATGTTGCACTGCTGTTTGTTGTTGTTGATGTTCCGCGTTCATTCAATGTGATTTCACCCGAAGAACTGACAGAAATCTTAGAGTTAAAGTTGAATGGGCAACTGGATGATTGGCCATCTGCACATTTACCCCCAAAGGATGCAGGTGAACCACACGCCTCGTAAATGCCGTTAAAACATGAATCCAGTACGCGACTGCAAACCTCGTTATGGGCATGCGCGAACAATTCATATCCCCATGTTTCGGCCAATCTGTCTTCTGATTTATCAGAATTTACAAATGCACCATTTATCCCGGCCAAATTACCGACAATATTTGAAACATTATCCAACGCACCCATCAAGTTTTCGTTATCTTCGGTTAATAAAGTTTTCGTGCTGTCTTTGGCGTCGGCCCACGCCTGCAAAGATGCCAATATATCAGAACTGCTGCCTTCTATGTCATCAATATTGAATCCAAAGTTATTACCGCCGGCGGATTTATCCTGACAATACTTTGGCATACCGCACGAGGATACTTCGCCACCATTATCTGCATAAATATGATGATCCGAACACCACTTGATTGCCTCGCCCGATCCGGTACCATATTTAGTAGTAACTTCTTTCCATGAAACACAGTTCATAACTTTTTCTGCATCAGTCAACTGAAAAGCCTGAGAGATATCTTTACCCTTGTTTGCAATCAACAGTGCCAATTCCCCAGATGCCTTGATTAATTCTTCGTTTGCGGTTTCCAATTGTGCCTCGGCATCGGCAAAAGCCTTTACACGTCCGGCGCATGCACATCTGCGTTGTGCGGCATTACGTGCGGTACAAATTTCATCCATACATGTATAGTATGATTCCATACAGTTACTAAATGCCTCGGCTGAAATCAGACCGGTACTGGAATCAATAATATTCGAATAATTACCTGTATACAATTTGCTGTTTAAATAAGAGTAAGACGAAGACACGGCGGCCTTGCTGCCACGGATTGCACTGCCCTGTAATGACACGCGTGCATTATCTGCGGCATCTGTTGTCGCGGTACGCGCACGCACATTGCGTGACAGATTTGCATTTGCACGATTTATTGCACTTTTCGCACGCGACACAACATTACGTGCCCCGGCCATATTTGCACGTGCATTTGCATTTGTGCGTGGTGTTGCGGCACGCGTTGTCACCGCCCTGGACTGCGTAGTGCGATTTTGATTTGCGGTTGCGCGCGCATTATTATTTGCCGGCGCCACCGCCGTACGTGCAACGGTTGCACGCGATGTGGCATTTGTTCCACGTGGACTGGTCCGACCAGACGCACGCGCGTTTGTGCGCGCCCCTTGTTGCATGATAATTTCATTTGCATCAACCGGCGCGATTGGATCTGCAAACACCGCCCGAATTGAAACCAAAGTAGAACAAACAAAAAACGCCCCCGCCAACAAGAACATAGTCCCCATTGCGTTTTTAACAGAACTTATGATTTTTTGACTTGTCATAAACCTTTCCCCCTGTACCCCGATTTTCGCGGGATTCCTGTATTTTTTAATCTTTCCCGGTGTGCATCATGCACACTTATTTATATAATTATATCAATTTTTTTGACTTCTGTAAACAACAAATAAACACCCGCATGACCTGCGGGTGAATTTTTTTATCTCCACGATTTAGAACTCAATTCTCGTTCTCTGACATTATAATTACTGTATTGCTTTTGCAAACAATTTCTATAATTTACCATACAAGATTCAAATACTTTTTTTGTCATTGCACTATTTGCTGTTTTACAACTTTCATCTATATCACATTTACTAGCACCATATTCCAACTTAATTAAACCTTCATAATCACCTGCCAATTGCTTTTTTAAATCCGTTGTTACATCTTGGCCATAATTAGAAGTTCTTTCTATATTATCTATATTTGCCTGATAACATTTTAAAGTATCTGCATCATTATAAATACGTGAACAATCTTGGGCACCTGCAATATGTATTCTGGAATTATTAGACGCATACCCACCAGACGAAGATGAAGATTTTTCAGAATCTGCACCGGCCATTTCAAATTTACTCATTGTAACGGCTTTTTCCAACTGTGTTTTAAATCGGCGCAACAAAGATTCCATTTGTTCATATTGTTTATACATTTGTTGCGTGACAAGTGTCGTTTTCATCGCAATTACATCTTTCATCAGTGCCCTGTTTTCTGCATCCGGATTTTCCGTTTGCCCGATATTATAAACATGCGTTGAACACAGGGCAAAATCAGGCGAAATTGCATCATTTGCATCATCTGCACATGAATCATTGGCACGCACGGCACACGGCCCAAACACAACCAACGCAATTAAAATCGCCCGCACAGATAATAAAAATTTCAACATACTTTTTTTCATTTATTTTACTGTTATCTTAAACTTTTATTTACAACCATGGCCCCTTTGCATTCCTGTGTCACCGGATTGTAATTTTGACCGACCGCACCACACTTGCAACACGCCCCACTGTTTTTACTCAGGTCAGCCACACCGCCGGTCTCAGCACAACTTGCTTGGCAAACCGCCCGCCCCCGTCAGGCCTAACTTGTTGTTTTTACTTAAATTTCCACCAAACGCCACTTCATAAATATCCTCTGACCCCGCAATACATTTACCATCAACATCTGAAGCTTTTTTATCATCCTTACATTCGCACCATCCACCAGCCCCAACAGCCCCTTTCCATTGTCCTCCAGAATCTTCACAATTCTTCCGCATCTTATATACACAATAACCATAATTATCTACATAGTCTTCTTCACAAACACATTTATCATCTTTCCACTTTTTGCCTATCTGTGCTTCACATAACGCTTTATCCTCCTTGACAAGTTTGCCATCCTGTAAACAACACCCTCCTATCACACTACACCTTTCACCATCCCATTTGACCCCACAACCAATCTCACTACCCGGGTACACATTCAGCGCACATGTGCCTTGTACAGCATCTGTTTGCTCCGCACATACGGTCGTACTGCCCGCAGATAAACGAGACCGGTTCGACAATCTTTCCAAATCATCATACTTTACACACACATCTTTTGGCATAATTCTGCGGTCAATAGCGTTCTTTAATGCATCATACCCTTTTTGTGACAAGGCACAATACTTCGTTTTTTCCAGATAATCGGTACTGGATGTGTTGCTATACCTATTCTTGGTACCGGCATATTCTGGGGCATCCTGGGCCAGCAAGCGTTCCAATGTATCTAAATCCATTGTTGCACCCTTGCGACTGGACCTGCGACCAAATATTGAAATAGAATCCAACGATGATGTTGCACAACCAACACGCACAAAACCATCCGCATCTTTTTCATTACTGGAAACCCATTCGCGTTGTAATGCGTCGCTGCCTTCGTCTATTAAACTGATTAATGTACAACGCGGATCGTCTTGGGCCGGCACCGTCATCCCCGGCGTACATTCGCCAACACCACGTGTCTGATCAGATTTCTGCGACTTTCCACCCACACAATTCAGTGGTTCATTATCACCACCTTCCTTGATTCTGTACTTATAATAATCTGGCCTATCATGATCAGCATACGCACACAAATATTTACCCCATTTATTGCACGACCCAGACAACATCATAATAACATCAGACACATCAACACCAACCGCCAACGCCGTTTCCAATGCTTCGTACATTTCATCAACGATATTTTCATATGGGTCAATAAAGCCCAATGCCTTTTCTTTGAAAACCTTGACACGATTTGGCCCCGAACAGTTATTACCACGCACGTCACATCCCGCATATCTGAATGTATCGTCCATAGATTCTTTCAATGCCTTTAATGCAGTCTCGGCATTTTCAATTTTTGATAAAATTTCACCACCGACCTGCTCGCGCAATAATACATCTGCCGACACGCCTGATTCAACCGCGGTTTGCTGGGCAATGGTCAAACCCGTACTGGCCGATTCATTCATACGCTGTTGGGCGGCGGCGGCTTCGGCCTGGGCATTGGCGACCATTTGTTTTTGTTCATTCAATGCCGCCTGCATTTGTTGCATTTGTTGGGCATTTTGTTGTTGCATTTCATACTGCATTTGCTGCATCTGTTGTTGCATTTGTTGCATTTGCTGATTGTTACTGGCCGCGGCGGCTGCGGCGGCGGCCTGTTGCGCAGCCAACTGTTGCTGTTGCGCCTTGGTATTTGCATTTGCAACTAACTGAGCAGAAATATATTCAACTAAATCATTTCCATATTGCTTGCACGTTGCATTAGTGTTTACACACCCCGCCACAATTGGACGTGCCAAATCCAGTGTTGTGCACCCGGAACACTTTGGCTGTGCACAGCGCAAAACCACAGAATTACAATTCCCAAAATCCGCCGTTGGCGCCGCCGCCCCACCCGCCAAGGTGCGATTATTCATCATACTGTTCCAATTATTATTATTCACGGACCCACCACTGCTGTTCCAGGCGGTTAAATTACTGCCTGCGGTGGTTGCAATCTGGGCCCCTGCGGCAAACGGCATGACGCATAAAACCAACAAAAAAAGACGCTTAAACAGTTTCATATTCTCTCTTAGATTTGATTTTATCACAAACCCAACATTATTAAAAGAAAAAAAATAAATCAGAAAGATTTTTACCCCGCACCCCACGATTAGCGAGAAAATTAAAGATAATGGTATAGATACGCACAAACCCGACATCGTAGTGTACGTAACGTTACATGAGCCACAAACCCTTTTTCACGATTAGCGAGAAAATTAAAGATAATGGTATAGATAAAGCGGGTTGGCAATGGCGTAGTGTACAAGCGTTACATGAGTCATTGCCAACCCGTTTTAGATATGCCATTAGATTTAATTTTACAGTATTTGCCGTTTGTTGTTCGCATCAGCCCCCGACAAAATCCCATCTTGTTCCATGCGTTCTATCAAACCGGCCGCCTTGTTATAGCCAATTTGCAGACGACGTTGTAAATATGAAATACTGGTCTTTTTGTCGCGCAAAACAACCTCTTTGGCACGCGCGTACAGGTCGTCGTTTTTATCGCCACCACCCATACCGGGGATACCAGAAACATCAACATCTGCCGTACCACCATCGCCATCGGTAACACCTTCGGCATATTCTGGTTCGCCCTGGGTTCGCAAGAAATTCCCAATTCGATTTAATTCATCGTCATTTATAAATGCGCCATGAATTCGCACAGGCACACGTCCGGCCTCGCTGAACAACATGTCACCACAAGACAACAATTGTTCGGCACCACCCTCGCCCAAAGTCGTTGTACTGTCAATACGGCTGCGCGCCTGGAAAGAAACACGCGTTGGGAAATTCGCCTTGATAACCCCGGTAATTGTTGTTGCGTCTGGTCGCTGGGTCGCCATAACCAGGTGAATACCTGCGGCACGTGCCTTTTGTGCGATGCGTTGCACACACGCCTCTACATCTTTGCGCGCCAAACTCATCAGGTCGGCCACCTCGTCAATAACGATGACAATGTACGGCATATCAGACAAATCTACTTCCTGGCTTTCAAATAATAATTCGCCTGTTTCAGGGTCCGTGCCAACCGCAACCTGCTTGGTCAATTTTTCACCACTGTTGCGTTTTTCAGCCGCCAATTCATTATAACTTTCAATGTTACGCGCATTCAAGACCTGTAACTGTTTATATCTTTCTTCCATTTCGCGCACCGCCCATTTCAGCGCATTTACCGCCGCCCCCGGGTCCAGTTTTACAATTGGTGTAATTAAATGTGGAATATCATCCCAAAAACCAAAGTCAACACCCTTGGGGTCGATAATCATCAATTTGCACTTATCTGGCGTAAAGTGATACACAATTGACGTGATAATAGATTGCACAAACACAGATTTACCAGACCCTGTACGCCCTGCAATCAACATATGTGGCATCTTAGCCAAATCAAAATACATTGGATTTCCACCAATACCAACCCCCAACGCCAACGGTATTTTATACTTAGATTCCGTAAACATAGTGTCTTCTATCAACCCGCGAAAACGCACTGTTTGTGGCTTTATATTCACCATTTCCACCCCAACAACATTGGTACGCGGTATATGTGCAATACGGATATTCTCGGTTGCCATTGCACGTGTCATATCTTTGACAGTTTCTGTAATTTTTGCGATTCGCATCCCCGTATCAGGTTCAAATTCATACAACGTCACAATTGGCCCAGGCTTAATACCAACGACACGCCCATACACCCCATATTCTGCGAAATGAGTTTCCATATTACGCGCATTTAATTTCAAATCATTTGTAACCGCGCATTTACTGAAATTAGACCGCTCTAAGAATCTTGGGTCTGGCAAACGATACGCCGCAACTGTCCGGTGTACGCGCGCGACCGGTGCCGGTTTTGCGACCTCGGCCTTTGGTGTGCTTTTTTTCAACAAACTGCGTTTTGGTTTTTCTGGTTTTGGATCTTGTTGGACATCTGGCACAGGCACATCATCATATTTGTTTTCAAACGCATCCCCAGGTCGCACCAAATGAAACGCCCCTGCAACCCAATACCCCCAACGGACAAGCACACGCGCCACCCAACGCAAGTGCGCAATACTTATATGCAACAACATTGCCGCCATAACTAAAAACACGCCAACCAGCCCCACCCCCAGCACAGGCGTAACCGTGCCCAATGCGCCACCAATATCAGTCGCCGCAATTGCACCGAACATTCCACCCCAAGATGCCCCTGGCGACATTAACCCAAAACCAATTGCACCGACACACACCGCGATAAAACTGCGTAAAAAATTATACTCTGGCGCGGCATCTGCATTTACGCCCGTCATTTTCAATATCCCCCACCGTACCAGCACCATCAACAAGAACAACCCTGGTATAGTTCCAACCGCATAACGCAATGCCCCAACAATATTTCCCATCACAGATTGCGTCCCAAAATTACTGGCGACCGCAAACCCATCCAAATGCGCATCATAAATCAGCATTGCGACCACAGCCCACAATGCAAACAACACAACGCAAACGCCGAAAATACGGCTTAACAAACTTTTCAAGGCCCCAGAAATACCTGCGGGCAAAATTTTCGATTTTTTAGATTTCCTTGCCATAGTGTACTTATTTTATCATAAAATTCATAAAAAAAATAGGTGATTATTTATTTTCACCCATTTTTTATTTATTTTTGTCTGCCCAGCAATAAAAACTTTACAATATCGGCAACAACCATACCAATAAACGCCCCCAGCAACACATCTGACGGCCAATGGGCCCCATACATAACACGCGACAACCCGACAACTATTGCCAACGTCCATGTCCATGGTTTATACCGTGGCGCCAGCATTCCAATCATAACCAGCCCCGCAAAAGTCACAGTCGTATGACCAGACGGCATCGAATTAAATGCCCAATCCAGTGACGGCGGATAAAATCCGGTCATATCCAGTGCCTCGAAAAATACAGGTCTGGCCCGACCGATAACAATCTTTAAGATTTTAACAATTATGCCCGCGGACACAACACTGCAAAAAATCAGAAAGGCGTGACTTGTCCTGACGGCATCAACAGAATTTTTCAACGCCACAATTAAATTAAACTTATCTTTATCATCTTTAAAATTAATATCTGATTTCAGTATTTTTTTTACATACAGCGCAATCAACAATACACTGGCAAAAATAATCCAAACCTCTGCGCCAAATACCCTGTCAAACAGGGTGCATACCCAACCATTAAATTGGCGTAAAAACATAAACAAAGGCTTATCAAACACAAACACACCGGCCAACACCAACACAAACGTCACAATGGCCCCCAATCCCATCTTGCGCCACAAAATCTTGTTACAATTTGTTAAAAACATACTTTACACCCCTGTAATTACATTATTCTGCAAACAATCTGTTGTAAACCTTTTTGTCTGTCAAAATCTTTATTGCGACCGCCAAAGACAACGCGTCTTCATCTGCCCCACTGGTAATAACCGGACATCCACGCCGCACATCATCAACGTTTATATTTTCTTTTTTATTAAAGTCCTGCATATTAAAATCATTATTCACAACATTTACAAAGAACGCATTTTGTTGTTGTTGTGTTCTGATATTAGACAAACACACAATCGGGAAAACACCGCGTCTGTCAATTACACGTCCCTGCCCCGTTTTGACAGATTTATTTAACAATTCTAACATCCCCCCATTATCAAGATCAATTTGTGACGCAATGCGTGCATAACCAGCCGTTGGCGTTCCGACCAATACCCCGCGTTCATTTTCATAAAACGCTGCGGCTAATGCCTCGGCTGCGCCGCGTGTTATATCAGATACCAACACCACCACAGGTGCGTCACTTACCGCCGCCCCACCTGGGATAATTTCTACTTCGCTACGTGAATTTTCAACAACACGCATAACCGGAACCTGTCCCATAAACAGTCCAGCCAACTTTGCCATCGCACGTTCATCATCACCGGACGCCGCCCGTAAATCCAAAATAATACCATACACACCCGCATAATTTGCCAAGGCCTGATTTATAATACTGACCGCGCCATCTGTTATTTTATGAACAACAATTTCTAAAATGCCACCAAATTCAGTATCATCACGATATATAATATCTGCGTCTGCCAATGCAATTGATGCACGTCTAAGCACAACATTCGCCTGACCAGCCGGTGTTAACAACTTGATTTTCGCGGTCCCCGACGTAAACCCAGACATAACATCTGCTAAATCGGCCCCTGACATATCTGCAACTTTTCTGCCATCAATTTCAACAATTAAATCCCCGGCCCTGATACCCACAGAATCAGCCGGTGCCCCCTTGTACACACCTGTTACGCGAAAATTTCCCCGCGCATCACGCGCGCCTTCGATACCAATACTGGTTAATATTTTTCCATCTTCGGTCACCTGGGCATTTTTTGACAAGATATATTTTCCATGTTCATCCAAACCGCGAACCAAGGCCTCGACGGCAATTTGATAAACATCATTTTCGCCCAACCTGCGCAGACCCGCATCTTGTTGGCGCATTTTTAATATCAGCGCAGTTGTAATTTCACCAAATGCCCGCCAATCTTTTTCCTGGGGGCGCGTAAAATTACCAACAATTGTATCCCCCCAGACCAAAACAATTCTTTCATCTGTTGCCGCAATATGCGCAGACGAATGAATATTTTCCAAACCCTCTATTGCCAAATTAAGATTTTTTCCGCCCCAATTTACCCCATCCAGTTTTTCATACACATCTGCAAATGTATCCGACATAACAAATACAGGCAATCCATCTTGGACAGGTTCATCTTCAAAAAACAAACTATTCGCAAAAGACGGCGCCACAGCCAGAGCTAAAAATACCCAAACAAGAAATTTTTTTATAATCATTTTATCCCCCCTGGCTGTCACCATATAAGCATATTCTTATTTATCAGTATCACGCAAATTAAAGTTATACAGTATAACATTCGAGATATAAATACTGGTAAATGTTCCCATTACGATTGAAAACCCCATTGCCAACGCAAATTCACGCAACATCGCGCCACCGAACAGATAAATACCAAACATTGCCAACAATGTTGAAACACTGGTCAGCATAGTACGACGTAACATTTCATTCACAGACAAATCAATCAAATCAGCCATTGGCATTTTGTGGTATTTTTTTACATTTTCATCAATACGGTCATAGTTTACAACCTTGTCATTGATTGAATAGCCAATACCTGTCAAGATAACAGCGATTGCGGTCTGATTAAATTCCAACCCTGTAACGGAAAAGAATCCGAACATCAACACAAAGTCCAAGAACAAAGACACAAACGCACCAACCGCATATCCGCCACGATATCTGATCCAAACATAAATTGCCATCATAACGAACGCGAACAATATTGCCAAAATACCGCCGCGCACCAATTCACCACCAATTTTTGGTCCAACGATTTGCACCTGGGAATATTCAACATTTTCGCCCAAGATATTTTTAATTTGCGCGACCCGTTCGTTTTGCTGTTCATCTGTTGCGCCCTTTGGCAAACCCAGGCGTATCAAGATAGCCTTGCCATCAACCTGCTGTAATTCTGGGTTAAATTCAGACAAATCTGCACGCATTCTGTCAATAGTATATGATTCCTGAACAGGTGTTACCTCCATCGATATACCGCCTGAAAAATCAATACCGTAATTCAAGCCACGTACCAACAAAGACAGCAAAGACAACAATATCAACGCCCCTGATACAATATATGCCACTTTGCGATATTTCATAAAATGTAATTTCATTTTAACCACCCCTTGCATTATTTAATAAAACCAATTTTTTTGTTTTTACCATTCATATACCAATCAACCAAAACCTTGGTCAACCATACGCATGTAAACAAAGTCGTCAAGATACCAATAGATAATGTGACTGCGAACCCACGAATTGGTCCTGCACCAAACTGGAACAAAACCAGCGCACAAATAAGTGTCGTTAAATTTCCGTCCATAACCGTCTTCAAAGACCTGTCAAATCCAAAATTCACCGCACGCAGTGTTGGAACACCGGCCTTGACTTCGTCACGAATACGTTCAAACGGTAATACATTTGCGTCAACCGCCATACCCAATGTCAGAACGATACCCGCAATACCTGGCAAGGTTAATGTCGCACCAAACAACGCGGTAATACCGACAATCATTCCCAAATTCACCATTAATGCAATACCCGCAATAACACCGAACAAACGATACACAAAGAACAAGAATATAAAGATGAACGAAACACCAACAATTGCCCCCAGTTTACCTTTTTCAATTGTATCGGCGCCCAATCCTGCACCAACAGTTCTTTCTTCGATAACCTGTAACGGGGCCGGCAACGCACCACTGCGCAACAACACTGCTAAATCTTTGGCACCCTGCAAAGTAAACCCACCAGAAATTTGTCCACGACCACCCGGGATTGGTTCACGAATAACAGGCGCAGACAAAACCTGGCCGTCTAAAACAATTGCGAACCGTTCACCCACATGTTCTGTTGTCAGTTTTGCAAACCTGCGTGCACCAGACGCATCAAACACAGTTGACACAACCGGCATATTATTTTGATCGAAATCAGCCTGAGAATCTTTCAAAGAATCCCCAGAAACCTCTATCCTGGAATACACCGGCACCATCTGCCAAGGCATATCCATATATGGCAAAAATTCTGTCCCATTTGGTGCACGACCAGACGCCATTTGTTCCTGGGTAACATTTTCATTTACCAAATGGAAAGTCATTTTTGCGGTCTGCCCAATCAGGTTTTTAATATGTTCTGGGTTATCAACGCCCGGCAATTGAACCAAAATATATTTACCACCCTGGCTTTGAATAGAAGGTTCCTTGGTCCCCAGTGCATCAATACGACGACGAACAATTTCAATACTGCGCGCCAACGCATCCTGTATCATTTCCTGTTTTTGCACATCAGAATACATCAATTTAATGGTTTTGCCATCTGATGAAATATCCACAGTATTTCCAAATGCTGCCTTTAATCTGCCCTTGGCGTTTGAAACCTCGTCTTCGTTACGCACGACCAAAGAAACAACCCCATCATGATTACGCAAATTAGAAAAACGGATAACACCCTTATCTCGATCAATCAGCGCACTGCGTGTTTCTTCGTACAACTGTTGCGTTTTTTCAGTTAACATTGTATTTGTATCAACCTCTAACAACAATTGCGCCCCACCCTTTAAATCCAGCCCCAACGGAATTGGTTCAATCCAAGACGGAAAATAAGGCGCCAATTTTGGCGACATTGTCGGCACAGCCAACAAGACACAAAACGCTGCGACAAAAACTATTGCTAATTTTTTAAACATACCATTTACCCTTTCTTTTATTCAACACTTGCCACTGCGTTTTTATTTACTTCGATAACAACGCCCTTGGCCACTTCCACTTCGATTGTTTTTTCATTTATTTTTTTGATGGTTCCATATATACCTGCCGCCATAACACGATTACCAACCTGCATAGAATCCAGCATTTTTTGATATTCTGCCATACGTTTTTTATTTGGACGTACCATCAACAAATAAATTATTCCAAACACAACAACACAGTACAAAACCATACCCCAAAAACCGTCTTGCGGCACGGCGTTCTGTCCTGTTTGCACAACAGTATCTACAACATCGGCTGTATTTTCCATATAAATTCTCCTTGTTTAATACCAGAACCGTAGTAAAAAAAGCCGATATTGTAAAGTAAAAATCACAGAAATTATAATCTTTCAAACCAGGTATCTATTTCGGTCAACGGAATTATTTTATACACCGGCCGTCCATGATTGCATTGACCGGCCCGTTCTGTCCTTTCGATATCGCGCAACAAGGCATCCATCTGGGCTAAATCTAATTTTTGCCCCGCCCGCACAGAATGATGACACGCATAGTTTGCCAATTTTAGATGCAGTTTTTCATTTAACTGGCTGGACGCACCGTTTTCACGCACCTCGTCTGCAATATCATGCAAAACCCCATCCCATTTTAAATCCCAATCGGCCGGCTTTTCAAATATGGCAACGGCATCATCACCAAACGCATCGATATGCAATCCTGCTTTTTTCAAATCATCTGCGATACTGATAATTGCATTTACGTCTTCTTCACGCAATTTGATAACAATTGGCGTCAACAAGGGCTGCGACTTTATTTTTCCATTTCGCAATTTTTCATACGTTATACGTTCATGTCCGGCATGTTGATCAACAATCACCATATTATCACCCTTTTGTGCGATAATGTATTTGTTTGCGACCTGGCCTACGACACGTCCCAATGGTAAATCAGAATCTGTGACTAAATTTTCCTGGGGCGCCGCCTGTTGCGGTTCTGGGAACATTTCTGGGGTCACAGTTTTTAAAACATCACGCACACAAACGCGCCCCACCCCGATCCCAAAATCAAATTTAACAGGCGCCACATCTTTATGAAAACCACCGGGGACAAAATTTTGTTTTATCCCGTCCCCATGCGCACCACCCTGCCCCATCGGGACACAGGTGTTTTGCACCATTGTCTGTGATAATCTGTCACGCAGGGTCTTGATTATAAAAGACCGCACATGATTTGGTTCCAAGAAATGTACTTCGGTCTTGGCTGGCGACACGTTTACATCAACCGCACCCGTTGGCACGGTCAAATACAGTGCACACAACGGAAATTCACGCGCATGCATAACATCCATATACGCGGCCCGCAATGCACCCACCAAAACTTTATCTTTTACCGGTCGCCCATTTACAAACAAATATTGATCAACAGATGACGCCCGTCGCAATGTTGGTTGCGATATATACCCTGATAATTTCATACCTGCGCACGATCCAGACTCTGCATTTATCGCCAGCATGCGCCCACACACATCATCACCCATAACAGATTGAATTCTGTCCAATAAATCCTGATTTTTTGGAAAGAACCATTTATTGTTCAACGTAAATCCAACATCTGTTCTGGACATTGCCAATCTTTTCACCACATCCAACACAGACATCATTTCTGCCCTGTCACCACGCAAAAACTTTAATCGTGCAGGCGTTTTTGCGAACAAATTTCGCACACGAATTCTGGTTCCCACCTGCCAATCAGACGGTTTTATTTCGCCTGTTGTGCAATCAATTTGCCAACCATTTTTATCTTGTCCATTACATGTATCAATTGTCATATCTGACACAGACGCAATTGATGGTAATGCCTCGCCACGAAATCCCATAAAATTGATATTTAACAAATTATCATCGGGCAATTTTGACGTTGCATGCCGTGTTATTGCGCGCGCCAAATCATCACGTGACATACCCGACCCGTTATCTGTCACACAAATCAGTGTCCGACCACCATCCTGTACATCAACAACTATTTGATCTGCCCCCGCATCCAGCGCATTTTCAACCAGTTCTTTAACCGCACTGGCCGGTCTTTCCACCACTTCACCGGCGGCGATTTGGTTTATCAAAAAATCAGGCAGTGTCCGAACAGTCATTTATATTTATTCCTTGAATGTCACAGATAAAATTTCATATTCTTTTTCACCACTGGGCAATTTTACAATACACGTATCACCAACGCACCGCCCAATCATTGCGCGTCCAACAGGCGACGTGCATGAAATCACGGTCCGCCCATCAGATTCGATATCAGACAAAATTCTGCATTGCATTTTATTACCGTCTTCATCTTCGGCAACAACACGTGCCCCGAACACGACCTTGTTTCCACTAAGTGATTCAACATCAATAATTGCGGCATTTTCAATAACGCCTTCGATAAATCTAATTCTGTTATCAATCTGACGTTGTTTTTCCTTGGCCGCGCTGTAATCAGCATTTTCAGACAAATCACCCAAAGACCGCGCCCACTGTACAGTTTTCAAAATTTCAGGTCTTTGATTTTCCTTTAAATCTTTCAGTTCTTTCAACAAGTTATCAAAACCTGTTCGCGAAATTGGTTTCTTTTCCATTTTTTATACCTTATACTTTAATTATTCCAAAAGATTATACGCATTCATTTTAATTTTGCAATTATCAAATGAACAAGGTATAGTTTCAGTATTATGTTTAAATTAAATATCTTGAATCGTTTTTTATTGACCCGATTTTTTTCGGGTGTTGGTCTTGTAATGTTGGTTGTGTGCGGGATAATATTGGCCGTAACATTTGTCGAACGTCTGCCATCTAATCCGACTGCGCTTGCGGCACTGTATGAATCTTGGATAAGACTGTTGGAATACATGCCTATGTTTTTACCCCTGGCGGTATTTATGGGGACGTTGCTTACATCCTATAAACTTACTAAATCCAGCGAGGGCATTATTATATCCAGTGCGGGTCTGTCCCCATTTCAATCATCTGCACCATTTTTAATTGGGGCATTTTTGATTGGCGCCTTTGCCACGGCGGTTGTAAACCCGTATTCTGTGTACATCAATTCAGAAAATATAACATCTGATAATTTGCAATTGGTTGATAATTCCATCTGGTTACGCGAATCATCTGATAATCAGTTTATCACAATGAACGCCAAAGACATGAACAAGCATGGCAATGAATTGATATTTAAAAACACAACCATATACACCCAAGACGCAACATTTAAATTAACAGGCCGTATCCAGGCGGAAACAGTAACATTATCTGACGACGGTCTGTCTGCTAAAAACGCCCAGATATGGGATTCAAACGGCAATATTCATTATTCAGATTGGTCTGCGAAAACATTATTGACACCACAAACCGTACTGGACAGATATCTGCAGCCCGACCAAATATCATTTTGGAAATTACCTGGGTTTATACATAAAATGGAAAGCATTGGCGCACCTGTGCGTGGTCATCGTGTTCAACTGTGGACATTACTGTTTTTACCATTAACCATGATATCCATGGCAACATTGGGCATTGCGTTTTCCCAAACGAAACAGCGCCGTAATTACAGTTTTGGCATAAAATTCAGCCTGGGCATAATCACATGTTTTGCGGTATATTTTTTGATAAACCTGTTTAATGCGTTGGGTGCAACCGGTACATTACCACCGATATTATCTATTATTGCGCCACCATTGATTATTATTGCAGGTGCCGGCATATTTATCACCAGTTTTGACACAATATAATATTTATTAACCAAGGGGAACCCAAGACATGCCACTTAAAAAGAAAAAGAACACGAAATCAAAAGCGATATTATTATGGTCATTATTGGCGATAATAGTATTGTTGATGATTATTTCATTTCCAACGACACAACATTTAACAGAAATTGTGGTATATCCGTGAAATACATAGATATATTCTTAGAATACCTGTCTGCTGAAAAAGGCTGCGGCAATAAAACACTGCAAAGTTATGAATCAGATTTGCGTTTGGCAAACGATGCGATAACTGGTGGCCTGTTGAACGCATCGGCACCCCAGATTCAACAATATTTATCTGCCCTGCCTGACAAGCCATCATCCATATCCCGCAAGGCATCTGCATTGCGTGGCTTTTATAAATTTTTAATGTTGGAAAAAATCATATCATCAAATCCAACAATCGGTCTGGAATTACCAAAGCCCCAGCGTAATTTACCGAAATTTTTAACCACACATGAAATAGAACTGTTGATATCATCTGCGGGCGATGTAAAAAATTCACTTCGCCTGCGCGCAATGATTGAATTGTTATATGCATCTGGCCTGCGCGTATCGGAACTGTGCGAATTACCATTGTCTGGGGTATTGGACAATAAATTACTTATCCACGGCAAAGGCGCCAAGGAAAGATTGGTTCCCATGCATGACGCGGCCATACACGCATTAAACAAGTGGCTGGACGCACGTGGCGACAATGATTCTAAATACGTATTTCCATCCAACGGTGCAACGGGTCACATAACCCGTGACGGCTTTTTCAAGATATTAAAAAAATGCGCGGTATTGTCTGGCATTGACCCAACGCGGGTCAGTCCACACGTCTTGCGTCATTCATTTGCATCCGCCCTGCTTGCAGGTGGCGCGAACCTGCGTGCGATACAAACAATGTTGGGTCACGAAGATATATCTACGACCCAGATATATACACACGTAATGCCTGAAAAACTAAAAGAGACCGTTGAAAAACATCACCCATTTGCGAACAAGTAAAGGTATATAAAAATGATAAAAAAATGTGACAAACCAGGTTGCACCAAGGCCGGCACATGTCGTGCCCCGAAATCACGCGATTTACAAGACTATTGGTTTTTCTGCCAAGAGCATGCGGCAGAATATAACAAAAATTGGAATTATTACGCGGACATGACCCCCGAAGAAATAGAGGCCGACTGGGAAAAACAAACATTCGGCACAGAATTAAAAGACAAAAAATCTGCGACCCAAGACGCGACCGATTACGCCAAATTTTTAAATGACTTTATCTCCGGGCGCGCTACATTTGACCGCATGCCATTAAAAAGTAAATTGCCCACAAATGTTGTATCTGCACTGAAAGTATTTGATCTAGGAATATCTGCGACCTGGCGCGATGTTGGCACAAAATATCGTGCATTGGCGAAACGTTACCACCCCGACACCGCGACAGACAAGAAAAACGCTGCAACAGAATTTGCGCGCATATCCACCGCATACGACATATTAAAGAAACACTTTGGCAAGAAATAATCTTAGTGGAAAGTGATTAGTGGTTAGTGTAAGTGGTTAGTGATTAGTGAATGCAGAATGATTTTTTCCTTTATTCGAGATAAAAGCACTTAAAAACCTTGTCATTGCGAGGGGTGCAACCCCGTGGCAATCCAGTCTGTTATTCATATTTGTCATCCTGGGGCTTGTTCGGGCCCCGCAAAAATGTACATTTTTCTACTCTGTC
>JAZSAG010000006.1:0-56799 GCA_045601765.1 Candidatus Enterousia sp. | reverse complement strand
AAGATTCGACGCCTGCAACTGTTCTTTGTGTCATTGGCTTTTTCATGCCCGGCAACTTGCATCCAACGGGTGCTAAAACACCACGCAGTCCCACATACACATTAGGGGCGCCACACACAATCTGAAGTGTACCCGTGCCCGTATTCACAGTCAAAATATGCAGATTTTTACGCGCCGGATGGTCTTGGACGTCCGTAATTTCTGCAACAATCGGTTTTGGAGAATTATCTTCTGCCTTGGGTGTGTATTTTTCAGTTAATTTCGCAACCGTTTCTTCATCAATTCGACTGAACAGGTTTTCAGGCACCACAAATTCTGCACCGTCTGCAATGCGTGACACAAATTTTTCCGGCCATGACATATCTTGTTTGTCGGCGAAAACATTCTGAATTTTTTCCGCCGCAGTTGGAATAAACGGCGCAGATACACGCGCGTACAGGTCAATTAACTGAAAACATTTGTTCAGCGCATTTCCCGCACCCGCCATGTCGCCATTCTTAACACGCGCCCATGGTTCCATTTTTGTCATATATTCATTGCCAATCGCATACAGCCCGCGCAGTGCCGCAATTGCACCACGAAATTCGCACGCGTCCAACGCGGACGTCAGTTCTGATAACTTTTCATTAATCTGGGATTCCAGGTCCGCATCCCAGTCGCCAGCCACCGGAACAGTATTGCCAAAGTTTTTCGCGGTCAGTTTGCATACGCGACTAACAAAGTTGCCCAACATGCCATTCAGGTCTTTGTTCACAATATCGGCAAAGCGCGCAATTGTAAAGTCTGTATCATCTGTTTCCGGGGCAGACGCCAACAACGCATAGCGCCACGCATCCGCAGGCGCGTCGTCAATTGCACTGTCCAAGAATATTCCACGCTTTTGTGATTTTGAAAATTTACCACCTTCAAAGTTCAGGAAATTCATCGCCTTTAACATATCAACAGTTTTCCAATTATCGTTCATTGCCAACTGCTGTTCTGGGAAAAATACGGCATGAAATTTTACATTATCTTTGCCCATAAACTGTGCATAGTGTACACCGTCACCGCCATGCCACCAATCTGCCCAATTTTCATTCGCAGCCTGGGAAATAGACACATAACCCCATGGTGCATCAAACCAAACATAAAAAACTTTGTTTTCATAACCCGGTTTATTTACAGGAATTCCCCATTTTAAATCACGGGTAATTGGGCCGTCTTGTAAACCTTCACTTAACCATTTGTTCGCAATAGAAAGTGCGGTCTTGGGCCAACCAATACGTGAATCAATCCATGCACGCAGTGCATCTTGCATTGCGCTGTATTTGAAATACAAATGTTTTGTTTCACGCATTTCAACAGGGGAATCTGGCACAACTGCACTGTGTGGATTTATTAATTGCGATGGCTCCAAATTTGCAAAACATTTATCGCATTCATTACCATACGCATGTTCATAACCGCATTTTGGACATGTGCCAACAACAAAGCGGTCTGCCAAAAACTTTTCTTCTTTGACAGAATAGGGTTGCATAGATACTTTTTCTTCTAGTAATCCACGAGATTCAAGGCGTAAAAATAAATCCTGGATTAATTTTTCATGCAATTTTGTATGCGTCCGACCAAACACATCAAATGACAAATTAAAATCTTTAACAGATTGCAATTGGTATGAACGATATTTTTCAACATAATCTTCAACAGGCATATTTTCTTTGTATGCACCAATTTCACTGGCTGTGCCGTGTTCATCAGACCCGCAAACAAATAAAACATCACGACCACGCGCCCGGCAATAACGCGCATAAACGTCGGACGGCAACAGACATCCAATTAAATGCCCAATATGCAGATTATTGTTTACGTATGGTAATGCAGATGTAATTAAATATTTTTTTGCCATTTTTTGCCTCTTGAAAACTAACCAAGGAATTATAAAACATATTTTCAATAAATCAATATTTATAAAACCTTGAAAAAACAAATAAAAACGCTACATTTATGGTGTATAAACAGGGACAAATATGGATAAACGAAAACACCTGAATGAAAATACTATTATATATCTTGTAAACGAGGTGACCAAGCATCATGGCGTAAAAAATGTTCCGACACTGAAAGCAGGGCGACTGTTATATTTGCTGTGGCTGGAATATGCGTCTTTGTACCCCGAATACAAATTTCCCAAAGATTCACCAATGTACAATATGTGTTTTATGAATGGTGAACGCGGCCCGTACGAAGGGCTGTATTTCCAAAATTCTGATATGATTAAAAAAGAAATTATGGCCGGTAACGTCCCAAAATTTTCCCAAACAGAATTCAAACCAATTGAAAAAATTCGACTTGAACGCGCACTGGATACGGTTCGCAAGTGTTATTCTGGATACAGACAAAGTTATCTGTGTATGTTTATCACGTGCGAATTACCCGGGTGGTTTTCTAATTTAAAACTAAGACCATTGGATTTAAGCGAGGCAGATCGCATAAAAGAAGTTCAAGCCTTTGTAAAAAGTCGCAACACACTTATAACCGATTTAAGAAAAGATTGTTGGGCACCAAGATTGCATTAAAAAAACTGGTGGGTGGTATTGGACTCGAACCAACGACCTTTACGATGTCAACGTAACGCTCTAACCAACTGAGCTAACCACCCAAAACTTTGCACTAACAGCTTTTGTTCAGATTTGTAACGTATTGGGCTTTTTGGGTGTCTGTACCTTTGCTGCTATTTCCTGCTATGAAATACCCAAAGATGCTACAAAGCCTGCTCCAAAATTGCTCCAAATCAAATTCAATGCATATGAACTTGCTGTTCGCGTAGGCTATAATAGCAGAAAAAAGCAGTTTGTAAATAGAAAAATACCGAAAATGCTCAAAAGTGGCCTTTAGAGAGTTCTGACAAGTGCACGCATAGCCTTTTCAGTGCGCCAGAGATATACAAAGAATCAATGTTTGATTGTTTCTATATCTTCGAATTGTGCGTTTGTTCCATGGTACAGGCACGCGCACGATGGCGAAAACCGGTGTTTGGGTATTGTGTGGTTCATCTCGCGGTCTCATACGTCCATTACTAATGCCAACCGGCAAATAGATTTTTATACCCAAAAGCAAAGCAAGGAAAGAATAAATGAACAACAATAATAATCACAAACAAATAATAACAGAATGGTTGGCGCAGCAGGAATATACACATTCGTTATCGTTACAATTACCATTCTGCATCAAGAGTTCAAATTTAGATACAACAAAAAGATATCTGCGGCAGTTTATGCTAGATTTCGAAAAAGGAATTATTTACAAAAAGTATAAACAAACAACCAAAAGAAAAACAAAAGATACCAATGACTGGCAACGAAGAATGGTTGATTTTGTAGTGTTCTTTGAAAATCACAAAAACTCATACACCCCATATCACTGTCATATTCTATTGGATGCAAGGAAACACAACGGTGATTTGTATACAAACGAAGAAATACAATGTGCTTTAGACTATGCCAACGAACAATTCGCCAAACATTTTGCCAAAACAAACAATTATAAACCACAAAGGCTAATTGTGGAATATGATTGTCGGCAAATAAACCCCGATGACAATATATATCACTATGACATCAAAGAATTTATCAGAAACAACAAAATCACATCGATTGACAGGCTTGAAATGGCCGGCACTTTACTTGGGGTGACCAGACACAAAAGACCGATAAAACAAGCGTCAAAACAACCTGAACAAGAAACAAGTGTGTCAGAACAACCGATTGTAAGCCTTGTCAAATGCATTGTAGAAATATCAAAAAAGATACACGCAGTCAAAAAAACACCCCTGATAAAAATATTGGGGGGTGTGTGCGGTGTGGGTGCTTTATTTTTTGAAAAAATGCGGCTCAGATATACCAGCAATTTTTACCAGTGCCGATGACCGAACTTGTCTATCCGGATTTTCTTGCCAAGTGATGAAATAACGATTATTTCACCATTCTTGTGAAATGCACCCAATGCTTTTGGAAAGGTTATATTCTTTCCGCCATTGCGTTTTACAATTAGATTGTCGTCTTTCCAACGATAATGCAGGTTACTTTTTTGTGCCATTGAACGTTCCTTTGGTTACGATTATTAGAACTTTCAGTGGTGCAACAGTTCTGCACTACAGTAATTTATTTATTCCCCAAACTTTTATAAGCAACCTGTACCAACATATCTTTCAGGAAGTCCAGTTTATCCTTGTCAGACAGCAATTCTTTGAAAAACTCATCATTCTTGGTATGTCTGTCCATCATGACGTCTGTAAACTTGGTGTCAAATTGGGTGTTGAAAGCGGTCTTGTCTTTGTTTTGTGCAGATATTACCAGATACGGGTCTTTGCTCATGTCGTCAATAACCTGCTCCAGCACTTTATCTTCACCAGAAAAACTTGTGCCGAACCGTTCGTTGAACTTTTCGATAATGGCTGATAGGGGTTCGGTTTTCTTGGTGCTGCTGCCTGTTCCGCCTACTACAGGTTTAGCTTTCCCGACTTTGTCTTCCAGTACGATTGAACCCTCTTCTTGTTTGGCTTGTTTGATGTATTCCAGAACCAGTTTGTTTGATAAATCCACACGTTCTGATTTACCTTTTCTCAGACATTTGTGCAGGAACTTACCGTAAACAAAGAACTTCTGTAAATCTTTATCCATCAGTCGGACAATCTGAATAATAAAGTCATACATTTTGATAAAGTTGCCAAGTGCTTTTCTAAACTTATCTTGGTCTTCTGGTGTTTTCACATTATATCTATCCAAGGCCGGTTTCAGAATAGATGATAATTTACCAAGGTCTTTTTCTGTTTCTTTACCTGAATAATAGATGTCTGCAAACTGCTCAATTTCATTCGGATAACAGATTTGCGCCTCCATTATAACGCTTTGCAGCTTATACAATTCATTCGGGTCAATTTCCTTTTCAAGAATTGTCTGCTGGAAATACTTTTGGAACGAGTTTTTGATATCTTCGCGTTCATTTACAAAGTCTAACACGAATGTATCTGTCTTGCCCTTGGTCGTGCGGTTCAATCGGGATAATGTCTGCACTGCTTTTACGTCATTCAATTTCTTATCCACAAACATGGTATGCAGCAACGGTTCATCAAATCCCGTCTGATATTTGTCCGCCACAATCAGTATGTTGAAATCGTTTTTGAAGTATTCCGGCAACTGTGTTTCCTTGATGTGCGCACCGGTCTTATCGACATTCAACATAGTTTCTGTATATGTTTCGTGTGCATCTTTCAATTCCCCAGAAAACGCCACCAGAACATCTACACCCTTGATTTGGTTCTTTTCTATTTGTTTTTTGAATTCTTTTAGATAACGAACTGCATGCAATCTGGACGGTGTAACAACCATAGCCTTTGCGCGCCCGTTGATTTTAGCTGCCGTAACATTCACAAAATGATTCAGCATAATGGTTGTCTTTTGTGAAATATTTGTTGGATGCAGGGTTTGGAATTTGGTTATTTCCTTTGCACCCTTGGCAGATTCCAGTTGCGGGTCATCTACTGTCTTTTTTATCAGTTTATAGTAGGTTTTATATGTCGTATAGTTCTGCAACACGTCCAAGATAAATCCCTCTTCTATGGCCTGCTGCATAGAGTAGACGTGAAAGGCCTTGTATGACCCATCCGGCTGCCTTGTCCCAAATCGGTTCAGTGTCTTTGCCTTGGGTGTGGCTGTAAATGCAAAGAAAGATAAATTGTCATGCTGTCCTTGGGATTTTAGTGTGTTTTCCAAGGTGTCCATTTCTTCATCTTGTTTTTCTTCGGTCTGTGCTTCTTGTTCGGCAAATTTGTTCAGTGTTTCTTCTTCTGTATCGCCTAAACCCTGAATAACACTTGCTGCGGCCTTACCGGATTGACTGCTGTGCCCCTCGTCCGCGATAATGGCAAAAGACCTGTTTTCAGATACCAATTCCTTGTAAATAATCGGGAACTTTTGGATAGTTGAAATAATAATCGCTTTCTTTTCGTTGATTGCATTCTTCAGCTGTTTTGACCCCTCTTTGATAGGTTCAACAAGGCCGCTCGTATGGTCAAATTGTGTAATTGTGTCTTGCAGCTGTGAATCCAAAACACGTCTGTCTGTCAAAACGATAACCGAATTGAATATCTTCTCGTTCTGGTCGTTATGTAGGCTTGCTAGGTGATATGCTAACCATGCGATAGAGTTACTTTTGCCTGAGCCTGCTGAGTGTTGAATCAAATAGCTTTTTCCTGCGCCATTTTGCTTTACGTCATCTACCAATTTTGTAACAACGTCCAACTGGTGATAGCGCGGGAATATCATCGTTTCTTTTTCGATTGCCTTGGTCTTTTTGTTTCGGGTGATTTGGATGTGCAGATACTTTTGAATTATTTCCATCAGCATATCTTTACATAATACTTTTTCCCACAAATAAGACGTTGTAAAGCCATCAGGGTTTGCTGGATTACCCTTGCCACCGATATTGCCCGCACCATTTGAACCCTGATTGAATGGCAAGAAAAATGTCTTTACACCATCCAGTTTTGTTGTCATGTACGCTTCATACAAGTCAACCGCAAAGTGCACAAAGACCCTGTTCTTGAATTCAAATATTGTGTCTTTGGAATTTCGGTCAAATTTGTATTGGTCGATTGCGTTTGATGTATCTTGGCCTGTGAATTGGTTTTTTAGCTCCATTGACACAACCGGTATACCGTTCAAGAATAAAACAATATCAATGCTGTTTTCATTGGATACCGAATAATGCAACTGGCGTGTGCAATGCAGGATGTTTTTGTTATACAGTTCTACATCCGCTTCATTCATGCTGTTATCTGGCTTGAAATAACACAGCTTGAATTCAATTCCCCTGTCTTTGAATCCGGTACGCAGAATCTGCAATAATCCCTTTGGCGCTTGCTTGATAACTGTGTGCACCCTGTCGATAAATACTTCTTCGGGATTTGTTGGATACGTCTGGGTATAGCGTTCCCATGCCTTGGGTTGAGTGTTTTTTACAAATTCAATCAGCGTATCTTTATCCAGTGCCAATTTGCGGTCAAATTTATCCGGATTACCCTTGGCATAGCCACCCATATCAGATGTCAAATATGCTTCTATTGCTGCTTCTAAATTGATTTCTTTCAGGTTGTCGCCGGCCATTATAACACTCCTTTTATACCCAGTTCTTTACGCATTTCTGATGCAAACGCCTCTACCTTGTCGGCTATCTTGTTTGACATTTCTTCACGTTGTTTCTTGGATTTCATTTTAGCATAAACAGAACAAATTTCAGTATCTAATGCATAATATTGTTTATAAATCTTCTTTGATGCATATATCAGCATTTTGCCCTGTAATTCATTGAACATTTCTTTGCACTTTTTGGGCCATTCGTGGTCGCGACAGTATTTATCATGTTCCATCAACACATGACACGCTTGAATATATAATTCTTCGCGTTTTTGTTGAATGTGTGCCTTGCGTTCACGTTTGTATCGCAGGCAATCCAACAGCCACGTAAAACCACCGGTCATCAGTGCCCCAATAATAACCCCAAACAACTGTGAAGAAAAGAAATCATTCCACAACATCAACTATTTCCTTTTTACCGGTAACACATTCGTATATCAGTGATTTTTTATATTCCGTCATCAGTTCTATCATCCGCTCACGCTTTTCAATTATAGTGTCAACCTCTGCACTCTTCTTGTCCAAATAATCCGCAATGGCTTGTTGTTCTGATAGTGGTGCGACTAAAAAAGGCATGTTTTGAAATTTATCCTTAGAAAAATGTGCAATAGTTGCTTTATTGCAAATCAAGTCGATATAACCCATATTTTTTGCAACAATCAAAAGATATCTCAAAAATCTAGTATCTGCACTGGCACGAGCTCTTACTCTATGTAAGGCGTTTTGAAAACCGAAGTCTTCTAAAGGGTGTGTAACAAAGTCGGAGCTAGCGATATCTCCGCCCTCTACCACAAACAAATCCCCAACAGAAACTCGGTATAATTCTATCTCAGCTGGAGAAAACCACATTGTCTTTATTGTATCCAGTTTGAATGTATTGTTACCGAAGTTGACTGCACATAAATAAGGGCGCTCTATATCAAATTCATTTTCTTTATTTGGTTGTACCATCTTGCCCAACTGTATATCAAAAAAGAAAGATACTTTTGATATTTCCCAATTCTTTGGAATCTTGCCTATCCATTCGATGCCGCTGTCTTTCATTGGCGCATCGGGGTTCAGGCCACGTGTAACCGCCTCGGTAATAAATGATTTCTTGTATTCTTTCAGGCGTTCAATTATCTGTCGCTGGGTTGTAACAATGCCATCAATTCGCGCACATTCCCCATCCAAATAATCCGCAATCGCTTGTTGTTCGGACGTGGATATGTTGGGCAAAGGTACTTCAAGCAAATCTTTCGCATTCAATGCACTTCTAACTCCCTCTCCGCCCATGTAATTGAATATTTCTTGGTAATACATATTCATGTAATAGTAATAGAAAAAACGATTGTCTACTTGGGTGTTTTTCAAAACGATATATGCGGGGGATACTATGCCGGTAAATGGAGATAATCCTACTCGGCTTGTTTTTACATTTTCCAAATCAATCAGTTTGAACACCAGTTGATTTTGTCCTAGCACTTGATAGCCATCAAAGCTTTCGGGTTGTAGCCCCTCAGCATCATCTTTATCTCGTTTTATTACCCCATTCATAGTAAGAGCAAGGCGCTCATAATCACCGGCATGTTTGCCTGCAACTTGTTTATTGTTTTGAAAAATACGTTTGGTTTTTACTATATCCCAACACTTAGGGATTTTGCCAATCCACTCAATATGGCTAAGCTTTTGAAGCGCTTCGGCATACGGTTGGGCAATGCGTGATAATCGTGTGGCTGCTTGTGCCATTGGGTTGTTCGCCATTTGTGTTGCAGCCTTTACCATCGGATTGGTAGCCATTTTTGCCATTGGACTGCTTGCTAATTTTGCGGCAAGTTTAGCCGCTGGGGAATTTGTTATTTGTGCAGCTATCGGATTTATTCCTTTCATTTGGATACCCCTTTCAACAGTGCATCCAATTCAGATTCCAATGTCATTATTTCCGCCATGATGTCTTCTGATTTGCGTGGCGGGGTGTATTTATAGAAATATCTTGTAAATGGTATTTCGTATCCGATTTTTGTCTTGGATTCATCAATCCATGCATCGGGTGCGAATGGCAAAACCTCGCGCTCAAAATACGTCTGAATATCTTCGGTCAATGGGATGTTTTCTGTGTCGCGTAACTTTGGGTCGGCAACTGGTTTTCCTTTCTTCAAAACAACATCACCGTTTTCATCACGCAATGGACGTTCAACAACAACCTTGCGATATCCGAATTCATCTGTATTGAATATCTTGCTGATTTCTGTTTCTTTGAATTCGCTGTATACACGTGTTATTTCTGCAATCGCACTTTCTGGAATGTCGTGTCTTTTATCACCCAATGCCTTTCTACGTTTTTCATACATCTCGCTTGCGTTGATAAGAATTACCTTTCCTTTGCGCTGCGCGGGCTTTCTGGTTGACAGTACCCAGATATATGTTGCGATTCCGGTGTTGTAAAATATGTTGTTGGGCAGTCCGATAATCGCATCCAAATAATCGTGTTCCAACAGATATCTGCGTATTTCTGATGGGCCACTGCCGGCATCGCCACTGAATAACGGCGACCCATTTTGAATAACACATGCCTTACCTTTATCCGGATTCAATTTGTTGATACAGATTTGCAGGAACAACATCTGACTGTCGCTGACCGGTGGCAGACCTGCACCGAAACGACCCGCAAACCCTAATTTTGCCTCGTTCTCAACGGCGGATTTTTCTTTCTTCCATTCAATACCAAATGGTGGATTGGACAGAATGTACGAAAACTTGCTGTCTTCAAATTTATCATCCGCCAGTGTGTTGCCGTTCTTGATATTGTCTGCGTTTTCCCCCTTGATAAGCATGTCTGCCTTGCAAATTGCAAACGTCTTATCATTGATTTCTTGGCCATAACATAACAACTTGGCATCAGGATTCATTTCTTTCAGATATTCAGATGCCACAGACAACATCCCACCCGTTCCCACAGTCGGGTCATACATGGTTTTTACGGTTGTATCAGTCAAGATTTCATCATCGCTGTCAAACAAGATATTTACCATCAAGCGAATAACCTCGCGCGGGGTATAGTGTTGACCGGCCGCGCCATTATGGGCTTCTGAAAAACGTCTGATAATTTCTTCAAAGATATACCCCATTTCCAGATTGCTTATCTTATCTGGGTGCAGGTCTGCCTTTGTCGAGCAAAATTCTTGGACAATGATGTACAACAAGTCTTTATCAACCAGTCGTGCAAGTTGCTTATCAAAGTCAAATTTTTCAATGATGTTTTGAACGTTTTCTGAAAAGCCAGCCAGATATGCCTTGAAATTGCTGGCGATATTGTTTGGCGCATCCAACAGCTTTTCAAATGTAAATGGGCTGATGTTATAAAATTGAACCCCGCTGGCCTTTTTCAGCCTAACGTCTATCAGTTCTTTGTTGTCCAATCCTTGAATGGCCTTGTGTTCTTCTAAAACCTTGTCCTTGGTGTCGGCAAGGATGCAATCAAAACGCTTTATTACCACAAATGGTAATATAACTTCGCCGTATTCATGTGGTTCAAACGGGCCGACCAGTTTGTCTGCAATCGCCCAAATCAGATTTGCTTTTTCCTGTACGTTGGCACTCAAACTCATAACATCATCTCCATTTATTCCTGATATTAGTAAAAAGAAAAAAATTGCACAATAACAAAAAATAAATGCGCTTTTTATGCAAAAAATTCGATATTTCAACACTTGTTCCATCGAAAAACCGTATACAAATTACATTTATTCCATTGAAAAAGTGTAATGTTTATACATTTATTCCCTTGAAAAAGTGTAAAAATTATGTTATTATGCCGTCATACAACAGGATTATATCATGAAAAGATACGCTTTAGAAGCTTTGAAAAATTGGAAGAATAAACCAAACCGCAAGCCGATGGTATTATGGGGTGCGCGTCAGGTGGGTAAAACTTGGTTGATGCAGGAGTTTGGTGAAACAGAATTTGCCCAGACCATATACGCCAACTTTGACACTGAACCGGCGCTGTGCGATTATTTCCAAGGCAGCCTTGACCCACACCGTATTATCAAAGCCTTAGAGGGGCATTTTGGCAAAGATATAACCCCAGAAAATACCTTGATTATATTGGATGAGTTGCAAGAGTGCCAACGCGCCAAAGATGCATTGAAATATTTTACTGAGCAAGCACCAGAATATCATGTAATCGCGGCAGGTAGCTTTCTCGGCGTGTCAGAGGGCAAATTCCCAGTGGGCAAGGTTGATAGCCTGACCGTATATCCAATGACATTCTATGAATTCTTAGAAGCAACAGGTAAAGAGCGTTTGTTAGATGTTATTCTGGAACGTGATGTTGAACAACTGGACGCAATGAAAGCCCTGTTGTCTGATGTTCTGAAAACATATTTCTATGTTGGTGGGATGCCGGCGGTTGTGCGAACCTTTGTTGAATCCAATGGCGACTTGAAAGCGGTAAGAGAGGAACAAAAGGAAATACTGGCGGCCTATCGCAACGACTTTTCAAAACATATAAACAAAAGCGATATCCCAAAGGTTCGTATGCTGTGGGATTCTATACCATATCACTTGGCGCGTGAAAAAAAGAAGTTTATATACAAAGAAGTCAAATCAGGTGGTCGTGCCGCAGAATTTGAAAATGCTTTGAATTGGTTGATAAATACGGGGTTGGTATACAAGGTTTCACGCACACTGACACCGCGCCTGCCATTACAGCGCGACCAAGAGCGCGAAAGCTTCAAACTTTTTATGCATGACGTTGGTCTATTATGCGCCCATTCCAATGTGGATATATCTTCGTTCTATCTGCCCGAACCACGAATATTTGACGATTATGCAGGGGCAGTAACCGAACAATATGTATGCCAAGAGCTAAAATCCACAACCGATACGCCTTTATTCTATTGGGGACGCGACAAGGGTAATGCCGAGTTGGACTTCCTGATTCAATATAAAAGCCACATTGTACCCATTGAAGCAAAGTCCGACATCAACACCAAGGCCAAATCACTTCGGGTTTATATGCAGGAGTATCAGCCCAAGATAGCAGTCAAAACATCCCTGTGTATGTTTAGATACGATGAGCCTTTGTTATCTATTCCATTGTATATGTTGGAATCCATGTATGGTGTTTTTGAAGATTTGGGACTGTAAACAAACTATATTCCGCAGAACCCCTGCGGATTTTTATGTGTTTGTAGTCTTTATAAAGATAATAAAGTTTTTCTTGACTATTTATAAAGTTTGTTTATAATGCGTATAACAATAGTCTTACAGGAGCTAAAAACATGGCTAATTATAGAACAAAGTTTGGAATGTGGTTGTCGATATTTTGTGCAAAGCATAGAATAAGCGTTGCCCATTTGTCTGAAATCTTGGGCGTATCCCCTACAACAATGTCATTGGTTATATCTGGACAACAAACGATACCGGCTTTCCTGCGCGAAAACATCATTTCAGCGTTTGCCTTACCCAAAAGTGAAATTGAAGAACTGGATAAAAGCATTCGTGAAACACAAACAGAAGCAGTTGTAATCGACCGAGAATTTGAGCAATACATCATGGTTCAGACCCCAAATAATAAAGATTGGACAAAAGAGCTGATGGAGCTGATGGCCAAAAAAGTCAACAGCATGACAGCAGATGAAGCAAATGAATTTAGAAATAAGTTGTTAGCGATACCAGAAGACAAACACATGTCTGGGGTTATGAATATATCCCCGTATATGATAGAATCACAAGTCTACAAACGCTATGCAAAAAGACCAGATATTGCAGACAGAATCATGAATTATATAAAAGCAAATATGGAATAAAAATAAAATGGGATGAACAAGTTGGCGCTCGCTCATCCCAACAGAACCCTAAACAAGTTAGAGTGCTGCGACAAAAGTCATTTTAGCTTGTTTGGATAAAAAATCAAGAGAAACAAAAAGGCAGCTAAAATGGCAACCAAGGAAAACATTTCACAAACTTTAGTAAACAAAATCAATATCCAAATTGAAAAAGGCATAGTTCAAGCAAAAATTATTTGGGATACAAAAACAAGTGGATTCGGTATCCGTATTGGTAAAACCGGTGCAACCTTTATATACAAATATAGAAATAAATGTAACAAGAACCAGACCAAAACATTGGGCAAAACAAGTGATATGTCTGTAAATGAGGCACGCGACTTGCTAGACGAATTCAAGCCAACAATCAAGTCAGATAGTCTGATAAAATCCAAAAAGAACAAAAATTTTACGGTAAAAGATTTATGTGAAAAATATCAGGCAGAACACTATGTTCGCGCCAGTACTAAAAAGGTAGACAAAAGCCGCATCACAAGACATGTCCTGCCAATCATAGGTGATATACGATTATCAGATTTGAGCGTAGAGGATGTCATGGGGTTGCAGTCTGCGATTGCAAATGGTGATAAGCGCATTGTCATAGAGGGGCAGAAAAATCCAAATAATCCACATTCGTATACAAAGGTTACAGGTGGCACGGGATGTGCCAAGCGTGTTATGGAAATGTTGAATGCCATATTGAATTTTGGCGAAGCACATGACCTTATTGAGAAAAATCCGATGAGTTCAAAAAAGTTTGAAAAAATCATTCATAACAAAAAGGCGGCTGCATACCTTGATGAAGAATCTTTTACACAATTTGGCTACGCAATAAGAAAATCTGAGTTGTCAAAAACCAAAGCTAGAAAAGATGCACAGGCAACAGACATCATAAAGCTATTGCTGTTGACTGGTTGTCGTAAAAGCGAGCTATTGGGGCTTACGTGGGATAGGGTGAATTTGAAACAACAGTATTTCAATTTTGCACAAACCAAGACCACTGACGGCGAACAAATCAGGGTTTTTGGTTCTGCTGCGAAACGATTGTTAGAAGAAATGTATAAAAGCAAAAGTTCCAAATATCTGTTTCCAAGCATGGATAAAGACGGACAAGAAATACACCGGCAGGACTGTGGCAAAGCACTAAAAACAATTTGTGCATCTGTTGCTGGTCTGCAGGAAAAAATACATCCACACAGTTTACGGCATTCGTTTGCGACCCAATGTAATGAATTGGATATCCCTGAATTGCAGATTGGTGGCTTATTGGGTCATAGCAACGGTGGTGTAACAGCGAAGTATACGCACAACAGAATGAAAAAATTGATAGCAAAGGCCGATATGGTGTCAGAAAGCATACAAAAACTACTGAACAGCGGATATCAGAAAGCAGAACAAGAAATTCAAAACCAAGGGGCATAATTATGGGAATCAAAACAGATTATATTACTGAAAAAGACTTGTCGGTGTATCTTACAAATGAATGTGGATTGCCGACCTCAAAAAAGCTGTTGGAAAAACTGAGAGCTCAAGGTAAATCACCTGCGTTCCGAAAATGGGGACGAACAACAGTCTACGCGCGCAACGATGTTGATGAATGGGTTAGCAATAAGATGGCACACCTGTACAAATACACCATGTCAAACTATGCAAAATAAGCATCAAAATCTACAAAGTGCTCCAAAATTGCTCCAAAACACAAGAAAATGCGACAAAACAAAAGGAATAAAAAATGAGTGTATACAGCAGAAATCTAGGAAAAATTCAAAAAACAAATAATCAAGGGAGAATAACGATGTCAACGTAACGCTCTAACCAACTGAGCTAACCACCCTAAAAGGTTTGCCTGGGGCGCTATGTCCAGAAACCGACGACATTTACGATGTCAACGTACGCGGCTTCCCAACTGAGCTAACCACCCAAAAAGTTTGCCTGGGGCGCTATGTCCAGAAACCAAAGCAGGTTGATTATAACAAAGTTTTTTTGAAAAGCAAATATTTATATTAATTTAGGCTGGAAATAATTAAAAAGATGTATTATAGTTTGTACACATTGCCGGTATAGCTCAGTTGGTAGAGCATCTCATTCGTAATGAGGGGGTCGTAGGTTCAAGTCCTATTACCGGCACCATAGTTAAAAAAAATCGGCGATTGCCGATTTCTTTTTTATACCAAGCATGCCAGGGTTGCGCCCGTGTTCTTTAACATAAACCAACCAATACGGTAATCTGTTGCGTATACTGTTATCATAAACAATGCCAGTATACCAATTACCAATATAACATTGGCCTTTTTACCGCGCATGCAATACAATGATATGTTATAAAACAAGAACAAAACATATATATCTACCAGTAAACTTATCACCCAAATAGATACACAATTAAACGCCAAGGCATTCAAAACCAATATCACAGGATATATAAAGAATATTGACGCCAATCCCTTGATCGCGATTTCCCAATCACGTTCACCACCCGTGATTTCAGATACCAGCATCATAAGTCCGCCCAGTACGAACAACAGCGAAACAGCCAACACAGGAACAATTATAACCGCCGTAAATATGGCACCCAGTGTAATTGTTGCACCACCCAGTAATCTGATAAGTAAAACCAAACAGCCACCCAATAAACCATACAAAAATGCCTTTAACATTGATTCTTCCATGTTACCATCGGCAACAATCTTGGTAAAAAAGCGCCGTGGGTTAACAATTACATTACGGATATGTTTTATGGCTTTGTCCAGTTTTTTAGTCATAGTTGGCTCCCTGTATTTGATTATTTATATTTTTGCTTTATAATTACAAAAAATCAATGGAAAAATTATGATTAAAATAACTATTGCAGGACGACCAAATACAGGTAAGTCTACATTGTTTAATGCCCTGACGGGAACACGTGACGCACTGGTACATGACAGACCGGGGGTTACGCGTGATACTATATCGGGAAAATTTAAAAACCGCCCGTATTCCCTGTTTGATACGGCGGGACTGGAAAATGCACGCAGTGGAATTGCATTGGATTCAACCAATATGGCAATAGATGCAATTGCCGATGCAGATGCCGTTTTATTCGTTGTCGATGGTCGGGTCGGACTGACCAACGAAGATATGGACTGGGCACGGATGGTGCACCGTAAAACACGGGCGCCGATATTGCTGTTGATTAATAAAAGCGAATCGGAAAAAAGACTGGCCAATGTTCATGATTTTTACAAACTGGGGTTTGGCGAACCGGTTTTGGTTTCCGCAGAACACAAACGTGGGTTTGATAAAATCTATGAATTCTTGGATAAAATTGCAAATTATGGGCCTGAAAACGAAACACAAAATCAAGAACCTGACCCAGATACCAGAATTAAAATCGCAGTTCTGGGCCAGCCAAATGTTGGCAAATCAACATTTGTAAATCGCGTGTTGGGTGAAAAACGCCAGATTGTTATGGACGCCCCAGGAATTACACGTGACACCGTTAAAATACCGACAAAATTCTATGGGCGCGACATTGTTCTGATGGATACAGCGGGGCTGCGTAGAAAGGCCGGTGTCACAGATGACGTGGAAACGTTATCTGCGCTGAAATCACTGGATGCGATTGAAAAATCAGATGTTGTTATACTGATGGTTGACGCAACGCGCAATATTGAAAACCAGGCACTGGGGATTGCCGCACGCGTTTATAACGCAGGAAAAATTTTATGTGTTGCACTGAATAAATGGGACCTGGTTGAACCAGAATTACGTGATGAAAAATTATTAAAGTTAAAACACCAATTCGCAAATTCTTTTCATCAGATAATAAAACCAATGATATTGGCCGTTTCCGCAGAAACAGGTATGGGCGTGCAAAATATGTTCCGACGCATCTATGAACAATGGGATATTTCTATGGCCCAGGCACCAACCAGTTTAATTAACAGAATTGTTGAAAAGTTGGTGGAACAACGTCAGCCACCAATGTCACGATTGAAACGCGCAATGAAAATTAAATTCGCCAGACAAACAGGACGACATCCAATGAAAATTACTATCAATGTTGGTGGGGCGTCTGATATCCCCGAATCATACACCAGATATTTGCGACGCGGACTGGCGACGGCACTTAAATGGGAACATTTGCCGATAATTATTGAATATGAAAAATCAGAAAATCCATATGATTAAAAAACCGGTTTTTGCCGGTTTTTTTTGTAAAAAACATTTGTTTGTAATGATATAATAATACTGAAACAGAGAGAATGCATATGAAGAAAAAATCAGATATTATTATATCGCTGAAGGATATAAATAAAAGTTTTCCATTGGAACTTGGCGGTCAACAACAGGTTTTATTTAATATAAATTTTACTGTTCATGCCGGCGAATTTGTTGCGATTATGGGGCCGTCGGGATCTGGGAAATCGACATGCATGAATATTATTGGGGCATTAGACACACCGACATCTGGGGTGTATGAACTGTATGGTCGTGATGTGACGGGGTTAACACCAGATGAACTGGCAATTGTCAGAAATGAACATATAGGATTTGTTTTTCAACAATTTAACCTGCTGTCAAAGCGCAGCGTGTTGGATAATGTTATGTTGCCACTGATGTATCGTGGGATGCCAATGGATGAAAGAATTAGACGTGCGCGCGAAATGCTGAAACGCGTGGGACTGGAAAACTTTGAATCTTATTTGCCAACACAGTTATCAGGCGGGATGAAGCAACGCGTCGCAATTGCGCGTGCACTGGCCGGTGACCCAAAACTGATTTTAGCAGACGAACCAACGGGCGCATTGGACAGTAAAATGGGAAATGAAATTTTACAATTCTTTAAAAAACTGAACAAAGAAATGGGTATCACTATTGTAATGATTACACACGAATTTGATATTGCAAAGTATGCCGACAGACTGATACACATTCGTGACGGACGTATAAACTATGACGGTCCAATTCCAAAAAATGATGCAAAACTGTAAACAGCAGGGGATAACATAATGACATTTAATGATATTTTAAAAGAATCTTGGCTATCAATCAGCGGTAACAAAATTCGTTCTTTTTTGACGGTATTAGGTATTATCATCGGTGTTATGGCGGTGGTGATTATGGTGGCCGTGGGGGAAACAGTGCAAAAATCTATTACAGACCAATTTTCATCACTGGGGACAAATACAATTATGATACGTGCCGGCGCCGCACAACAGGCCGGTGTCAGAACAGGAAACCGACAAACACTGACCATTCAAGACGCTGAATTTATCGGTAAACTGCCCGATGTTATGGCAATAACACCAATACAAAACAGTGCCGCCCAGGTGATTTACGGGAATAAAAACTGGGGGACTTCTATGATTGGGGTGTATCCTGATTATACAACTGTGCAAAATGTAGAAATTGAATACGGGACTTTTTTTGATATGTCCGCAGTTCGCAATGCATCGACATATGCCGTCATTGGACCGGAAACAGCCGAAGAACTGGGACTGCCCAAGAATCCTGTGGGCGAAGTTATTCGTGTTCAAAACACACCGTTTGTTGTTATCGGTGTCACCAAGGCCAAAGGTGATTCCGCAATGGGCAGTCAAGACGATATGATAATAATCCCAATTACAACACTGAAAAAACGATTACAGGGATCACGCTTTCCAAATTCTGTGAATATGGTTGCAATGAAGTTATTTGCAGAATCTGATAATAATCTGGCCATTGAACAAATATCTATGTTATTGCGACAAAGGCACAGACTGAAAGACGATGTGGCTGATGACTTTCAAATTATGGATATGAAACAGATTATGGAAACAATGAATACTGTGACCGGGTATTTAAAACTGTTATTGATTGCTATTGCGGCGGTGTCATTATTGGTGGGTGCAATTGGTATTATGAATATGATGTTGGTTTCTGTTGCAGAACGCACACGTGAAATTGGTATCCGCAAGGCCATTGGCGCACGCGAGCGTATGATAATAATTCAATTCTTGTCCGAATCTGTTTTGATATCTTTTATTGGGTCTATGATTGGACTGATACTGGGGGTGGGTTTATCACAGGGTGTCGGTCGATTTATATTGGGGTATAATGTGCCGTTCAGTATTTGGCCGGTATTATTGTCTGTATCTGTGGCGATAGTTGTGGGGTTGTCTTCGGGCGTTATGCCGGCAATGAAGGCCGCAAAGTTAAACCCAATAGACAGTCTGCGGCACGAATAAAAATTGCCGGCATTTGCCGGCTTTTTTTATTGTTTTGCGTTGCAATATTTTGCCACAGGACATTCGTCACATTTTGGTTTTATCGCACGACACGTATATCGGCCATGCAACACCATAACATGATTTACAATTGGATGATATTTTTTGGGGATTTTTTTCAACAGTTTTATTTCTACTTTTTCAGGCGTGTTATCGGTACGGTCAACCCAACCATATCTGTGCGAATTACGAAACACATGCGTATCAACACCAATTTGTGGCGCGTTCCATAAAACATTCATAACAACGTTGGCCGTCTTTTGTCCGATTCCCGGCAAAGACATCAATGCATCACGCGTGTGATATTTTTCTGAAAATGTGTCTGTTATATTTTCATCGGATAACCGTTGTGACAATGCGATAATATTTTTCGCCTTGTTATTAAAGAAAGAAATAACCTTGATATATTCTTTTAAACCATCCAATCCCAATTCCAACATTTTTTGTGGTGTTGGCGCAACCGCGAACAGGGCGGGGGTTACCTCGTTTACTTTCTTGTCCGTTGCCTGGGCAGATAATATCACCGCCACAGCAAAATTAAATTCATTTGTGTGATACAGTTCCGAGCGTATAGTCATATCAACTGTATTCGGTACATTTTCAAAATATTGCTGTGGCGTCATAGTGTTATTACCATCGTTTTGCTATTTTAAAATCAGGATTTTTTGATAAAAATTCATTAAAGTGCGATTTACACAAATCATCACAACCACTGTTACATTTCATAACCGCCATTTTAGAATCACTGTCTATAAATTCAGTATGTTTTATACTTGCCATATCAAGCCATACAGGTTCTGGATTTTCTTGATTTGAAATCATACAAAAACATTGTGAAAAATATTCGACATTTTCTTTATTGTTCGTTTTTGTTGTTATTACTTGTCCATCTGCACATTTACCAAAAACAGAAAATTTTTGTATTTCCGGGGTTTCTGATGTTTGTGATATTGTGGATTTGCCGATATAAAAACACCCAAAAATTACAGCAATAAAAACACAACAATATAAAAATATACGTTTTTTATTCATGATAAATCCTTTATTTCTGATTTTGTTGCAGTTCGGCAATTTGTTTTTGTTGTTTTTCCAGTCTGTAATGAATTCGCTGTAATAACCGAGTAGCCAATTCTATGTCTTTTGTAAAGGTTGCTTGTTTTGGACAATATTTATCATCAACCAAACATTCCGGCCTGTTGCATTTGCCACCACGTGTTTGATAAGGACACTGTTTATCAATTTGTGTGCAATAAAAATCATACATCCAAGGTGATTTATGAATACCATTTGCCAAATCTATGACACGGGGTGTTCCATTGTGGATATTGTACAGATATTCTATCAAGAAACCCATTTCAGGATATATAAGTTCTGCGGCAAAATTACATTCAGAACCTTCGTTTAAGCCATCGGTTTTACATTGTCCATTTGGTAATTTATTTGGACATGTTGTACTGATATTACCACAATATACGCAAGTTTTCCCCATGTTTTCACCTTTGGTTATTTTGTTTTTCAATAAAATCTGTTAACCTTTTAAGCGTTTCGTTATTTTGTATTCTTTGTTGTTTTAATTGCTTTAAGAAAAATATTTCTGTTTCTGTCGGTTTAAGCATTATTTGATGTTCGCATTCTTTATCAGACAAACACTGATAAGAATCCGAACAAAACGTACAATCCAACGAAAACTGTTCACAATACTTTGCCAACTTTTACCCCTTATGCCTTGGTCACATCAATTGATAAGTCATATCCCAGAATATCTTTTTTATATTGGCCGTCCCCAGCGCGCATTTCAACAATCAATGCATCACGCATAATACGCTTTTTATGCTGTTCAATTGCAATCGCCAATGCAGGGTCCGCAGAATATGTCAAAATTATTCTGTCCGAAACGTCCAGGCCTGCTGTCTTGCGGGTATCTTGGATAAAGCGCAACGCATCGTTTGCCAGACCTTCGGCAATCAATTCTGCGTTAACGTCTGTATCTAGTACCACAACCGCAGTATTATCAGGCAACGCCGCACCAGAGACATCACGACGCACAGTTAATCTTTGTTCAAATTCATCAGAATTTAATATATATCCCGCAGTATGTAATTTATCACCAACAATTTCATAATCACCACGTTTAACAGATGGTATTATGTCTTTTAATGCACCGCCCAAACGGCCACCTATTTTTGGTGTAATCAGATATACAAAACTGTCCGCAACATTTGATATATTGTTATCAAACTTTACGTGTTTTACATTTAATTCTTCTTTGATGATATTGGCGTATTCTGGCATGTCGGCGCCGGCAATTGTTACCGAATTTAACGGCAGACGATTACGTAATTTATATTGCTCACGCAATTGATTACCAACAGATACAATTGACTGTACGCGGCGCATATCTTCTACGATTTTCGTATCAATGTCTGACGCCACAGGAAATGTTGTTAAATGCACAGATTCTGCCCCCGTCAGATTTGTGTAAATATAATCTGATACAAATGGTGCAAATGGTGCCAACACACGACACAATGTTGTTAACACTGTGTACAGCACATCAAACGCGCATTGTTCTTCGTCCCAGAAACGTGTACGACTGCGACGTATGTACCAGTTGTTCAAAATATCCAAGAATCGAACAAATTCTTTGATGGCAACGTCTGGTTTATATTCGTTCAAAGACGTGCAGACAACATCTGTTAACACATTTAATTCGGACAATATATATTTATCCAGCGCATTGTCAGATGTTTCAACATGCTGGGCGGTGATATTTGCAGGATTCGCGTACAGTGTAAAGAAGTGATACGCCATCCACAATGGGGTTAAAATCACCTTGGCAGAATCAAGGAATACTTTACCTTCTTTATCAACAGGAACCGGTTCTGCCTTCATAAAATTAGACCCCAATATAAACAGGCGAATTGAATCTGCGCCATATTGTTCTATTTGGTCAGATGGGTCGACAAAGTTTCTTAGCGATTTTGAAAACTTCTTTTTATTTTCATCAACCACCATACCATTTGCAGACACCGTTTTAAACGCAGGTTTATCAAATAACGCTGTTGCCAATACCATCAGTGCATAAAACCAACCACGTGTTTGATCTTGACCTTCGATAATATAATCGGCAGGAAAAGATTTTTCAAATGTGTCTACATTTTCAAACGGATAATGTAATGACGCCCATGGCATAGAACCACTTTCCACCCAGCAATCTAATACATCTGGGATACGGGTCCAACCATCGCGCGATAATTTATCCAATGTTGGACGGTGCAAGTCATTAACAGGCACGCCAAAGAATTCTTCTAATTCTGCGATTGAACCAAATACCTTGTATTCGCCGTCACGTTCCCAAATTGGCAGTGGCATACCCCAGAAACGATTACGTGATATTGACCAAGGACGCGCATTTTCAATCCAACTGCGAAAACGCTCGCCCGCAGATGTCCAATTTACCAAGGCATTATTCGCCAGTAATTTGTCTTTGATTTTTGGAACATCGATATACCAAGAATCTGTTGCACGCTGTATCAGTTTTTGTTTACTGCGGTCACCAAATGGATAACTGTGTTTATATTGTTCTTTTTTAACCAAGCGTCCATTTGCCTTTAACCAATCCAATATTTTTGGTGTGGCGTCAAATATATTTTCGCCCGCAAAATCTGTCACACTGTTATCAAAATTACCGTATGTATCAACATTCAATAACACTGGGAATTTCGCATCAATATTTTTCGCCGCCCAGAAATCTTCGGCACCGTATGCCGGCGCAATATGGACAATACCCGTACCGTCAGTGTCAGACACATAATCCGCAGGTATAACCTGGAATAATAATTCAGATGTACCTGCATAATATGGGAACAGTGGCACATAATGCATACCAACCAAATCTGCACCATTAACACGACCTATTTCTGTTGCATTGGCAAATTGTTTTTCGTATGCCGCCAGTCTGCTGGATGCGATGACATAAACACTGCCATCCGTGTCTTGCATGCGCAGATACGTCATATTTGGATTCACCGCCAATGCAGAATTCGCAGGTAATGTCCATGGCGTTGTTGTCCATGCAATTGCCCGGTCGCCATTTTCCAATTCAAACCAAACCGTTACCGCATCATCAACAATTTCACGATAGTCTTGGGACGCTTCGGAATTTGAAACAACGGTGCCATTTACCCAATCGTATGGATTTACACTGTAATCTTTGTACAACAAGCCACGTTCATACAATGATTTCAATGTCCACAGCATAGATTCCATATAATTTTTATCCATGGTTCTGTAACCATAATTATCACCAATATCAACCCAACGACCCATACGTGATATAAAACTGTTCCATTCGTTTGTATATGTCATAACGTCCGTTCTGCACATATCACAAAACGCGGCAATACCATCATCTGCGACAATATCTTTGGCACGTTTACCCTGTTTTTTTTCAACAGAATTTTCCGCAGGCAACCCATGACAATCCCAGCCCAATTCGCGCCTTACATAACGACCATTCATTGTCTGAAAGCGTGAAATCATATCTTTGACAACAGTCACACCCAAATGTCCCCAATGGGGCAGACCATTGGCAAAAGGAGGACCATCGTAAAATAAAAATGGTTCGCCATGTTTTGTTTGCTGTAACGATTTGTGAAAAGTATCGTTTTTATTCCACGATGCCAAAACAACCTGTTCCAGGGCAGGAAAATCTGGGCGTGCATCTGTCTTTGGGTATGTCATAATAAAACTCCATATTGCATTAAAAAAAGGCGCCCACGCGCCCCAGCCACCGCCAAAGCGCAGTCGCCTTTTATTTAATGATAATTATTGCTTTCTGTTTCATGCCAGTTAGTTTACAATGTAAAATCATAAAAATCAAGCACAGTATTAATAATTTGACAAATGTGTTTTATATGGTACTTTCTTACCAGGAATAAAGGATACAAAGTATGAATATAATAATGCAAAACGACATTTTAACCCTGACAGAACAAAAACTTAAAGATAAAAAGGTTTTAGTGTCTAATAAAGTCAACCCATTGGGACAGGGTACAGATGAACAAATATGGGTTATTGATGGTAAAATAACTTTTACGTTCAAGACACTTGGTTTTGGACAAGCGGTGGATTCACTGAAAATATCTATGAACAAAGGACAGGTAAAATACGATTTTTCAGATAAAGTATTTGCAGAAGACATGTATAAACTGTTCAAAAACAGAGATTCACAGGTACTTAAAGATTCAAAAGATCAACAGATGCAGTCTTTTTTGAATAAATTTAAAGAAAATATTAAGTAATAAAGGATAAAAAATGACAATTCAACAACTTTTAAATATTATCCAAAATGCACACTATATAAAACCATCGTTCGGCGATTATTATATCTATTCTAATCAAGGTGTGGCGATTGTTAATCGCGACCAAAAAGGAAAATCTGTATCATATGTTGCAAATGAAAACGGCGCACAATATCAGTTGCTGTTCGAAGAACAAATAAAAGTTCAACACGCAATCGATATGCGTATCAAAGATTTAAATTTAACAAACCTTATGTCCGCACAGATACAAAATAAAAAATAAAAAAACCGGCAAATGCCGGTTTTTTTTAGTTCTTTTTTCTGACCTGGATATGCACATCACGTAATTGCTGTTCTGTGACATTTGTCGGTGCACCCAACATCAGGTCTTGGCCACGTTGATTGGTCGGGAACGCAACAACACCACGCAGATTTTGTTCGCCCAGGATAATTTGAACCAATCTATCAATACCAAATGCACAACCACCGTGTGGTGGGGCGCCATATTGGAACGCGGTATACATACCACCAAACTTGGCCTTGACAACATCTTCGCCGTATCCAGCGATTGCAAATGCCTTGACCATGATTTCAGGGTTATAATTACGCAGGCCACCACTGCAAATTTCTGCGCCATTTAACACCATGTCAAACTGGTTTGCTTTGATTTTCAATGGATCACCATCTAATTCGCCCTTGGGTAAACTGAATGGATTATGACCAAAATCAATCGCACCTGTTTCTTCGTTCAATTCATACATTGGAAAGTCTTCTATCCAACACAGACGGAATTCGCGTGGATTGATTAAACCTAAATCTTCGCCCAATTTATTGCGGATTTTACCCGCGGCCTTGGCCGCAGATTCCGGCGCGTCACAAACAAAGAACAAAGATGCGTTATCACCCGCAATCGCATGCAATTTTTCAATGCGCGCGGCATCTAACTTTTTCGCAACAGGGCCCTTGGGTTCGTCTGCGAATACAATGTATCCCAATCCACCCAGCCCCAGTTCTTTGACGGCAAAGTCGCCCAGTTTATCAAACCATGAACGTGGTTTATCCGCACTGTTTGGTGCAGGTATGGCACGAACAACACTGCCATTTTCAATGGCGTTGGCAAATATACCAAAATCAGACCCGCGGAAAACTTCTGTGACATCGTGGATAATTATTGGATTACGCAAATCTGGTTTATCAGACCCATATTTCAACATCGCATCGTCAAATGAAATATGCGGTATTTCATCAGATAATATTGCATCTGGGACAAATTCACGTATCAAAGCCGGCATCAATTCATCACCAACGGCCTGGATATCCAATAAATCAACAAATGACATTTCTAGGTCCAGTTGATAAAATTCTAACAATCTGTCGGCACGCAGGTCTTCGTCACGAAAACATGGTGCAATTTGGAAATATCTGTCAAAGCCCGATACCTGTAACAATTGTTTAAACTGTTGTGGTGCCTGGGGCAGGGCATAAAACATACCATGATGATTACGAGACGGGACGATAAAGTCACGTGCACCTTCGGGACTGGACGCGGTTAAGATAGGTGTTTGGAATTCTGAAAATCCCATATCCCACATTTTATCACGCATAAACTTTACAATGCGATTGCGCATTAAAATATTTTTATGCAATGATTCACGACGCAGGTCAATATATCTGTGTTTTAATCTTAAATCTTCGGCAACAGATTCATCATCGCCAAAAACCTGAAATGGCAAAACGTCTGAATTAGTTAAAACTTCAAAAGAAGTCGCCTGAATTTCAATTCCGCCAGTTGGTATTTTTTCATTAACCGCAGATGCATCACGCGCAACAACGGTGCCTGTGATTTTTATAACTGATTCTGGGCGAACTTTTTCCAAGTTTTCATCACCACCATCAAAAACAACCTGGGTGATACCATAATTGTCACGCAGGTCTACGAACAATAATGCCCCATGGTCACGTTTACGATGAACCCAACCAGACAAGATTACTGTTTCGCCAACATTTGTGGGATTTAATTCACCACATGTGTGTGTTCTGTACTTTGATTTCAAAGATAACATTTTGGTCCCTTTTTGTTTTCAGGCGCAGAAAAATTTGGATTTTCGGCACCCATTGTTTGTTAAATTTCAGGGGCGCAGATATGTTATTTGCGCGGTGCCACCCTGATTTATAACTTTTTATGCGATATGAACACTCCGTGGTTGTCAGTCACATCAACGCGTATCATATTTGCAACTGAGACTGATTTTATACCAGATAAAATCTATTTTCAATAAAATATTCTTGATTTTTGTTTAGCCATCCGTATAATCAACTGCGTTATCTAAATTGCCCTAATAGTCTAGTGGTAAAACACGTCCTTGGTAAGGACGAGTCGCAAGTCCGATTCTTGCTTAGGGCACCATCCGCTTTCGCTTACGCTACAGCGAGATTGGTTTCGCAGAAAGCAAACGAAGGTGTAGAGTTAGAGAAACGGATGTCACGCTGTAATGAACGTAGTGAATGAAAGCGGACTTCTGATGTTTTATGTGTATATTCTACAAAGTATAAATTTTCCAGAACATTTTTATGTTGGTTGCACTAATGATTTAAAAAGACGCTTAAAAGAACATAATAACGGTAATTCTGTTCATACAAATAAATTTAAACCTTGGGATTTGCGTGGATATATTGCTTTTGACAGTGAGGAAAAAGCACAAATTTTTGAAAAGTTTCTTAAGACTGGTAATGGCAGAATTTTTCAGAAAAAATATTTTTGATGATTGTTCCTGTTCTGATAATTTCTTCACAAAATTTTTGCCATTCGGATAAAAGGGCTATATAATCTTCAACAGTTGCTTTGTAGTCCGTTAAGTTTTGGCTTTGGGGCACCAGAAAATAAAAAAATTCCCGAAATGGGAATTTTTTATTGTTTTCTTTTTCTGAATTCATCCAATGACACAACACGGTCGGGGTCTGGGACGGTGCCTGGCTTTTCATCCAATGGTAATTCCATGTCGTTGTCCGCAGATTGCTGTTGGGGCTTGGGCTGAAAAGACAACATAAAATCAACAGATGGGTCTTTGAATTCAACCAGCGCAGAAAACGGCACACGTATAAAATATGGACGACCATCAAATGTCAATTGAACACCGAATTCTTTGTCAGATACATGTAAATTATTATATGAATATTGCAATACTATTGTCATAATATCTGGATAGCGTATGCGCAGGAAATCCGGCAAAACAACACCGCTGTCACGTGTGCGAAACGTGATAAAAAAGTGTGTACCATCACCCAGACCATTAAACTGGGCATGAATTAATGCATCTTTGACAACGGACTTTAACGCATTGTCTAGTAAAGTTTGATAATCTATACGTGCCATGTTTTTTTACTCCCCGTATACTATATTACTTATTTGCCCATTATGGCAAGCAACAAATAATGCGTTTGGTACATCTTGGAATTTTTCTGTATCCAAACCTGTGGCCCAGACCTGGGCATTTAAATTGTGTAATTGCCTGAATAATTGGGTGCACGCTTTGTCGTCCAGGTGGGCGGCAGCCTCGTCTAATAAAACGATAGATGTACGACCTGTTTTTGTAAAGACCAATTTTGTATGTGCCAATATTAAATCAATTAAAACTGACTTTTGTTGGCCGGTACTGGTCAAATGTGCGGGCAGCCCCAGTTTTTTATTAAACACACCAAAATCAGATTTATGTGGCCCATCAAGTACCATTTTATCGCCAACCAAGATTCTGTTTTCTTGCAAATAATCTAAATAAGACCTTTCGGCGTCACCCGCCGTCATTCCGTCTATTAACATTTGTTCTATTTTTCCAGAAACAGATACCGCGCAATCAGACAAGAAATAATTCAATTCACCACAATACTGGATTCGTGATGCCGCAACCGTCACGGCAACACCCGCAATCTGTGCATCCAGCGCATTTAGCCAATGTGGGTCGGCACCTGATTTTAACGCATAGGCGCGTTCACTAAGTAATTTTGACAACTTGGCACCGCGCCCAATATGCGATGTATCAAAACATGTTGCCAGGCGGTCAAAAAAAGAACGCCTGTCAGATGCACTGTCTATGAACAGTCTGTCTTCTTTTGGGGTCAGCCATACAATGTGCAAATGTTTTGACAAATCTGCCAGGGGGGCCGTGTCACCATCGATTTTCGCACGTCTGTTTGTGTCGCCAGATTGAAACACAACAGATAATTCTGATGCGTCAGATAATGCGGCAAAAACACCAAAACCACCGTCACCATCAAAACGTGCAATATCTGACATTTGTGCACCACGCATGCCACGATCGCCAGACAGCATTGATATTGCCTCTAGGATTGCGGTCTTGCCGGCGCCATTTGGTCCAGTAATTATAATATTATTGCGACCCTGTGTTGTTATGCGACACATACTGTGGTTTCTGAAATCTGTTAAAGATATAGCACTTATCATGATTGCTATCATACACACAGAACACATAGATTTCAAAATAAAAAACGTCCACAAGGGACGGTTTTTTATTTTGGAGGCCTGGGTCGGAATGTTCACATCGCCCGTTGGGCGACCGTTGCTAAACGCAACTTGATTCACTGCTTGCAGTGGTTTGCTGCGTGGCAAAATATCACACGCCACTTGCAAACCTTTGCGCGCATGCGAACCGGCGCCGGTTCTCCACATCATGATTTCAAAATAAAAAACGTCCACAAGGGACGGTTTTTTATTTTGGAGGCCTGAGTCGGAATCGAACCGGCATAGAAGGATTTGCAGTCCTCTGCATAACCACTCTGCCACCAGGCCCAAACAGCAGGACTATATTACGCAAAAAAAAATTGTATTTCAAGATAAAAATAGTATATAATAAAAGAAATATTACGAGAGAGAACTTTTGATGAAAAAACTGTCTTTTTTACTGGGGGTATTGGTGCCATGTATGGCGTTTGGCGCGTATGAAGAATGCGTAACACGTACAAGTGTACCAGATGAAGTACTTAATTTACCCCAGGTAATCGAACTGGGGCTGTGTCGTAACCCACAAACAACTGCGTCTTTTTTAGCATATGAATCTGCACGATTTTCTAAAAATGCCGGTTACGCCGATTATTTACCCAGCCTAAGCGCATCTGGGTCGGCGTCACTGCCGTATCGTAATGAAAACTGGGGCGATTGGTCGTATGGGGCGTCTTTGTCCGCATCTTATTTAATATTTGATTTTGGCAAAAGACTGTCCGATTTAAATCAATCGGCGGCGTCATGGCGGGCGGCCGGGTTTGATTATGATGAAACCGTTCAAAACTATATTTATGGTTTAATCGGTGCGTATTATGCGTTATTAAACGCAGATGCAGACGTTGAATCTGCGGAAATGTTGCGCACAGTTGCACAAACCGCACGTGATACCGCACAAAAAAAATTCAAGGCCGGATCTGTGGCACGCGCAGACGTGTTAAAGGCAGATACCACATTGGCCAGTCGTGATTTAGACCTGGAACGTGCAAAAAACAATCGCGAAATTGCCAAGGGCGCATTATTAAATAAACTGTCTTTCCCGGCAGACCAAGATATTAAAATCGCAGATATGCCGTCTGAATTTGGAACACCCCAAGAAACAAAATCTTTGGATGAATTGTTTGAACAGGCACAAAAAACCAGACCAGACCTGTTACGCGCAACCGCAAACAAAGATGCCGCATGGCACCGCAGAAACAGCACTTTTTTAAGTAACCTGCCGTCTATTTCTGCGTCGGGGTCTTTACAGTGGAACGACACACCGTCCGAGGCATTTAATGCAGGTTACGATAATGTCAGTGGCAGTATTGGAATACGTGCGTCTATGCCATTGTTTGCAGGATTTGCAAATATGTATAACCTGCGCGCCGCCCAGGCAAATTACGACCGCGCGGTTGAACAAGAACGCGCAACCCAAGATAACGCGTCACTGGATATATTTACAGCATATCAAAACTATAAAACTGCGCAGACCGTATTAAAACAGACCGAAACATTACTGAAATCTGCAACTGAAAGCGAAAAAGTAACCGCCGGTATGTACAAGGTTGGACGCGCAACAATGCTGGATTGGCAAACAGCGCAATCTGAACTGGTCAGTGCAGAAAAACAAAACAATGCCGCAAAATATGATTTATTTACTAAACGGGCCGCTGTGGCGCTGGCTGTTGGTGAAATCAAGGCAGAACTAGAACAGGAAGAACAAAATGGCAAAGAAGAATAAAAACGTAAAAAAACAACCTGTTGCCCCACAGGCACCTGTAGAGCCAAAGGTTAAACGTCCATCTGTGATATGGCGGTTCTTGAAGTTTATATGGCGCAAAAAATGGTGGATATTATTAATTGCGGCGGCGTTGGTGGCAATAAAACTGATATTCGGTGGCGCAGTTGATAAAAAACAAGAATATGCGACCGTAAATATTACACGCGGTGATTTAAGACATGTTGTCAGCGCAACCGGTGAAATACAACCTGTGAACACTGTAAACGTTGGGTCTCAGGTGTCCGGGACAATTGATAATTTATATGTCGACTTTAATTCCAAGGTAAAAAAAGGTGATGTTTTGCTGACAATAGAACCATCCGTATTACAGGCATCTGTTGACGAGTCCAAGGCTTCACTGGTCAGTGCAGAATCACAACGCAATTATGCAAAATCTGAATATGAAAGAAACAAATCTTTGTATGCAGATGGATTTATTTCACGCGCAGAAATGGAACAATCACAGACCGCGTATGAACAGGCAGAACAATCTGTTAAACGTATGCAATCACAATATGAACGCGCGTTAACAAACCTGGGGTATGCGACAATTATTTCGCCTGTGGATGGGACGGTTATCTCACGCAAGGTTGATGTCGGGCAAACTGTGGCCGCGTCTTTCCAAACGCCGGACCTGTTCGAAATTGCCGAAGATTTAACAAAAATGCAAATTGAAACATCTGTGTCAGAGGCGGACATCGGTGTTATCAAAGAAGGTCAAAAAGTTTCTTTTACTGTTGATGCGTACCCGTCCGAGACCTTTGAAGGCATTGTGCGTCAAATAAGATTATCACCAACAACAACGTCAAATGTTGTTGTGTATACTGTGGTGATTGATGTTGATAATTCTGAACTGCGACTGATGCCGGGGATGACCGCGTTTGTGACGATTATAATATCGGAAAAGAATAATGTTTGGAAAACTACAAACTCGGCATTTTTAGTGCGTAATTTCAGCAACATTGTTGATGATCCAAATGGTGCAACACCATCAACACATTTGGCGTTGTTACGTGACGGCCAGGTCGTATTCGTACCATACGCCAAGGGATTGGCGACGGCCACAGAAACAGAAATTATTTCTGATGAATTGAAACTGGGGGACAAAATTGTGACGGGACGTATGGGGTCTATGAAGACAGAAAACAAAGGCAACAATATGAACCCAATGCGTGGCCCCAGACCATAAAGTAAAAATCCCCGTTTGGGGATTTTTTAATCTTTTAACGACAACATCAAACCACAATGGTCTGTCGGTTTTTCTGCCAGTCGCGGTTCCATATCTATTTCACAATTTTTTATCATACGCGTCGCTGTTTTATTGCACAAGAAATAATCTAAACGCAGGCCTTGCTTGTTCCCAACGGTATCGCGCCCACGATAACCATACCATGTATAACCAACGTCATCTGGGTGCAATGTGCGCCATGCGTCAACCCAACCAGCCGACAACCATTTATTCATTATATCACGCGCCGCAGGTGCAGATATTGCGACACCTTCGTAATTTTTTGGATTCCATATATCTCTGTCTTGTATGGCAACATTAAAATCACCGGCGATAATTACAGGTTCTGGGGAATCAAGATATTGTTCTATGTATTGTGTAAATGCATTCATCCATTCCAATTTATATGGAAATTTTGGCGATGTTACCAGGTCGCCATTTGGCATATATACATTTATAAGACGAACGCGTCCCGCAACAACACATTCAAGAAAACGTGCGTTTACATCAGGATATGTCGGCAGACCACATGTTACATCTTCGATAGAATGTTTGGAAAATGTTGCAACACCATTCCAACTTTTTTGACCGAACACCTTTATATTATAACCAAATTCATCAAACAGCATGTGTGGAAAGTTCGCGGTTTCTACTTTCAGTTCTTGGACCATAATTGTGTCGTATTCGCCGCCACGTAATAAATCAATAAAACTTTGCGCATGCGCACGTATAGAGTTGATATTTAATGTAAGTATTTTCATATTTGATTTCCTGTTGTTTGTTATGTATAATACCCACAGTCCAATATAAAAACAACAAGGAATTTTTATAATGAATATGTATCAGTTACTGGAACGTACCGCACAAACATATCCAGATAATTTATATCTGGTGCGCGAGAACGTTACATACAAAGACTTTATCGGTTTGGTAAAAGCACGTGCGGCATCACTGGATGCACAGGGCGTAAAAAAAGGTGATGTTGTTGGTATCTTGTCACACAATATCCCAGAATTTCCAATAACAATGTTTGCAATTTGGTATCTGGGGGGGACTGTGTTATTACTGGATACAAATCTGACCCCATTTGAATACGACAATATGGCATCTATTACAAAATGTAAAATGGTATGCGCAGAAAAGTCTTTTGTTTATAAAACAAGCAAATTTAAATTTTATGAAATAACAAAAAAAGACGGTAAAATTAATCCAGATTTAAAACCAGCAGATGTGGAATCTTTGGATATCGCAACAATGTCATTTACATCTGGGTCTACGGGTGTACCCAAGGTTGTGCCACTGACACACTTTAATATCGTGGAATGCACGAATTCTTTGGAATCAATGGCCGAATGGATTAGACCAGGTGATTACCTATATGGATTCTTGCCAATGTATCATGTGTTTGGGTTCGCAGTGGAAATTCTGGCGACATTACATTATGGGGCCGGGGTGTTGTTACAACCAACCGTTAATCCAAAAGAAATTATGGCGGACTTTAAGAAATTCCGTCCGCAAATTATTCCGGCAGTACCACGTCTGTGGGAGGTTTTCCGTAATAAAATTATTGATAATATCAAAGCACAAAAGAAATGGTGGTTGGTATCTTTTGTTTTAAAATATGGAAAACTGTTGGAAAAATTAGGATTGGGATTCTTGGTACGCAAGGTTCAAAAACCAATCTTGGATGTATTCGGTGGTCGTGCACGTCTGCTGATTGCAGGTGGTGCCGCAACAAAACCAGAGGTTGAAACATTCTATGAACGTCTGGGGTTGACATTTATTCAGGGTTATGGACTGACAGAAACAGTCGGACCAATCTGTATTTCAAAGCCTACTAAAAAACGTTTACCATTTGCGTTCGGTGGACCAACACTGAACAACGAATGCGAAATTCGTGATAAAAACGAAGACGGCGTCGGTGTGCTGTGGTTGCGTGGTCATCAGGTGTTTGGTGGATATCTGAATAATGACGCGGTTAATGCCGAAGTGTTTGATGAACGCGGGTTCTTTAATACGGGCGATATGGTGTCTATGGATAAAAACGGCGAATTACATTTCGCAGGCCGTAAAAAACAAGTTATTGTTTTGGACAGCGGTAAAAACGTTTATCCAGACGAACTGGAGGCAATGTATATAACAATCCCTGGGGTTAAAAACGTTGCTGTGTTTGAACATGTCGTCAAAGATAAAACTGTGACATACGGTGTATTCAGTGTTGAAGACGGTATGACAATGGAAAAACTGGGCAAAGCAATTGCGGCAGCAAACAAAAAAGTAGCCAGTTATAAATGGGTTACACACTATGCAATGACAACCGAAGATTTGCCATTGACCAGTACACAAAAGGTTAAACATCACATAATTCGTCAGAATTTAATTGATGGTAAATACCCAGATAGACACGAATAAAAAATCCCCCCGTTTGGGGGATTTTTTTTACAAAATTTTAATTTCACTTGGCAATAAAAAACTCCCAACACTGGGAGTTTTTTTTAACTATTCTATACAGCAGTTTACCGCATTTTTTACCCAACTTTTCAGTTTTGACATGCCGCCTTGTTCTTTGATAACAGGGGCAGACACATTTTCAACCGCTTTATTTTTTGTCTGGGCGGGTTTTGCAACATCTGCTTGTTTTTTTGGCGCAGTTTTTGTTGTTTTTTCACCATTTAAAATACCCATGTTCAATCCCCAGAACATGCAATATAATTCATAGGATTGATCAAATAAATCGTACGCTGTTTGTGTGTCACCAGACGCCAGGGCCTTGGTCCCAACTTCAAATACACGCATTGACGCGGCCAGCAAATGTTTTGATATACACCAAACTTCGCCCTCGTACGCAGGTATTATTTTTAACATTGCGTTTTTGCGCATATCACGGACCTGGTTTATCAGGTCGTAATATTCATGCTTGCCAGTTTTGGCGCCCGAGAACATTAAATGTTCTTCGATTGAAATTAAATTCATAATTGCAATTGTTAAATCTTGGTCACTGGATAAATCTTTGGGATTTACCTTTTTAGCGGCGTCTAATTTTTCAACAAATTCTTGTACACTTTCTATTTTTTTCATTTACTATTTTCCTTGGGTTAAAAACAAATCATCATTATATAACTGGCGATAAACAATGCGACAACAGGCAAAACAACCTTTTCGAACGGAAAATGTGCATGTCCGCCGTTTTTCTTTTTCATCCATTGATATAATTTTGATGTCAGTATAAATATTATCGCGCCACAGATTGTGCCAAATAACACAGGATCCATTACAAATGAACCACATATTAATACAGGGTTATATTCAACAACACCCATATAAGCAAAACCAATCATCGCAATGGATAATAATATAACAACCACATCACGGCCGAAAAAGTGCCAGCCCTTTTTGTCCATAAACTTTAATGTCCAATATCCAATCAATGTCAGCAATGCCCCGGCCCACAGACCAACAACACTGTCTGGAACGCCCAGGCGGCGCGCAATATCCAAACCCGCACCAATCGCAATTGTGCACACCGGACACGCAGGATTAGCAAACGCAGATACAGGTAACAATCCCATTAACAAACCAAGTATTTTTCGCATATTTTTCCCCTTAGTATACTTCAATGGGTATATTATTAAGAATCTTGAAAAAAAAGTCAACCATACAAAAAATCCTGGGGGCAAAAAAAGTAAAAAAAGACCGGCAAATGCCGGCCTTTGATTATTTATCACGTATTTTTGCGTTACATTTCTTTTCAACAGATTCTATGACTGATTTTTGCAATGTTTGCAAGTCATTATCAGACATGTTTTCACGTGGATCAATTGTAATTGTAAATGCAACTGATTTATTACCATCTGGTAATTCAAACGCGTCAAATACAATCACGCCTGAAATACGACTGTCCACACTGCGTGCAACAGATGTTAATTTTTCAGCCGGCATATCAACATCTACTATGAACGCAAAATCACGTGTTATGGGCTGGAATTCAGATAATACAGGCTGTTTTCCGCCGCGTTTTGATGGCAAATTTTTAATATCATCAACAATCGCAATCACAACATTTGTTTTTATGCGTAATTTTTTTGCAACAGATGGATGTAATTCACCAAATTCTGCAATTGTTTTTTTACCCTGCATAATACGTCCATAACGATATGGGTGTGCCCACATTGGCGCATTTTCGCAATCAACCAAGAAATTTTGGCCCTGCATCAATGCGATGATATCTGCCTTGATATCGTAAATGTCAAATTCACGATTACGACGCGTCCAATGTTTTGGTGAATTGCAACCGGCGCGAACGATACACAACTGGGTATGTTGCTGGCCCGGCATATCACCATCAAACACGGTGCCTAATTCAAAAACACTGACATCAGGGTATCCACGTTTTTCATTACCAGACACCACAGACAACAGGCCATATAATAAACCATTACGCATTGTGTCAAAATCAGATGTTATCGGATTTGAAATCATTATGTTCGGTTTGTCTGATAACATTTTTTCAACAGATAAATTACCAAAACCAAATGAACGACATTCATTTAAACCACGCGATGCCAACAAATGTTTTATATCCATTTCTGAACAGTCATGTGGACGAACGTCACCATATGTGTGTTTATGATTCACAGATATTTTATCATACCCGTGTATACGCAGTAAATCTGCGACAATTGTTTCAGGGATTTCAACATCAACACGTGAAACAGGTGGAACAACCATCCATTTATTACCCATATCTGTTATGGTATATCCTAATCTGGTTAAAATTTCATGTTGGGTTTTTGCATCCATTTGTGCACCTGTTTTCTTGGTAAAGTATTCAGGTGTATATTCTATTTTTATATCTGGAATCAAATCAGCACCGGCGCAATATGTTCCAACAACCGTGCCACCACATGCAGATACAATAATATCTGTGGCCATTTTTACGGCATCACCGGATACAGTCGGATTTATCCCGCGTTCGTATCTGTAAGATGCATCTGTTGATATACCCAGACGTTTGGACGTTTTACGAACAGATACCGGGTCAAAATATGCACTTTCCAGAATTATATTCTTGGTATTTTCTGTGGTTGCACCACGTGCGCCACCAATTACACCGGCCAATGCCAAAATACCAGACGCGTCTGTGATAACCATGTCTGTGTCAACCAGTTCATGTGTATTACCAAACAAGTCTGTAAATTGTTCACCTTTTTGTGCCATACGCACAATAATATCGCCATTTATTTCATCTGCGTCAAAGCAATGCATAGGTTGGCCCATGTCATAGCAAATATAATTTGTTGCGTCCACAGGTGCTTTTTTTGGATTTATACCAATCGCACGCAGACGTGACGCAATCTTTTCACAACTGGGGCGAATGGTTATACCATGAATTTCAACCATTTTATATGTTGGGCATTTATCTGTTTCCAGGTGCACACTGCGCGACCCAGATACAGTTTTTAATTCTGAATCTTTTGGTTCAATATATTCGCCAAGACCCGCCGCAGACAGGTCGCGTGCAATACCGCGCACAGATAAATAGTCCGGTCTGTTCGGGGTTATTCCCGCATCAAACACGGTTTTCGTTTCAATAACAGGTGAACCGATAACGGTATCGTCTGGCAATTCAATAATACCACTGTGGTCGTCATTTATCCCCAATTCTTTGCCAGAACACATCATGCCGTCTGATACAACACCACGTAATTTACCAGATGTTATTTCATGACCGTCAATTACGCACCCCGGCACCGCCAGCGCAGATATTAAACCCACACGTGCATTTGGTGCACCGCATACAACCTGGCGCAGGGTGGGGGACCCATCATCAACACGCAATACATGTAAATGGTCGCTGTTTTCATGTGGCACACATTCAACAATACGCGCCGCAATTGGCGATATAGGTGATTGCAGGTCTTCTACCTCTAATCCAATACGGGTCAGTGTTTCAGATATAGTTTGCGCATCTGCATCTGTGTTTAAGTATTCTTGTAACCAATCATATGTCCATTTCATAATTATTCCCCTGTCTTAGAATCCTGCTGATTTTAACCAACGAACATCGTTATTATAAAGATCACGTAAATCTGGCAAATTATACTTTAACATTGCCAGACGGTCCCAACCAAAGCCAAATGCAAAGCCCTGGTATTCATCTGGGTTTATTCCGCAATTACGCAAAACATTTGGATGAACCATACCCGCACCCATCAATTCCAGCCATTTATCATTACGCCACTTCATATCAATTTCAATACTGGGGTCTGTAAATGGAAAGAATGATGGTCTGATACGTAATTCAACATTTTCAATACCAAAGAATTTAGATAAAAACGCACGAACATCTGCCAATAAATCAGACATTGTCACATTTTTATCGATATATAAACCTTCTATTTGACCAAACATAGGGCCATGTGTTGCATCCCATTCTTTGCGATATGTTGAACCAACACCAAACATTTTAATTGGAACACCATCGCGTTCCATTGCGCGAATCTGTATCGCAGATGTCTGGGTACGTAAAACATTTCCATTTTCTAAAAAGAAACTGTCCTGCATATCACGGGCGGGATGATGCATTGGTGTATTTAATGCGGTAAAATTATGCCAGTCATCTTCTATTTCTGGGCCGGTGTACATTTTATACCCAAAAGATTCCAATATAAATGCTATTTCCGATAAAGACTGGGTCAATGGATGCAATGTTCCACGATTTTCAGGCATCGGATTTAATGATACATCTAACTTTTGTTTTTTCAGTCCCGCCATTAAAACCGCATTTTCAATTTCCGTCTGACGCGTTTTGAACAATTCACGCAGTTGGGTATTTTCCAGATTTAATGCCGCGCGCGCATCATTATCCAGATTTTTCATTTCTTTTAAACGTGCGGTCATTGTTCCGTTTTTACCAAACGTTGCCGTGTACAACGCCTGTAATTCTTCCAAAGTATTTATATTTTTTATTTGTTCCTGCATAATTTTTTACCTTATACGATTATTTAAAAAAATAAAAGCCGTCTTGTGACGGCTTTTATTATTACAAAAAGATATACCTGCCGACAAGGTATTATTTAGATTCGGCAGAAATAAATCGTTTCGCTGTATCAACCAATGTGGCAAAGTTTGCATCGCCTGCATATGCCATTTCGGCCAGAACCTTGCGGTCCAGTGCAATACCAGCCTTCTTTAAACCATTCATGAATTGGCTGTATGTCATACCATTTGCGCGCACAGCGGCATTAATACGAACAATCCACAAAGAACGAAATTCACGCTTTCTAACGCGTCTGTCGCGATATGCGTATTGTCCTGCCTTTTCTGTTTTTTCACGTGCAGCACGATATGTTGAATGATGACGGCCCAAATAACCTTTGGCGCGCGCCAATATCTTGTTATGTTTTTGTTTTACGGTTGTTCCGCGTTTTACTCTTGCCATGACGTGACCCCCTTATTATTTCAGACCGTATGGTGCCAAGATTTTAGCCTGGCCCACCATGTTTTCGTTCAAATACTGTGGTTTTGCACCTGCCTTGTTTGCACGGGCAGATTTTTTACGCAACAGTTTCTTGTGAGAGTTACGTGCAACACGGATTTTACCAGTTGCAGTCATGGACGCACGTTTTTTCAAGTACGACTTTGTTTTTAATTTTGGCATTTTATTATCCTTTTTTTAGATAGTTTTATGTGTCTGATGGCAATGCCTTGCCACTTTGACTGTGCTACATTCTGGCATAAATAAACAAAAAATCAAGTTTTTATTGAATATCTTGCTTTTTATCGTTAAACTGGTCGGGAATGAATCAGGCAAAAATATCTTCCAGAATACAATCTATTGTTCGGTCTGCCGCGGCGGCCGCGGTTTTGCCGGTATTGTTTATATATATAATGGTTGCAAAACCTGACTATCATATAATGAATGCTTTGTCTTATGTCGTTTTGCCTGTGGCACAGTTTGTGGGCGACGTTGTAACATGGCCTTTTCGTGCGGTCGGCGCATTTATAGAAGATATTTCTGAACTGGCTAATCTGAGGGCGGAAAACGAAGAATTACGCGCAAAATTGGACAAAGTAATCATAGATAAAGATATTTTTGAAGTAGCAATCGCCGAAAATAAAAAATTAGAACAGGAACTGAATATAATTAAATCGCAACCATACGATATGGTGGTGGCTGATGTTTTACATGATAACAGTGCGGTTGGACATCATACTTTTATTATAAACCGCGGACAAAAAGATAATATTAAACCAGGTATGGCGGTGGTCAGTACTGATATGCATCTGGTTGGAACGGTTATAGACAGTGCAAATAATTTTTCACGCGTGCGCGCGTTAACAGATATTGATACAAATATTGCCGTGCGTATTGTTGGATCCGAGGTTTATGGTTTTATAACAGGAAATGGGTCTGCGCGACCAACCATAGGATTTTTAAGCGATCCAGAATTTCAACCAACAGATGGTATAAAATTGGTCACAAGTAATATATCTGGGATTTTGCCGGCGGGTATAATGGTTGGAACACTGGTTGATAAAACAGATATAGATATTGTACCAAAATCAAAACTGTCGCGTGTTATGGTATTAAAATTTAATACACCACAAAATGAATATAAATGAAAAGAAGTATTATAAATTTTCTGCGAAAATCTTTCCCATTTTTATTGACTGTGGGGTTGTGGCGGTTGTCTGATCCGTTTTGGAATCCGGCCGGTATACTTGCAATTATACCTGTATTTTTTTGTTCTTTTATAAAACCGGTAAAGTTTTTTGGTATTTTTTCTGCGTTAATATGTTTAATTATTGATTATAAATTTCAAACTGTTTGTTTTTGGTTGGCGATGTACTGTTTGTTTTATGCGGTAAACGGTTTTCAAAAAATGATAGATGTAACACATTCTCAGAAAGATGGTTTGTTAGTATTTATGTCTTTTTTTAGTTTTTGTATGTTATTGCACACCGTTATTCATTTTTCATGGATGAATTTATTATACTGTATGTGGATTATTGTTTGGTGTTCATTAATTTATATTCCAACTGTAATTTCTATCAAAAAGGTATGTAAATATGATTGATGCCGAAGTTTCTCGTACTTTTGATAGACGCAGTGCTTTGTTTTTGACAACTGGGGCGGTGTTAACATCTGTACTGGTGTTACGTATGCTGTATATGCAGGTTTTTAAATACAAAGATTTTAAAAAGAAAAGTGAAAATAATTTATTTCGTATCCAAATAAACATGCCTGAACGTGGACAAATTTTATCACGTTTTGGAAAACCTATATCACGCGATGCACCAATATACAGGGTTTATATTATCCCAGAAGAAGCACAAGATTTAGAAAATCTTATTAAAACGGTTGAACATGATTTAAACCTGCAACCAAAACGCGTAAAAAAAATTCGTGACAAAATAAAAAAACAATTAAAATTTCAACCTGTATTGGTAAGTGAAAATACAGATTGGAAAACACTGGCCGTGTTACAGGCAAAAAATATACCAGGACTACATATCGAAAATGGATATGGGCGTTCTTATGAACTGGGACCGGCGGGGGCACAGATTTTCGGATATGTCGGCGACCCAGATAAACCAGAACCAAATACACCTTTTATGACAACGGGTATTACGGGACTGGAAAAAAGATACAATGATGTAATGAAGGGTGTCCCAGGACAGACAGTTTTATTGGCAAATGCAGTCGGCAGAATTACCGGTGAAGATAAAAATCAATTCGTTCCATCAATCGTTGGACAAAACATTAAAACAACCATAGATGACCGTATACAACGAATTTTACACGATGCGTTAATTGTTCATCGTTCGGGTTGTGGGGTGGTCTTAGATATTGAATCTGGCGATATTCTGGCAATGGTTTCTGTCCCCAGTTATGACCCCAATATTTTTAGACAAGATGATGCAGATGAATATATAAACCTGTTAAGAAATGATATTGCAAAACCTTTTATGAACAAGGCAATAGAAGGTTTATATCCACCGGGTTCCACATTTAAAATTGTTGTTGCATTGGCTGCGTTAGAGGCCGGCGCAATAACAGAAAAAGAAAAAATTTATTGCCCCGGACATTGGGATTATGGCGACCGCAGATATCACTGTTGGGAACACAAAGGGCATGGTTATGTCAATCTGGAAAAGGCATTAAAACATTCTTGTGATATTTATTTTTATCAGGTTGCACTGCGTATAGGTATTGATGCAATAAAACAAATGGCGTTGCGATTGGGACTGAATGAAAAATATATGGATGATGTTTTATCACGTGAAATGCGCGGCGTTATTCCTGACAGATATTGGAAAGAGGCAAATATCGGATCAAAATGGGTACATGGTGATACCGTTATTTCTGGTATTGGTCAGGGTTTTATACTGACAAATTGCCTGCAATTGGCGGTGATGATTGCACGCGCGTCTTCTAATAAAGTTGTTGTCCCAAGGCTGATTGATAATGGTGAAAAAGTAAAATTTGATAATTTAAATCTGCAACAGAAAAATATTAAATTTGTTTTAAATGGACTGGAACAAGTGTTAAAGCCGGGGGGGACCGCCGCAGGCAGTGCAATAAACGTCAAAGGTGCACGTATGGGTGGTAAAACAGGTACGTCACAGGTACGTAATATTTCCAAAGAAGAACGTGAAAAAGGTGTTTTAACAAACGAAGAATTAAATTGGCACATGCGAAATCACGGGCTGTTTGTTGGATATGCGCCATTAAATAATCCAAAATATGCCGTATGTGTTATTACTGAACACGTCGGGTCCAGTACACCTGCCGCAAGGACTGCATCAAAAGTTATGAGGGAATTATTAAAACAATGATTAAACAAACACGTGTTTCTAATGCAAATATGATGCGTTTTTCTGAAAAACTGGACCGTTTTTCATGGGGTATGTTTGTGCCAATGTGTATGGTTTTGGCAATATCTATTGTTGTTTTATATTCCGCAGGTGGTGGACATTGGCGCCCATATGCATTGTCACAACTGATGAAGATTATTATCAGTTTTGGCGTTTTCTTTTTTGCAGCATTTACAAATATAAAAACATGGGTAAAGTCTGCTTATCTGATTTATGCAATCGCATTAATTATGATTATATTAGTCACATTTGTCGGGCATACGGGTATGGGGGCACAACGCTGGTTAAACCTGGGGTTTATTCATATTCAACCGTCTGAATTAATTAAAATCGCGTTGGTATTGGCGTTGGCACGTTATTTTGCATGGTATAATTCTGTGGAACTGGGACAATTTAAAAACTATCTGGTACCTGGTTTAATGTTATTGGTGCCATTTACACTGATTGTGGCACAACCTGACCTGGGGACGGCATTATCACTGGGGATGATTACAGTTGGTATGTTTTATATTGTTGGCGCAAATAAAAAATGGTTTATTATTGCCGCTATATTAGGACTGATGGCCGCACCTGTTGTTTGGTTTGGGGGACTGCATGATTATCAACGTGGCAGAATTATAACTTTCCTTAATCCAGACAGTGATATCCAGGGTGCAGGATATCAAATAAATCAGGCAAAAATCGCGTTCGGCAGTGGTGGTATTATCGGCAAAGGATATATGCAAGGGTCACAATCACAACAATCTTTTCTGCCGGAAAAACAGACTGATTTTATATTTACAATGCTGGGTGAAGAATTTGGTTTCTTGGGTGCATTTGGATTATTATGTATTTATACTTGGATTATTATGGTATTGTTTTGGTGTGCAAAAACATGCCGAAACAGATTTGGACAATTGGTATGTTTCGGTTTTATGTTGAACTTTTTCATTTATTATTTTATAAATATTTCAATGGTGTTGGGATTACTGCCGACGGTGGGGGTTCCATTACCACTGATGTCTTTTGGTGGCAGCAGTTTATTATCCCTGATGTTTGGATTCGGGCTGTGCCAAAATGCATATATACACAAAGACCATCAATTATCTGCCAAGGGAAGTTAAAATTATGAATTTACTTATCGTGGAATCACCATCAAAAGCAAAAACTATTGAAAAATACCTGGGTGCGGGATGGCGCGTTATCGCATCTGTTGGTCATGTTCGCGATTTGGTCCCGGAAAATGGCAGTGTTGATACACAAAATAATTTTAAAATGCGTTGGCAAATTATGCCAGGCAAAGAAAAACAAATTAAACTGATTACAGATGAACTTAAAAAGGCAGACGCCGTGTATTTGGCATCGGACCCTGACCGCGAGGGCGAGGCAATCGCATGGCATTTATTGGATATTTTAAAAAGTAAAAAACTGTTAAAAGATAAAAAAGTTTATCGTGTTGCCTTTCATGAAATAACAAAAAAATCTGTCCAGGCGGCAATTGAAAACCCACGTGAAATTGATACAAATTTGGTTGATGCGTATCTGGTCAGACGTGCACTGGATTATTTAATCGGGTTTAGTATTTCACCATTGTTGTGGCGCAGAAATCTGGGAAAGTCTGCGGGGCGCGTACAATCTGTGGCGGTTAAATTGGTGGTGGACCGTGAAAAAGAAATTGAAGGTTTTAAACCAACAGAATATTGGTCTGTGACGGCGGTATGTGGTATAAATAACAGCAAATTTAATGCAATGTTGTCTAAATTCAATGGTAAAAAAATTGAAAAAATGACAATCGAAAACCAGACACAGGTTGATGATATTTTGAATTCCATAGGACAACCTGATATTCGCGCAACGGTTATAGGTATAGATAAGAAAAAAACTATGCGTAAACCTGCGGCGCCATTTACAACATCTACGTTACAGCAAGAGGCGGCACGTAAATTATTCTTTGCATCTAAACGAACTATGTCGGCCGCGCAAAAATTATATGAATCAGGGCATATTACATATATGCGTACAGACGCAACAAACCTGAATGCGGATGCAGTTAATGAAATTCGTGCGTTTATCACAAAAGAATATGGTCAAAATTTTGTCCCAAATAAACCAAATATATATGCAACCAAATCCAAGAATGCCCAGGAAGCACACGAAGCAATCAGACCAACTCATTTCGATTCGCCGGCAAAAAATCTGACCGGAGACGAGGCTAAATTATACGATTTAATTTGGAAACGTACAATTGCATGCCAAATGACAAATGCCGAATTTGATTCGGTTAGTGCAGATATAGAAACAGAAAATAAGGTTTCTGTATTTCATGCAACTGGGTCAACCAGAATATTTGATGGTTTTATGAAGGTTTATACCGAAGATAAAGATGACGAAGACGAAAAGAAAGAATCTAAATTACCAATATTAAATATGGGGGATGTTATAAATATTTCTGAAATCATCCCCGAACAACACTTTACCCAGGCACCACCAAGATATACAGAGGCATCATTGGTGAAAAAGTTAGAAGAACTGGGAATTGGACGACCATCAACATATGCAACAATTATGTCAACTATTGTCGATAGAAATTATGTCGAACAAGATAAACAACATCGTTTTCATCCAACATCTGGGGGGTGGGTTATCGCGTCTTATTTATCTAAATATTTTACAGATTTAGTTGATGTGAATTTTACCGCAAAAACAGAAGATACACTGGACGATGTTTCAAATGGTAAAACAGATAAAATTGATGCGCTGCATGAATTCTGGAATCCTACATCTAATATGATTGATGGGGCACGCAGTGTTAAAACAAGTGATATTATTGATGAAATAAATTCTTTTATGCATGTACATTTGTTTGATGACCAAGATAATATCTGCCCAGATTGTGGTGGAAAATTAGGTGTAAAATTATCTAAGTTCGGACCATTTATTGGTTGCGCAAATTATCCAAAATGCAATTATACAAAACAACTTAATAAAAATGATAAGGTCGTACAGCCCACGGAATCCAGCGTAGAGAAGAAATCAGGCAGTGTCGATTTAGGTGATGGAATTGAATTTCGTGTTGGAAAATTTGGACCATATATCACAGATGGTGTTAAAAATGTTTCTGCGAAACAATATAATGCAGATACAATTACATTGGAAATCGCACACGATTTATTACATAGCGCAAATAAAAAAGCAGAACCAATTAAAATCGGTGAAAACCCAGAAACAAAGAAAATGATTTTCTTTTATCCAACTGGTCGTTATGGGGCGTATATTTCATCTAATCGGGTAAATGTTTCTGTGGCCCAACAACCTGATTTAGAAACAGCAATAAAACTGATTAACAATAAAGCAAAGAAAAAATAATGGCACCATCGGGTAAATATAATTTTTCTAATTTTACAGATGAACTGCGTGCAAGATTATCGCTGATTGATGTTATTGGGCGTCATATACCACTGAATAAAAAAGGACAAAATTATTGGGGTTGTTGTCCATTTCATAATGAAAAAACACCCAGTTTTTCCGTAAACGAAGAAAAAGGTTTTTATCATTGCTTTGGATGTGGTGAACATGGTGATATTGTTTCTTTTACAATGAAAATAAATAATATGGATTTTAAATCTGCTATTGCTGAATTGGCAAATCAGGCCGGTTTAAAAATGCCAGATTATAAACCACGTGATCCAAAAATTGTTGAACGTGAAGAATCTTTGTTTGATATATGTGAAAAGGCCGCACAAATTTACAGTGAAAAATTATTTACCCCAGATGGTGCGCATGCATTGGAATACGTGCGTAAACGCGGATTTTCAGATGATATGATAAAAAAATATCGTATCGGTTATGCACCAAAAAATAATATTATCGCAAATAAATTTTCATCTTCTAAACATTTAATTGATTCAGGGTTATGCAGACGTGGGGAATATAATTTATATGATTTCTTTCGTGATAAATTAATGTTCCCTATATTTAATCCCAAGGGTAAAATTGTCGCATTTTCTGGACGCAGTTTAGACGGCAGTGAACCAAAATATATAAATACACCTGATACAGATGTTTTTCATAAAAGACAGACCATATTTGGTTTTAACTTTGCACGGGATGCAATACATCGTGCAAACAGAACCATTATCGTAGAGGGTCAAATTGATGCAATAAAAATGCAAACAAATGGATTCCCAGAAACTGTTGCGCCACTGGGGACGGCACTGACCGAAGATCATATCGCCTTGATATGTAAATCAAATCGCAATATTATATTTTGTTTTGATGGCGATAATGCCGGGAAAAAAGCCGCTGTACGTGCATGTGATATTGTTATGCAATTCTTACGTGATACGTCTGATGTTAAATTCGCATTCGTTAGTGGTGGCAAGGATCCTGATGAAATACTGAAAACCGGCGGAACGGATGCTATGAAAAAAATTATAGATGATGCGATGCCGTTGGTTGATTTTTTATGGCAAACCGCAAATACTGAATTTATCGTTTCCACACCGGGTGGACGTGTTCAGGCAGAAAAATATATAAATAAAACAATTGAAAAAATTGTTGATGATGATTTGAAAAAAGAATTTACCAAAGAATTTAGTAATCGTATTTTTAACTCTTGGCATAAATTTAAACGCAATGAACCAAGCGTTCAAATAAAATTACCAGATATAAATAACGTAGAAAAAAATACATTAATTTATATTGTAAATACTTATCCGGAATTGGCCGAACAATACATAGATTTTCTGGCAAGTTTAAATATAAATTTTGATGCAGTTTTTTCTGATTTAAAACTTGATAAAAAATCATCTGAAAAATATATTGTGTCTTTAAAAATACAAAGATATTTGAAAAAACTGAATTTAGAAAAAAAAGATTTAACCGATAAATTATTGGCCGGTGATGAAAGTGCACGTGAAAAAATATCCGAAATCAATCGGGAAATAGAAAAAATTACCCAAAAACAAAATTTACTTATTATGGAATAAAAATTCCCGGCTTTTTTTAACATTTTTATTAAAAAGGCCGGGAAAAATTTATTTTTTTTAACATTTTTATTTATGTAAAAAAACACCGGCAAATACCGGTATTTTTTTGATTTTATGTATTGAATAAAAAGTGGCAAATATCGCCGGGCTGCATTATATAATCACGACCGACCAGTCGCATTTTACCGGCTTCTTTGACGGCGACTTCGCCGCCCAATGATATAAAATCGTCGGGTGAAATTATTTCTGCACGAATAAAACCACGCTCGAAATCAGTGTGAATTTTCCCGGCAGCCTGGGGCGCAGTCATGCCTGTTGTAATCGTCCATGCATGTGCTTCTTTGGGGCCGATTGTATAATATGTTTGCAGGCCCAATGTTTTATATCCTGTTTTTATAACTTTATCTAGGCCAGATTCAGATAACCCCAGGTCTTCTAAAAACATTTTACGTTCTTCGATATCAACAATCTGGGAAATTTCCATTTCGATTTTTGATGATATAACCAACACATCCGCAACAGATGAAAATTTTTCACGTACCATATCAGAATATTTATTGCCTGTTGATGCGGATGCTTCTTCTACATTACATACATATATAACAGGTTTTGACGTTAATAAATTAAATGGTTTAGAATCAATTTCCACATCGCGTGCAGGAATGGAATTTTCCAGATTCTTTTTTATTTCATTCGCATCTGATAATAATTTTATTGCTTCTTTATCCAGACCACGCGCCTTTTTTTCAAGATTTTTTATTTGTTTTTCTATACTTTCAAGGTCTGCCAAAATCAATTCTGTTTCAATTGTTTCAATATCAGATATTGGATCAATACGACCGTTTACATGAACAATATCGTCATTTTCAAAACATCTGACAACATGAATTATGGCGTCTGTTGATAAAATATTACCCAAAAATTTATTCCCAAGACCCTCGCCACTTGATGCGCCCTTGACCAAACCTGCAATATCAACAATTTCCAGTTGTGTCGGTATTATTTTCTGAGAACCCGCAACATCCGCAAGTTTATGTAAAACACTATCCGGCACAACAACACGGCCTGTATTTGGCTCAATAGTGCAAAATGGATAATTTTGCGCATCAGCCGCCGCACTTTGTGTCAGTGCATTAAATAACGTCGATTTACCAACATTTGGTAAACCTACAATTCCACAATTGAATCCCATAATAAAATCCTTTATAATATAAGTAATATGTCATACATGTGGAACGAATTCAATATAAAAACTTTCCCGGCGGAAACTATTGTTTACCGCGATGGGGTATATTGCCCAGATTTATCAACCATAGATAACGAACCAATTAATACAACATATAAATTGCCTGTTCATGTTATATATACAGGTGAAATTTCTGAAAAAAATCAACTGGGGATAGAAATTGGGGCGAAAAATCAGCGTGTCTTTATATCTGTAAATGTAAAAATAAAGAAAAATACTGATTTTAATATCTTGATAAAAAATGCGGGCCAGGGGTCTGATATTCGTGGACATGTCATTTTAGATAATTATTCTGATTTAAAATATAACTGTGATGCACAACATTTGTTTAAAAACACATCTGTGTTAATAAAAACTAAATTAATTGCACGCAAAAATTCAAAATCAAGGCTGTATGGTGTGGCAAATATCGCAAAAAATATACCTGATTGTGTTTCAGATATATCTTTGACCGCAATTTCTGAACAAGACGCAATAATAGAATTTATGCCCGCACAAAGAATATCTTCTGTGCCAAATGCCGCAGACCACAGTGCCAGTATTTATGAACCAACAGATTCACAAATACTGTATTTACGTGAAAATGGACTGGGGATAATTGAAATACAGGATATTATCAAAGAATCATTTGTTAATGATTTAGACTTGTTTTAAATAAAACCGTTAAAAAAACCGCCAATCGGCGGAATTTTTATTTCTTCTTAAAGCCCTGTTTTGCTTTAAACTTTGGATTTGCAGGGTCGATTAAGATAACTTGCTTACCACGACGAATTTGTTTTACATTGCCGCGTTTTTTCCAAGCCTTTAATGAACTTAAAAATTTCATATCTAAATCCTTTTTACATGGCGATTATAAACACATTTTTAAAAAAATCAAATAATATTATTATTTATTGTTGTTTTAGTAGGGCCTGTTTATATTGTTGAAAACAGTTTTTAGTTTTTTATAAACAGTTTTTTAACAAAAAAAGCCCGTGTTTCTGCGGATGTTGGTAAAATTGTTGAAAAATATCAAAAATAATTAACAGTTGAAAAATATCCACTTTTCAACACTTTTAACAATTTTAATGTAAATGCTTTTTATACTTGTTGAAAATTGTTGAAATTGTTATAATTCAATTACCCAAGGGGGAGAGTCATGAAACAACAGGTTTTAAAAGCGTTGGCAAATCCTGCACATATCTTTTATGTGCCGTATTCGTTGGCCGTAATTAATTTTGTTGTGCAATTTATTGTCTTTGTTGTGATTTTTGTCGCACGTTTAATAATGTTTAACCAGGATACAAATCCATTGTTTTTCTTGGTTTCTGTTATATTGGTGCACAGTTTTATCGCAATATTTTCAAAACGTGACCCACAATTAGGGCAGATTATTTCTGCGAAATTTCAATTGTTTACTAAAAAAATACCAGGAAAGTTAGCAGCATGATTGATTTTAATAGTTTTTTTGAATATTTTGCCGGAAGCGATTTCCCAATAACTATGACTGTGCTGGTAATGTTGGCAGTGTTTGTATTTATTATACTTATGATTTATATACCAACATTAACACGCAAAATTTTCCCAAAATTTGGTTATGCAAAATATGCCAATTATCTGCCTTTTAAGACAGTTTATAATGATAATTCTATGTCTTTGACAGATGGCAGTTTAATTCGTGTGTATCGGGTCGCAGGTGTCCAGACCAGTATGCAAGATGATAAAACCAAAGAAAAATTCTTGGACCTGCGTGCACAATTGTTTAATCAAATTCGTGACCCAAATGTGGTTATGCGGTTTTATATGGTGCGCGATGCCGCAGATGAAAAGACTAATTATGAATTTGAACAACCGGTGTTACAGGCTATTTATAATAAATGGCAGGGGCAGGGGTTGAAAATATTTTTAAATAATTATTATATAGTTTTGTCTGTTAGTGGGGCAGGCGCACGTGAAAAATTAAACCAATATGGTAATTATGTTGAATCAATACTGGCCCCATATAAACCACAGGTTTTACGCAATAATACAGCCGATAATATGGCCAGATTTTTCGGCAGAATTTTATCACCTATATCAAAACCAGAACCAAAATATGCAGATAAAAATATCGCAAGTGTGACAACTGTTGATGATGTTGAATTCTTGAAAAATGGTTTGGTCAGGTATATAAGTGGCGGTAATCAATCTTTTGCAGCAATGGTGTCTTTTAAAATATCGCCTGATTATTTAGATGAAGAATTTTTTAATAGCGTGTCAACAATACAAACAGAAATGATTTGTATGAATGGTTTTCATATTATGGGCGGCGCAGATGTTGAATCTACTATCAGACAAAGAAAATCAACCGCAACAGAAAAACAAAAGTCAACTGAAGAACAGATTTCCGTGGCAGAATCTGCAATGGATGAAAATGTTTCCGGGAATCAAAGTTTAGTCAATTATTATCCTTTGTTTATTTTGTTCGGGTCAACACCACAAGAATTACAGAAATATGTTGGTGAATTTAAAAAGATTTCTGCGTCTTTTGGTATTTCGCCTGTTGTTGAAACGTTTGCATCCAAGGTTTCTTGGTTTGCACAAATTCCGGGTTTTGATGTTTTTCCGCGCAGTTTTAAATTGTTATCACGTGCGGCTGCAATTACCATCCCAATGTCAACCCAACCACGTGGGGTCAAAGATTCTGATTGGGGACCGGGGCCGTTGGTTATTTTCCCAACAGCCCAGGGAACACCATATCAATTCCAATTCCATGTGTCTGATAAACCTGCGGCGGTTGGACATACGTTGACAATCGGACCAACGGGCGGTGGTAAAACAACGTTATTCTCGTTTTTAATTGCACAGTCACTTAGACATCCGAAATTAAAAGCGTTCTTTTTTGACAGAAATAAAGGGGCCGAGATATTTACTTTGTCTGTGGGGGGAAAATATATCACAATGCAAGGTAAAGAAAAAAATAATGCTAAAAATGTGGTGGAACAGTCTTTCTTGACACATTTAAATCCGCTAAAAATGCCAGACAGTGCCGCAAATCGTGCTTTCTTGCGCAGGTGGTTGGCAATTATTTCTGGGCAAAATGATGCGATTTCTGCTGATGAAATTGCGCGGGCGGTATCTGTGAATTTTGATTATTTATCAGATAAAGACAGATTGTTAAAAAATCTGTGGGAAAGTTGTTTTTCTTCGTCTGGTAATATGAGAAGCGCATTGAAAAAATGGGTCGATCCATTGCAATATGGCGATATATTTAATGAATCAACAGATACTTTGGATTTGTATTCAAGACTGACAACATTTGATTTTACAGATATTTTACAAGATGAAGTGTTGGCACCGGCTGTGATTTCTTATATTTTACACAGAATAAATAATGTGACTGTGTCTGGGGGAAATCCATCCCTGATTATGATAGACGAAACGGCGCCTATGTTGGAAAACAAGATGTTCCGTGATAACTTTATTATGGGATTGCAAGAGGGACGTAAAAATCGCCAGGCGTATATGGTTGCGTTCCAACGTGCAAATGTATTAGATAAACTTGGGATTGGTGATGTTGTTCGTGGCCAGGCACAAACGGTGTTATTCTTTCGTAATCCGGCCGCTGATGTGGGGGATTATGCACACTGGAATTTAAATCCGTTGGAAATGGCATTTATTCAAGGCAAGGCATATCCTGGTTTAAAACGTGCGGTATTGTTATCAAGACCTGTGACCGGGGAATCTGTGATTTTAAATACAGAACTGGGCGGATTGGGCAGTTTGTTAAGATTGTTTGAATCTGGACGTTCATCGGTGTTGCTGGCCGAGGAATTGTACAAAATGTATGGCAGTAATTTTGTAAATGAATATTTGAAAAAACAAAGTGGTATGTAGGTTGAAGTGGTATACTGTTCTGTTTTCTGTTCTTTTTTCAGGATATGCATTTGCAGATGACTGTTTAAATTATAAAAAAATTCCACGTGTTTTTATAAATACACCTGATTGGGAAAAACAAGTCGTTCAACCAAATAAGCCTATGGATTTGTGGCATGGTAATGTTGTCGCAACAATGGTTGATAATTATGATATTTTAACAGATGTTCATGATATAGATAATGGATTTTGTGTCAGTCTTAAATCAGTAAATACACTAATCGGATATAATAATTTTCGTGTGAATATTGATATCAGACATATTCCAAATACATGTTCTTATGATGTTGTGTTGGCACACGAAGAACAACATATTCAGACATATTTATCTGTGATTGATGATTTCAAGGCCGATTTTCAAAAGGCTGTGTTTTCCGCGGCTGATTCAATTATGCCTGTGTTCGTAAAAAGTCGCGAAGATATTAATATGGCTATTAATATGATGAATGACGAATTACAATCACATCCAGATTTGATTTTAATAAAACAAAAAATCAAAGCCGCAGAAGAAATTAGAAATAAAAAAATCGATCAAAATTATAACTATGATGAATTTAAAAAATGTTTCGAATAAAAAACCGGCATTTGCCGGTTCTTTTAAAATGTGTATCGCGCACCAACGGAAAATTCAGACATATTATTTATAAATGTTGTGTTTATTGGCATGTATTGATATTGGGCCAATACTGAAACACTGTCACCCGGGAATGTATACATCAGACCAATCCCCAGTCGTGTTGATACATTATTAAATGTTATATTTTCTTGTTGTTGGGTAAATCCGTCAAAATAATCAAACTGATTTTCAATATGATAATTTGCAACACCAAATGTTGTAAAGAAATCAAATTCTTTTGTTATTCCATAATATCCGTAAATATTAAAACCAAATGATTGAAAATATAATTCATGATTTATTGAATAATATTCGTATATATAATCTAATTTATTAGTTGATGAGTGAGAGAAAAATAATTCAATACCAAAATTATTACCTATGCGTGCACCGGCATTTATTGTTGCGGATATAAATTCATTATCTAAATCAGATTGAATTGTATAATTTCCAATGTTAAATCCGGCGTTAATACCAACGTATGGACGGAAATTAGATGTATTTGTATAAATTCCTGCAAATGCGGAATTTGAAATAAATATCGCAAATAATATCAAAAATTTTTTCATAAGATATCCTTTTGGGGTATTATAAAGTATGAAAAAGTACAAAAACAAGTGATAAAATATAGTATGTGTATTAAACACAAAATAAAAAGTGGCGATTTCGCCACTTTTTTGAAATTTTATATTATCTTGTAAATATTATTTGAACACTTTTAGCCAATTGTTTCGCTGCGTTTAACGCATTGTTGTATGTATCAAATGCGGCGCCAATGCTATATACCTGGACGCAGCCAGGCATCTTTATGTATTCATGTGGAATTTTATAGGGTTCTACGGTTGTAATGTTATATGTTCCACGATGAGATTGTTTTACAATATATTTAACAATGGTCCCTTCAAATGCAGACCTGTCTATGTCTGTATCCAGTGGTAATGTTATAACGTCTGATATTGCTAGATTATTTGCTTTTATTTTGTTTTGTATAAATTTATATGATTTGTAAATAGATTGTTCCAAAGGTTTACAATAATAATTAGCCGTTTCTTTAAATACTTGGTCATTTTCTTGGGGTGTGAATTTAACATTATTTAAAGATTCTATGATGTATGATAATGTATTTGGGTATCTTTTAGGTCCAAAATTATCAGTTAAATCCATTGGTGTTATAAAATCTGTATCAAATTTTAATGCGGCATCGTTGGCGGTTTGTGTATCTGTTTTGTATTTGTTTACAATATATTCTGAACCAACAGTGTCCCATAATAATCCAAAAGAAGCGTATTTTTTTCCGTTTGGTCTGACACGGGCGTCCTGTTGATGATGATCAAATTGACCACAACCTATGTCAAAAGCCAACCCATTAAAATCATTAGGGACGTGTCCTACACGATTTATAACAGAGATACAAGGAATAACCCCAACAATTTTTAATAATGCGGCGGAAAAAATATCGTCTGCATGAAAACGACTTGAATGTGTGATACATCCGTTTTTTGTCATATTAGTCAATGTTTCTATGTTTTTTGACATATTAAATACCCCTGTAACATATTGTGTTTTTTGATACTTACATAAAAATATTTTATTGTCTAATAAAAAATGCACCGTATTAGGTGCATTTTTTACTAAATTTGGTTGCGGGGGTTGGGTTTCCCTCGGCATGAATGCCTGCGGGCAAATTTGTAGTTATTCGAACTTCACTTTCGTTCGTTCTTATATACAAATTTTGAACCAACGACCTTCAGTTAACGGGTCAGATATTTAATAATGTTTAATATTGTTTAATTTTTCTTGATTTTCTGCGTATTGTGTCGTATAATAACTTTAACAAGATTTAATAAAAATTGGTAGCAAAATGTGAAAATTTGTGATATTAGTAGCAAATAGGTAGCAAAACAAAAAAGATAACAGGTCATAATAATTTTATTGTGATTTGTGTAAATTTAAGTTGTACGATTTATTCGTATGACTGAATAAAGAAAAAGGTGTATTTGATGATGGAAAATATAAATTTGCCAAAGGTATTGTTTTTGTATAATCAAGACGGAAAACCAGCTATTAATGTTCAAGCGGGCGAAAATACTTTATGGCTTAGTCAAAAACAAATGGCAGAGTTGTTTGAGGTAGAAGTTCCTGCTGTTAACAAACATATAAGAAATATATTTGAATCAGGTGAATTAGATGAAGATTCAGTTATTTCCAAAATGGAAATAACTGCGAATGATGGTAAATCATATGCTACAAAATTTTATAACCTAGATATGATAATTGCGGTTGGTTATCGTGTTAATTCTAAAAAAGCAACACAATTTCGTATATGGGCGACCAAGGTTCTGCATGAATATGTTCAAAAAGGGTTTGCGCTGGATGACGAACGTTTTAAGCAGGGAAATAAATTTGATAAACAATATTTTAAAGAACTGCGTGAACGTATAAAAGATATTCGTACATCTGAAAAAATGTTGTATCAACAATTAAAGGATATTTATGCTTTATCTGCTGATTATAATTATGATAAGTTAATGACAATAATGTTTTTTGCTACTGTTCAAAACAAGGTGCATTATGCTATTACGGGGCAAACGTCGGCAGAATTAATAAAAAGTCGTGCAGATTCCACTAAAGAACACATGAATTTACAAACATGGGATAATATGGCAAAGGGTGATATTACAAAATCAGATATTGCCATTGCGAAGAATTATTTGACTGCACCAGAATTAGAAGAGTTAAAATATATTATAAATATGTTCTTGGATTTTGCAGAACATAAGGCGAATGCAGAAGAACCTATATTTATGAAAGAATGGGAAGAAGAATTAAATTCATTTTTGACATTCAATAAAAAACGGATTTTAACAAATGCTGGTAAGGTATCTCGTGTAGAAGCTTTGCGACATACCAGTGCGGAATATGTAAAGTATAAATTACGTATAAAACAGGAAGAAAAAAACATTGCTGTTGAAGAATACAAATCTGACATTAAGGAATTGGAAAAACTGTTAAAAAATGGCAACTAATCGTATCAATTTTACAGAACGGGCGTTGGAAAACCTGAGTATTCCCACATCGGGTCAGGCGGTGTATTATGACACAGGCAGTCATGATGGATTGTGTGTTATTGTGACCTATGGTGGGGCAAAGACTTATTAT
>JAZSAG010000005.1:0-8502 GCA_045601765.1 Candidatus Enterousia sp. | reverse complement strand
GACTAATTCAGACAAATTAAAACCCATTTCTTGATATTTTGTTCCCATCATAGCAAACGCATATTCTTTGGAACAAACCGTGACGCTGTCTATATCTATAAAACTTGCAAAATTACCATTTTTATCAACGATAATATTTTTGGGAATTATATCAGAATGATATACGCTTTTCTGCCCGCCCAAATTCAGAAAATAAATAAAGACTTTAAACAAGTTAGCAACTGTGTTGCCCTGGGTGTTGGCGGCATTTATTTTGGCAATATCATGTATCGCGCTTAAAAAGTTTGAGTTCAAATACGCCGGGTGAACGCGCGTCATCCTTTCAAAATAATGTAATATATCACGATACACGCGTTTAATTTGTTTCTTTGACAAATTTGCCTCGGACAAAGGCGTGCCTTGAATTTTTGGATATTCTTCAAAATATAAACCGTTTTTACTGCGTGCGACAATCTGGGGCACAGGTATTTTGCGCATAGTGTACAGTTTGCTTATTGCCTCGTTCTTTTCAACTAATGCTTTGCTGCTAAATTTAAATACGGTTTCCCTGCCGTCAACATTTGCATATAACACAGAGTTTTGTGTCCCAGGATTTGTTGGTGTGCGAAAACCATTGGCGTTCGGATACATCGCCAACACAGCATCTTTGTACATTTGAAATTTTGTATCATCCATTTTATTATCCATTAATTTAATAAGCCGGGTTATTTTGTTTATTTGCATAAAAAAGTCAAGAAATATTTTTTCCTAGGCCTGTTGCAAAGACGCCAACATAAAATCATCTAAATCGCCGTCTAACACGGCATCGGAATCTGTCTTTTCAACACCTGTACGAACATCTTTGACCAATTGATACGGGTACAATACATAGTTTCTAATTTGACTGCCCCATTCAATTTTCTTTTGCGCGGCCTTGGCTGCATCTTCTTCGGCGGCGCGTTTTTGCATTTCCAGTTCATACAACTTACTGCGCAGCATTTTCATTGCCATTTCACGATTTTGAATTTGACTGCGTTCATTTTGGCATGTCACAACTGTATTCGTCGGGATATGTGTTATGCGTACCGCACTGTCTGTTTTATTAACATGTTGACCACCTGCGCCAGATGCGCGATACGTATCAACACGTAAATCTTTTTCATTGATTTCAATTTCAATTGTATCGTCAATATCAGGCCACACATCAACCGACGCAAAACTGGTCTGACGCTTGCCATTTGCATTAAACGGCGAAATTCTGACCAAACGATGGACCCCAATTTCGTTTTTAAGCCACCCGTATGCACGTTCCCCCGATATGCGATATGTGATATTTTTTATTCCTGCGGTATCACCTTCGTGTTCTTCGATGACCTCGCACGAAAAGCCATGTCGTTCGGCCCATCTGGCATACATACGTGACAGCATTTGTGCCCAATCTTGGGCCTCGGTCCCGCCGGCGCCCGCCTGAATAAATAAAAATGCACCATTGTTATCTGCCGGTTCGCGAAACAGTGTGATAAACTTTGCCCGATGTGCGACGTCGGCCAGTTTTTCAATCGCACTGATAACATCTGGGTCTTCGGGGGCGATTTCATATAATTCATGCAAAGCATCATAATCAGATTGCATGGCCAGCAAATCATTTAAAGTTTTTTCCAATCCCGACTTTTTTTGCAACAAAAGTCGCGCATTTTCCGGATTGTCCCATAAATCAGGGGCGTTTACCCGATTGTTTAAATCATCTATCTGATTTTGCAGTCTTTCTGGGTCAAAGAAACCCCCTTACGGCAGAAATGTCGTCTAAAATTTGTGTAAAAAGTTCATTGACCATAATCATAACAGGCGTATTTTAGCAATATATTTTATAAAATCAAATGAATGTTTGCCTTTTGTTTCAAAATGTGATAAAATCAACCTAACGAGAGGGATTTATATGAAAAATTTTCTTTATATGTTTGGTGTAATTGGCGCATGTTTACTGGGGAATGCGGCTGATGCGGTTACCGCTGGCGCGGTTGGTCAGGCGGGTACGTCGCGCGGATCTGTTATACAAACGACGACAACATCTGGTGGCTTGCGGGGCAGTGCGGGCCTGGCACAAACATATAAAAATAATCAACGTAATATCTATTACATGGTCACCCAGCCTGACGTTGATACGGCCTGTCGTGAAAAGATTTTTAAATGTTTGTCTGATTATTGTGGCGACGTCACTGTTGTGCCCGGACAAAACAATTCTAAATGTCAGTATGCAACAGAAACAGAATTATATAACTATGCATTGTTGTGCCTGCAAAAAGATAATGAAATATTATTGCCACAATATGGGGTTAATACTGCAAATGGGTTAAACGGCATGAATACCGCCGCACGCCTGTGCCCATCATATGTCCAGCAAGAATTGATGTCATATTTGTCTATGGCGAATTTGGCAACCCAGTTATCTAAATCTCATTCTGATTTGTGCTTAAAACGTCGCCAGGAATTAGAAGCCGCCATGGCATGCCATTCTGTCGCGTTGGCGTATGGTAATGAAACCAGCAGCATGCTTACCACCCAATTGACTGACTATTGTGGTGCCGGTGTCCCAGGGGGCAGTGCGGAAATGGTGACCCGTTTTGCAAATGCCGGTAATGTGGGCGCAAATATTTGGGGGTGGGCCGAAAAAATCGTCAGTTTAGATATGAATAACAAAGGCGAAGATTGGCAGGCATCTGTTGATGCGGTCTTGGCCGGGTATACAAACCGTATGAATTTGGCATGTGGCGATAACCTGCAATTAAACACGGTACCTCATGCCAGTGCATCGAACGAGCCATCAACATTGCAAACAGTGGCGGCATTGGCAATTGGTTCGGCATTCCCAACCATGAATAACAAGGTTGAAAATCCATATGAAAATTGGTCTATATGGATGGATGTTACATCACGTTCAGAACTGTGGTCATATGATGACGCGTACCAGGTTGTAATGGCGGGTCTGTCGAATCCGTCAACGACCCAAAATGCCTTCTTGTCCAGCGCCCAAATGGACAGCATGCAGACCGCATACAAACGTGGCACCAAGGTATTTATAATCCGTGACAGCGCACGTTGTTATACGATTCCTGTTACCAAATTAACATCTCAGGAACAATCGCTGATTTCACAATCTTTTGCCAGTTGTATCAGCAAATAATATTTCAAAACCGCCACACGGCGGTTTTTTTATGCCAATTTTCCTGAAAGACACTTGAACAAAGTTTTAATTTTTGATATAATAAAAACCATTATGAAATTTGACAGACGCAGTGTTTTAAAAATAACTGGTTTATCCGTTTTGACCACGGCATTACTGCCACGCATGGCATTTGCTGCACGCAATTCGTTGCGTTCATTGCGCACAGGGGTCCAGCCCGGCAATAAAACCCGTCTGGTTATTGAAACCAGTACGCGTCCATCATACACATTGTCATACCCACAAAACCAGTTAATTGTACGTTTGGCGAACACAACCGCGAATTCATCGGTGTCTGCAAAATTAGCGTCTGATGGGTTGGTAAAATCTATCGCACAAAGTCAACAGGGCGACAGCCTGCAATTGGCTGTAAATTTGAAAAAAAACATTGGCGAAATTCCAAAATCTCAGATAATGGTATTAAACCCAAATGGCGACAACGATTTTCGTCTGGTTCTTGATTTCAATGCCGGCGGCAAAAGTGGCACATCATCATATACCACATCTACGGCGGCCCAAACAACTGCGATAACCGCATCGCGCAAATATGTAATTGTTGTTGATGCGGGTCATGGCGGCAAAGACCCCGGCTGTATTGGCAAGGGTGGCACCCGTGAAAAAGATATTGTATTATCTGTTGCACGTAAATTAAAATCAAAACTGGACGCAAACGGTTTTAAAACTTATTTGACACGCAATGATGACCGGTATTTGAAATTGGCGGAACGCGCATCGATTGCCGAAAAACGCAAGGCTGATTTATTTATATCATTGCACGCCAACGCGAACCCCAGCCGCAGCGTCAAAGGGTTCTCGATATATACATTGTCTGAAAAGGCATCCGACGAAGAGGCAAAAAAATTGGCCGAGGCTGAAAACGCCGCCGATAAAATTGGGGTCGAAGGCTTTACAGAATTCGAAGAAAACATCCGTATTGCATTATCGTCTTTGCAACAACATGCGGTTGCGGAAATGTCCGAAGAATACGCGACCGGTTGCGCAAAGTCATTAAAACGTGCATCTATTACCCAGCAACCTGGCCCCGATGTCAGACATGCACCATTTGCGGTATTGCGCTCAACAATACCTGGGGCATTACTTGAATTGGGGCATTTGTCAAATGCATCCGAAGAAAAATTACTTAAAACCGCATCGCACCAAGATAAATTGGTAAACGCAATTGTACGGTCTGTAAAAAATTATAATTTTGAAGTATAAAAATACCGCCTGGATTGGGCGGTTTACAATTCTGGCGGAGACGAAGGGATTTGAACCCTTGATACGGGGTTGCCGTATACACGATTTCGAGTCGCGCGCATTCAACCACTCTGCCACGTCTCCGTACCGGGCATTATAATTGTCCTGGGATTATTTTGCAAGACTAAAAATTTGACTTTTTTATTATATTTTCTAACATATAAATCATGGATAAAACGTTTAATGAACAGGTTTATGACATTGTTGCGCGCATTCCATACGGGCGTGTTGCAACATTTGGTCAAATTGCGCAAATGATTGGTCGGCCACGTTGTGCACGCTTTGTAGGGTATGCGTCTAATAACCGTGCGTCATGGCATCTGCCGTGGCATCGTGTTGTGTTCAAAGACGGTGTTTTAAACCCTGGAATGCCAGATAGTCAATACCGCGCACTGCGGGCCGAAGGCGTAAAATTCACCAAAGACAAAACCGTCATTATGGCCGAATTTCAGTGGCATCCGGAATCTGATTCTGCGCCGATGGACATACGCGATTTTCCGCTGGTATTTTAATCCAGTAATACACAGGTCTGTCCCACCCAGGATTATTTTTTACGATTTGTTTTCTTGGTGATTTTTTCATAAACATCTTTTTTACTCAGTTTTTTATATTTTATAAACCATGTGGGTTGATTTGATTTTGTTTTACGCATATCCGCCACTGTCTGTGGGGCAGGGGCCAACACATCATCGCCCGCATTCCAATTTGCCCCGGTTGCCACATTAAACGCCCCAGACGTTTGCAGTGCCGTCACTATGCGCAAGATTTCTTGGATATTACGTCCCAGTATTGGCGGATAATATAAAATCGTCCGCACAATTGCATTTGGATCAATTACAAAAACTGCGCGCACTGCGTGTGTATTTGATGCATTTGGTTGAACCATGCCGTACTTTTTTGCGACATTCATACTTAAATCGTCAATCAATGGGAAAGTGATTTTTGCGCCACCTGGCATATTTTCAATCGCATCTAACCACGCCAAGTGCGAAGACAGCGCCCCAACAGACAGGCCAATTAATTTAGTATTTAACTTTTCAAAATCTGATAAATGTCGCTGGAATTCTATAAATTCTGTTGTGCATACTGGCGTAAAATCTGACGGGTGTGAAAACAGTACCACCCAATGTCCACGAAAATCGTTTGGGAAATGTATTTTTCCATTTGTTGTACTGGCATAAAATTCTGGCGCCACATCCCCCAGCAGTGGCATACAAGAATTGATTGTATTTTCCATAAATAACCTCCTTGGCTTTAAATATCAGCCTATCAAAAAGTACCCACATTGCATACAAGAAGGAATTCATAAAATATATATAACTTTATCCTTGATAAAATCGCCCAGAATAAATATCATAGTCATAATAAATACAAAAGGAATGATAATGAAACGCTCTGACATAGTAAGATCAATCCAGGTACGTTTTAAACACATGCGTCAATCTGATGCGGCGGCTATTTTGGATACTGTATCTGATCACATGATTGAATCTGTTGCCAATGGTGACAGAATTGAAATACGTGGTTTTGGCACTTTTCAGCCACGTGCGCGTGCCACCAAGATTGGTTATAATCCATGCACTGGGATGCCAATGCCATTGGATGCCAGCACAACAATATTATTCAAGCCCAGTCGCGAATTAACCAAGAAAATGAATGGATAATAAATATGTTATTTGGTAAAAAATCTGGCATAAAGAATCACAATCGTGAACGCTATGACAGAATCCGCAGATTGATGTGGATAAAATGTGAATCCTGTGGGAAATTAGTATATTACAAAGATTACAAAGAAAATAAATACATTTGCCCCAGTTGTGGTCGCGCGTTTATTATGAGTCCGAAACAGCGATTTGACCTGTTGTTTGATGACAATTCGTGGGTCCGCCTGAATCCGCCAACCATATCCGATGACCCATTGGAATTTGAAGACAGGGTATCATACAAAGAACGCCTGGCGGCGGCGCGTTCTGAAACAGGATGTTATGACGCCATAACAACTGCGGACGGCACAATTGGTGGTGTTCCATCAACGGTGTGCATTTTAAATGGATATTTCATGATGGGGTCTATGGGTCGTGCCGCAGGTGACGCCATTGTTGCCGCCATTGAACATGCGATTGATGAAAAACGTCCTTTTGTCATGGTTACATCCAGTGGCGGTGCCCGCATGCAAGAAAACATATTGTCTTTGATGCAAATGGCGCGCACCACGGTTGCTGTGAATAAACTGCACGAAAACAAAATCCCATACATTGTATTATTGACTGATCCAACATTTGGTGGGGTAACGGCATCGTTTGCAATGTTGGGTGACATACACATTGCGGAAAAGGGCGCACGCATTGGATTTGCGGGCCGTCGTGTAATTGAACAAAACATTCGTGAAAAATTACCAACAAATTTTCAAACTGCGGATTATCTGTATGAACATGGTATGGTTGATATGGTTGTTGCGCGTGGTGATTTACACGACACGATTGCAAAAATATTGGCCGTATTGACCAAACAGCCACACACGGCAAAACAAATCAAGGTATCCACACCACCACACGATATTTCCAAGAAAATCCGCGGCATGGGTGAAAACGAGGCATATGACAAGGTATTACTTGCCCGTAATGAAAACCGGCCGCATTTTCTGGACTATATTAACGGTATTGTTGATGATTGGACATACCTGGCCGGCGACAGATTATTTGCCGAAGATCCTGCAATGGGGTCTGGCATTGGTTTTTGGCGTGACATTCCATGTGTTATAATTGGCCAAGAACAGGGCAGAACAATTGAAACCCGTCAAAAGCATCGCTTTGGCATGCCGAACCCGGACGGCTATCGCAAGGCGCAACGCATGATGAAATTGGCTGAAAAGTTTAACCTGCCGTTGATATCGTTATTTGACACCGCGGGCGCATTCGCCGGCCGTGATGGCGAAGAACGCGGTCAGTCCCAGGCGGTTGCATCTTCTATTGCAACGGGGTTGTCTGTTGCGACGCCATACGTTGCGGTTAATGTGGGCCAGGGCGGTTCTGGGGGTGCGATTGCAATCGGCACAGGCGACAGGGTTTTAATGATGGAAAATGCGATATATTCTGTTATCGCCCCCGAATCATGTGCCAGCATTTTATGGCGTGATAACAAGTTCAAGGCCACTGCGGCATCTGCAATGAAGTTAACTGCACGTGACATGGCGAATTTGAATGTTATTGATGAAATCATACCTGAACCTGCGGGTGGGGCGCATACAGATTGGCAAACGACGATGGAATTATTGGCGAACGCTGTTGCGAATCAAATTATTGAATTGCAAAAAATTCCGGCCAATGAATTGCCAGAAATGCGTGCTGATAAATTCTTGGCCATGACGCGTGATGTCGAGATATACCAGCCAGAACACATTGGCGAAGAACAATAAAAAATAATGCCCAAACGGGCATTATTTTATTGTATTATATCCATGTCTGGTACTGGATACCAACATGATTTTTTGATATAAATCTAATTTAATATGGCCGGATACAATATCATGATATTCTTTTTCCGAAGATATATTCAAGATATCGCACATATGGAACACAGGAATTTCCCGTGCGATACGAACCTGTTCTATTTCATGTCCCAGTCCCATATTATACACCTCTTATTTTTTTCTAAGACGTTCAATTTCATTACGTTGTTCATTTACAATTTGCAATGACACATGGTTATATCTGAACATTATAAAAGACAAAATCAGGGTATAGACACCCGCCACCAACGCGCCCAGCCACCCGAATAAATAAGCCATCGCGATTAAAAAGATACAATTTGACACCCAATACATGATTAACTCCTTTGTTTGGTAAAAAATTAAACCGCCAAAAGAACTTGACGGTCGGGGAGTTAGTAAATCATATACGTTAATGACTCTGTGGCTTTCCGGTTACCCGTATTTTATAACCCCAGCCCCCCGACCATCTGTCAGGGATGATAACGGCGCAAAAACACCGAAACATCTGTAATATAACGATGCTTTCGCACCGAACGTATATGGGCCTACTAAAGCC
>JAZSAG010000004.1:0-2468 GCA_045601765.1 Candidatus Enterousia sp. | reverse complement strand
CCCGTGTCGGGGGATTTTTTTGTTCGTTATACAAGAAATTAAAAACTCCTGTCATCCTGGGGCTTGACCCCAGGACCCAGGTCATTATTCCTCTTTGTCATTGCGAGCGGACGCGTGGCAATCCAGTTGATGCATTATTATAACAAAGTGCGCTGCGCGCGACATATTTACCTGGGTCCTGGAGACATCACCCACAAAAATTTCATTTTTGCGGGGCCCGAACAAGCCACAGGATGACAAATATGAATAATAGACTGGATTGCCACGGGGTTACACCCCTCGCAATGACAAGGTTTTTAAGTGCTTTTATCTCGAATAAAGGAAAAAATCATCCCACCGCCACTAACCACTGGCGTCAGTGCCACTAATCACTTACACTTTCCACTAAACTGTTATAACAAGGTGTGCGTGGTGGCCTATTCATCCAGGGCCAATATAAATATACCACGTTGGTTGGCGGTATCAATAACCGCGTCACGGTTCACAACAAAACAGGTCTTGGTATTCACAACAATGCCGTTCAGGTGCGCATCAGCAACCGCATTTACCGTATCAACCCCAATCGCCGGTATGTCAATACGTAAATCTTGGCCCGGTTTGGTCATTTTGGCAAACACACCACTGGATTTCCGTTTGTGGGCACGCATTGCAACAACACGATCCAGCATGCGGGCGGTGCCTTCGGCGGCCTCGACAGCGATGACCTGTTTATCAACAACCACAGACGCACCAATATCCGCCGCACCGATGGTGTGCGAAACCTCGATCGCGCGTTCCAGGTTTTTCTTGTCAGATGCACCGGGCTTTTTACGGGTTTGAACGCCTGCCACCTGGAATGTCAATTCTGGGGCCAAATCTTGGGCCGCAACGATTTCAAAACCCTGTTTTTCCATTACTTTGTTAAATGCAACCGCCATAGAATCATACCCCCGTTGATGTTTAAGAATTTTTATCAATGCACGCAATGTCCAAAAATCAGGACGTAAATCAGATAAATTCGGATGACCCAATGACCCAACAAAGGTCACACGACGTATCCCCAGCCGGCGCGCCATGCGTATCGCACGCCCCGCCCCACCCAGACGAATTACCATGTCTGGATTTAAATCTGGGTCGTAAAAGTTTTTAAGACCAATTACAAATACGTCCCAACCCGCACGCATTAGTGCGTCACGCGTTAATTTCGGCAGGTCATACGCACCCGCAACTATTGCAATTTTATTATCTGATTTTTTCTTTTGCATGATTGCATTTTATGCGTAAAACATTATGGAATCAAGCCCGATTTTATGATACTATTCAAAATATGAAACAATGTCCGTTCTTTGGCGTGTGTGGCGGATGCAAATATGACTTTGCATCAGATGATTATCGCACGAAAAAATTGGCCGCACTGCCCAAAATACCAACATCAGATTCACCAATTTGGATACCACATGGTTTGCGCCGACGGGCAGACTTTTGTTTTGCCGGTGGGCGGTTTGGTTTTTTTGAATCTGGGACAAAAAACATAGTGCAAATTACACATTGTCCAAACGTGGTCGATGAAATAAATGCAATGTTGCCAAAATTGGCGGCGTTGCCGTGGTCGGGTTCGGGGGCATGTCTGGTGACAATGTGCGATAATGGAATTGATGTCGCGATTAATTCAAATGTGCCGTATGTGACACCCGAATTCAGGCGCGATGTTGAAAATCTGGGGGCAATTCGCGTGACGTGGAATGGCACAACAATAATGCGATCTGATGACCCAGTGGTCACATTTGCCAATCACAGGGTGCCGTATCCGTCCGGGGCATTCTTACAGCCCAGTATCTTGGGCGCAGATACTATGCGTGATTTGGTTGTAAAACATACCGTGGGTTATACACGAATTGCAGATTTGTTCTGTGGACTGGGGAATTTTACATTTGCAACAAATGCAGACGGATTTGATGTTGTCGGCACGGGCGTAAAACGCGATTTGTTTAAACGACCATTGACGGTCGGTATGCTGGACACATACGATTGTGTAATTATGGACCCGCCACGCGCCGGTGCAGACGCACAATGCCGTGAACTGGCACGCAGTAATGTTAAACGCGTAATTTATATTTCATGTAACCCAAATACATTTGTGCGTGATATGCAAACATTAAACCGTGGCGGCTATAAATTACAAACCCTGATACCATTAGACCAATTTACCGGCGCATCACATTGGGAACTGTTTTCTGTGTTTGATAAATGAAGTGGTTAGTGTAAGAGGTTAGTGAAGGAAGGATAGATTTTTTCCTTTGTTCAATTAAAAAACCTTGTCATTGCGAGCGGATGCGTGGCAATCCAGTTGATGCATTATTATAATAAAGTGTGCTTCGCACCACACATCCACCTGGGTCCTGGGGTCAAGCCCCAGGATGACAGAGTGGATGGATTATAATTTTGTTTACTCCACAAGTTTCCAACCGGTAAATGTGTATCCTGGTTTA
>JAZSAG010000003.1:0-3547 GCA_045601765.1 Candidatus Enterousia sp. | reverse complement strand
GCAAGTGGTTATTGTTTAGTGGTTAGTGGTGGCAAAATGATTTTATCCCTTGTCATTGCGAGACGGGGGAGTGGGGGCGCCCCCCACTTGCGTTTTGGAGAATCTTTGATTTTCCGAAACGCTTACAAAACATTAATAATGTTTTGCATCAATCCCCCGTGGCAATCCAGTGAATTGTGCTTTGTTATAATAATGCATCAACTGGATTGCCGCGCGTCCGCTCGCAATGACAAAAATTTGTACAAATTTTTGTAAAAAAGCAGAATGACCTGGGTCCTATGTTCCTACCTGTGCTAGACGTGACAAAAAAGCCACAAGATGACAAAAAAATTCACAAAAGTTTTTTGTATATTTCATTCACTAACCACTTACACTAAAAAAATGTCCCGTTTGGGACATTTTTTATTTTGAATGTATCATGGCTTGGCTAAGCGTATTATTTTTCATTTGTTCCGCCAAACGTGCTTTTTTTATTTCTTCATATTCCTGTTGCAAGCGTTCACTATCACATATAAAAAGCCCACCAATTTCTGATTTAAAATCCGCCAGTGATTCTAATAATCCATTGCCAGAACAAATAAAATTACCACCGACACGTTTTGGCGCACCCTTCATGGATGTTAAGGGGTTTAAAGAACAATTAAAATTCCCAGTTACCGTAGCCTCAGATAAATCTGGCAATTCTTTCAATCCCATATTCGACATATCCACATCACCTCTTATCACCATATCATATGGGATTGTCCATTTTCGAATTTCGCCATTGCGTTGATATATATATTGTTTGTAAAAAAATTCCATTAAAAAACTCCTTTATTCTGGACAGAATATAGTACAAAAACAAATAATGTCAAGTATTAATATCAGAAATAAATTAGAATGTTTTAGATAAAAGCAAAACGGGAATCGTAGTGTACATAACGCTACATGAGATTCCCGTTTTGCTTTTAGATAAATTATTATATTTAATTTATTTAGACGCGACGTACTTTCTTTGGTCTGCACCCATTATGTGGGATGCGTGTCGTATCAGTGATTGATTGCACAATCAGACCGGCATTCGCCAATCCACGTACAGCAGATTCACGACCCTGACCAATACCACGCATTAAAACATCAACTGTTTTCATACCCATTTCGGCGACTTTCTTACCAACTGCATCCGCAACAATTGTTGCAGCATATGGTGTGGACTTTTTCGCACCCTTAAAATTATTTGCCCCAGCGGTTGCCCATGTCAAAACAGCGCCAGACTGGTCTGTGATTGTAATACGTGTATTGTTATTTGTCGCAACAACATGTGCAATGCCATGTGATACTTTCTTTACGACTTTCTTTTTAGCTTTTGTAACTGCCATTTTTATTTTTCCTTTTTAGATGTCTTCAATTAACTATGGTGTTAATCTCTACCTTGTTATTAAATTTGATAGAACGTTACAGATGCACAGTTGTTGGCGAGTGTAGTGTACAAAAGTTACATGAACGAGCCAACAACAAGCAGATGTGACGTTATATTAAATTTATTTACCTTTGGTTGCAGAACCTGCGACTACTACACGTTTACCCTTGCGTGTACGTGCGTTTGTCTGGGTACGCTGGCCACGAACCGGCAAACGGTTACGATGGCGGATACCACGATACGCCTTCAAATCCTGCAAACGTTTGATGTTCATTGTCACTTCGCGACGAACATCACCTTCTACTTTAAAGTTTTCTTCAATATAATTTGAAATTTTGATAACATCCGCGTCCGTCAAATCTTTTGCGCGCAAACCGTCTTTTAATTTCAACGCTTGACATATTTGGGCAGCCTTGGCTGGTCGAATAGCATGAATGTATTGCAACGCAATTTCAATGCGTTTTTCTGTCGGAATGTTAACACCTGCTATACGTGCCATTTTTATTTTTCCTTTTTATTTTACTAACACAAAGTATAAGTCCACCTATACCTTGCAACCCAAAACCCACAACATACCGCGATACGCATGGGCTATTTCATTTTGCCGAATAATTTTATATAAAATTCAGCAAAAGTCAAACTTTGTTTCAGTGGCATATATCAACCACGAAAACGGCCTTTTTTCTGTACCTTTTTCACAACACCACTGTATTGCTTTGCAACCAAGTATGATTGTACCTGATTTACGGTATCCAAAACAACACCTGCGACAATCAAAACACTGGTTCCACCAATTGTCAATGGCATGCCAACATGTGTATTTAATATAATTGGCAATACACACACAACAATCAAGTACGCAACACCGATGGCTGTTGTACGCGATACGACATTGTCCAAATATTTAATTGTCTGTTCACCTGGGCGAACGTCTGGGATATAACCACCTGCATTTTTCAGATTGTTACTGGTTTCTTCGGAATTGAATATAACCGCTGTCTGGAAATATGCAAAGAACGCAATCAAAACAGTAAACAAGATTATATAAGACCATGTACCATACGTAAAGAATCCCATAATTGTTTGAACTGTTAAATTATCACTTTGCACAAAACGCTGGATAAACGCAGGCAGCATCATAATAGACGATGCAAATACCGGCCCCATAACACCAGACATATTAATCTTAATTGGCAGATAAGACGCATTTGTATTCATTACACCATTGGCCATAACCTGACGTGGGTATAAAATTTGAATACGACGTTGTGCCTGTTCAAAAAAGGCTATCAATGCGACAATTCCAATTACAAACGCAACAACCAATGCAATCATCGCAGGCGATATCTGACCAACAGACCCCAGTGAAATCAACTGTGCAATTCCGCCTGGGACCTCGGCAATAATACCTGCAAAAATCAACAATGATGCGCCCTGCCCGATACCACGTGCGGTAACCTGTTCTGCCAACCACATGACAAACACAGTACCACCAACCAACGCAATAATCGCAGACAATTCAAACGCAAATCCCGGATTAACGACCGCAGCCACACCATTTACCGGCGCCATCATTTCCAATCCGCGAATAACGGCCCAACCCTGAACAACCGCCAACAACACCGCCAAATAGCGTGTATATTGGTTGATCTTCATACGGCCTGATTCACCCTCTTTGCGCAATTCACCCAATGACTTACTGGTCGCAGATAACAATTGCAACACAATAGATGCAGAAATGTATGGGAAAATATTCAATGCCAACACAGACATACGTGACAATGAACCACCACTGAACATATCAAACATCCCCATCATCCCATTATCACCTTGGAACAAATGCAACACAGCCGATGCATTCACCCCAGGCAGTGGAATAAACGACCCAATACGATAAACAATCAGTGCCCCCAACGTAAACAGAATTCGTTTCTGTAAATCACCAAGATTACCGAAAAAGCGTTTTAAAAATTTCATTGTATGTGAATTTTAACCATTGCTCGGGCATCTGGTGAAACCAGACACCCGAATGTTATTTTAGTTGTTTTTAATAGAACCACCGGCTTTTACAATTGCTGCTTCGGCTGATTTAGACCATTTATCTGCAACAACATTTACCGCTGATTTGATTTCGCCTTTGGCCAAAAC
>JAZSAG010000002.1:0-16252 GCA_045601765.1 Candidatus Enterousia sp. | reverse complement strand
CATTAGATTTTATTTTTATTATGCAGCGGCGGTGAAAACCTTCTGCACATCGTCGTTTGCATCCAATGCATCAACCAATTTTTCCAACTTTGCATATGTTTCATCATCTAAATCCATAGGCATATTTGGCAACCAGGTTAATTCTGCCTGTTCTGGTTCACCCAAAATATCTGACAGGTATTTTTGCACATTAACAAAATCTTCTGGTTTTGTAGTGATAATAAAACCTTCTTCGGATGTTTCCAGGTTATCTGCATTGGCATCCATAATGATTTCCATCATTTCGTCTTCGGTTTTGCCGATGGACGCAGGATACATAATTTGACCTGCGCGTGTAAACATAAATACAACAGAGCCTTCTTCGCCCATATTACCACCGTTTTTCGCAAAGATATTGCGGATTTCTGGCACAGTGCGTCGTGGATTATCGGTCAAGGCCTCTACAATAACAGGTACAGCCCCTGGTCCATAACCTTCGTATCTAACTGCTTCGTAATTTTCCGTATTGGAACCAGACGCCTTGTCAATTGCACGTTTGATATTATCATTTGGCATTGAATTTTTACGCGCCATCAAAATAGCCAAACGAAGTCTGGGGTTATTATCTGGATTTTTATCGCCTAATTTAGCCGCCATTGTGATTTCACGTGCCAATTTTGTAAACAAACCACTGCGTGCAGCGTCTGCGGCACCCTTTTTATGTTGAATGTTATGCCATTTACTATGTCCACTCATATTTGACCTTTTTATTTATTTAGATTAAAATTACCATTAAAAGGATAACAAATGATTGGAAAATTGCAAGGTATTGTTGATTATATTGGTGACGGATTTGTAATTTTACTGACAGGCGGTGTTGGATACAAGGTTTACACTGCCGAATACCTGACCCATAAATCAACAGTTGAACTGTGGATTGAAACGATTGTGCGCGAAGATTCCATACGTCTGTTTGGCTTTACGACACTGGGCGCCCAGAATTTATTTAATATGTTAACGGGTGTATCTGGTGTTGGTCCCAAGGTTGCATTGGCGATATTGGGGACAATCAATTCAGATACATTAATGTCTGCGATTGCAACAGGCGACGCGAAAACAATCGCCACCGCCCCGGGGGTTGGTAAAAAGATGGCTGAAAAAATCATTGTTGAATTAAAGAATAAAGTTGGCGGTGCATCTGCAACCGTTTTCGCCCCTGACGCCACCACACCAGACGGCACATCATCTGCCCTGCCTGATTTACTGATGGCACTGGAAGCGTTGGGCTATCGCAGATTGGATATAATAGAAATGGCACAAACGTTGGTTTCTAAAAACCCAACTGCCGACGTATCAAAACTGGTCCCAATGGCCCTGAAACAAATCAGCCAAGGAAAATAAGACATGGATAACGATACAATCTTTGCATTATCAAGTGGACATGGCAAATCAGGTGTTGCGGTTATTCGCATCAGTGGTGAAAATTTATGCGATACATTTGCAAAATTTATAAACAAATCAGACATAAAAAATCGCCACGCATATTTTACAAACTTGTGCGATGAACACGGCGAAATAATTGACCAATGTCTGGCAATATATTTTTCCGCCCCAAATTCTTTCACAGGTCAAGACGTTATTGAATTACACACACATGGCGCCCCCGCGGTTATTACCAAGGTATTTGAACACCTGACCACGCTGGGTATGCGAATGGCTAACCCGGGCGAATTTTCACGACGCGCATTTTATAATAACAAAATGGATTTGGCCGATATTGACGGACTGGCGGCATTGCTGGACGCACAAACAGATATGCAACGTAAACACGCATTAAAATCTATGTTGGGCCACGACAGTGATATATATAACACATGGCGCGACAAAATGATTCAGGTCGCCGCATATTCTGCCGCAATTTTAGATTACAGTCCTGATGACCTGCCACCAAACATTGATAAGACCGTGCACACAACGACACAAAATCTGTTCAATGAAATATCAGACGCATTAAATAAATACCAAACATCACGCGCAATTCGTGGTGGGATAAATGTTACATTGGTTGGTGAAACAAACGTTGGCAAATCATCTATATTTAATCAATTGGTTGGTGCGAACCGCGCAATTGTATCAGACATTGCCGGCACAACCCGTGACGTTGTATCGTCCATGATTGACATTGATGGATTTATGGTCAATTTATCTGACACCGCCGGCATTCGTGAAACAGACGATAAAATTGAATCAATTGGAATCGCACGCACAAAATCAGAAATTGAAAATTCAGACATTATTATTCACGTCTATACGCCGGATTCCGCCCCAGACACTAAATCAGACGAATCAGAAATTATTGTTATAAACAAATCAGATATCGCACAAAACCGTAACAATAAAAATGCGATTTATGTATCCGCAAAATCAGGCGATGGGATATCAGAATTAATGAACGCACTGCGGATAAAAATTCATGATTTGACCCGTGGCGCAGAATCTGCATTAACCATAAACGCGCGTACAAAATCATTATTGGAAAACACCGCACATGAATTATCCAGCGCACTGGCCGCCGGCGATAATTACGATATATTTGCAGAACACGTCCGCCATGCCGCTGATAACATTGGTAAAATATTGGGTACAATCTCTGCGACCGAGGTCCTAGACATGACATTTGGCCAACTGTGTTTAGGGAAATAAGAAAATTAAAGATAATGGTATAGATACGCACAAACCCGAAACCGTAGTGTACAGAAGTTACATGAGGTTTCGGGTTTGTTCGTAGATATGCCATTAGATTTAATTTTTAGTCGTTAACGCGGGCCAAATCATCAAACTGCTGATACTTTGGCTCTGATGTTTCATGATATTCGTATGAGGCGCCACCTGCGCTGTACATGTTAAACAGGGCGGTAACCTTGTCAAGTGCGCCAGATATCATTTTTTCTGTTTTTGTCTGATCATAATCTTTTACACCTACATTGTTATTTTGCAGTTGTAAAAATTTCATTATAGGCGTTTGCGATTTCACAGTTGTTTTTATTTTAAATCCGCCACTGCGCAACATCAGGGCTTCTAATGGTAATTGTGGCATGTTGCCTGCTAATAATTGGGCATCTGTTGGGACCTCGCCTGTTTTGAAATCTAACACCCCACCATCCCATACCAAATCAGCGCGTGCGCGAACATTTCGTCCTGCGATTTTGACAGCCCCACTTATTTCAGAATAACTATCTTGAATTTTGGATAATTCTTCTACGATAATTGGCGCAATTTCTAAAAACCTTTTATGCCAGAAATGAAAAATTATATTACCGCGCCCCAGTATTTCTAATGCCCCCATATCCATTTGTTTAACCAATGCGGATGCTGTTAAATCTTCTGTATGTTCAATTGCGTCATGCACCAAATTACCAAAATCACGTGCATCAGGTAATGCCCAGTAATCATCCAGTTTTTTCAACTTTAAAATATGTTTAACATAAAACGCATACGGGTTATGAATTAAATATTCTAATTCTGTCACATAAACATCAGACCAATCTGCGGGTGGTTGTGGCGCGGAATAATCTAAACTGTGCCTGGGCACCATGTCTTGTTTTGCAATTGCATCTAATAATTTGGTTGCGATTTTTTTATCAAACATTCCCCGCCGTGCGATAACGCGTGACAAGAACCTGGATTCGACCATTTGCACACCCCCAGATTCAGTGCTGCGCAACCAATACACCTGGGGGCCGCAAGACAAATTCATAAAGTCTAATGCCTGCAAAGAAACCTTTCTGTCTGGTGACGGCAACCCAATTTGCTTAGCAACATTTTTTGGCAGCCATGCATTTTCATATCCACGTGACGGAAACATCCCATCATTTAATCCGGTTAATATTACAACATCTGCGGTCTGCATACGTGATTCTATTGTCCCCAGAACGACGACCTGGGCACCTGTATCCATCTGGCCACGCACAGAAACAGATTTAATTGCATCTGCAATAAATGCGCGCGCATCTGGCAAAGACAAACGTAAATCCGCCACATTTAATGCATCAGATAAATTCTTTATTGCCAACCATATTTGCAGTAAATTCGTATCATCTGGCACAAAGGTTGGTGTAAATTCATTTAAATAGTCATCAACGATTTTATCAACCGTATTAAACAAATCAAAATTACACTGGGTATACAGTTTATCAAAAATATCACTGTTATTTTCCTGCCAAGAATCTAATAAATTCAATAACGCGCGCCCTGCGTTTGTCATTGTTCCGGGCACCCCCCCTGAAAAATCTGCACTTATCCCGGCAACATCTAATTCGTCTGCGATACGTTGACCACCGGCCGCATCAGGCGTAATAACCAACACAGATTTATTTTCTTGAATTGCCCTTTGTGAAATTTCTGCGACTAATTTTGCCTCGACTGCTTCACGTGGGGCCTCGATTAAATGACATCCAGATAAATCGTTATTAACATCTGTTTGCGCACAGTCATTACCAAATGCGTAATTCATAAAATCTATGACAGATTCACCAACATCAATTGGTATAACATCAGTGTGTTTCAGACACAATCGTTTTAAAAATTTATATTCAGAATTATACGGATTTGTATCCAGTTCAAAATCTTGGACACGTCCTGAAATTTTACCAGATAAAATAATCCGACCATACGGCAACTGTGCCACAGCCTGCATTAAATCAGCCGTCGCAGGTACACTGGCCGTTGACGCACACACAATAACCAGTTTATATTTATCCAGTTTATTTATCCATGCCCTGATACCGTTATTTCTGAATGCCGCAGATGTAATTCTGCCATTTGCATAAAGACCCATAAATTCGGACAAAATACCCAGTATTTTTGCCTTGTTCTGGAAATGGTTTGCATATTTTTCATCAACCATCGTCCCCCAATCAATGGTTGTCGCATCCACACCCTCGTTTTCCAGATAATCTTGCATACGGACTAAATCATGCGCAACCTCTAATGCGGTGGACAGATTTTTAATACTGGCATCCGCCGCCAATAATTTTGCCAACACCACCACCCGTTCCATATCTGAAATAACATCTGGCGTAACGACCGCATCTGTATCATCATCTGCCCCTTCGCCCAGTGGTATTAATTCAGGTAAAATTGCACATCCCCCAGACCGTTCTGCAATCATTTTTTCCACGGTTCTGACCGCACGTCTGCTGGGCAAAAATATCAGCATATCCCGCAAATCAACATTTGATTCTGATATCAACCGCCACAGTGCATCAGATATTTTTGCCGGATTTGTCGCATAAAAAACATTATTATTTAACACCCAATGTTTCCTTTATTTTATCCAACCCCATCTTTTTTTCTGCGGATGTTTCCAGTATTTCTGGTATCATCGCACCATGATCAGTATGCGAAATTTCCAACTGATTTTTTTCACGCACTTTTTTATCTTTCTTGGTATAAACGATTTGATAAGGAATCGCGTTTAAATCACAAAAGTCCATTAAATCTAAATCTGCATCACGTGGACCAATACGCGAATCAATTAAAATAAACAGTCTTTTTAATTGCACCCTGTTTAACAAATATTCTTCTAATCTGGCCAGCCACCGCATTGCATCAACCTTGGCCACCTTGGCATAACCGTACCCCGGCAAATCAACAATCATAACCCGGTCATCTAAATTAAATAAATTCAAACTTTGTGTCCGCCCAGGCGTATTAGACGTCCGTGCAATATTAGTTCCCACCACCGCATTTATCAATGAAGACTTGCCCACATTACTGCGCCCAATAAACGCATATTCTGCGAAATGCGAATTTGGCAAAGACTTAACTGTTTCAAAACTGCCAACAAACTTAATCATCTTGGCCCCCTTGATCCAGTAATCGTTTATACGCTTCTTTTTTTGAAATACCGGCCCGCGCCGCCAAATCAGCCGCCGCAGATTTCATAGACGTCCGTGCAATATCATTTACGATATTACTTATTTCTTCATCTGACATTTTATGTTCTGGTCGTGGCGCCACAACAATCACAATTTCGCCACGCGGTGGTGTTATATTCATCAACTCTGACGGATATCCGATAATTGTTTCTTCGTGTATTTTTGTAATTTCACGAACGATTGCGATTTGTCTTTCTGGCATAACGCGTGAAAGCGCCGCAATCGTATTCATAATTCTATTTGGGCTTTCGTAATAAATAATGGTATGAGGAATTTTATTATCATCACGTAATTTTTTTTCATCCATGAACCCACAAAATGTAAACCTGTCTGTTGGAAATCCGGACAGTACCAACGCAGATATTGCCGCCACAGGCCCCGGCACAACGAATACCGGCACCCCCGCGCCACGCGCGGCGCGCACTAATCTGAAACCTGGATCTGAAATTCCCGGCATACCCGCATCAGAAACAACCGCCACAGATGCCCCTGCACTAATTTTTTCAATTATATCCGGCACGACATTACGCTCATTATGCTCGTGACAAGAAATTCTTTTAGTTTTTATATCAAACTTTGCCGCCAATTTGGCAAATACGCGCGTATCTTCGGCGGCGATTAAGTCCACATCCTTTAAAACCTGCACTGCGCGTGGTGAAAAATCTGATAAATTTCCGATTGGTGTACCAACAATATAAAGCCCTGTTTGCATTTAGTTTCCTTTTATAGTAAAATGATACAGAATAAAATGGATTTTTCAATGTATATAAACAGAATTTTTTATTATCTTTTGACTGCCGTCGCCCTGGCCGGATGCGGTGGTGGCGACATTACCCCCGACACAGACTGGATGGATGGCTATAACGCATCTGTTGCAGGCATGCCATCAAAATTGCAATACGGTTATTTGTCAGATGGATATGGCAACATTGCAGAAACCGCACATTCTATGGCAGTGATGTTACCGTTGACTGGGCCTGCCGAATCTGTTGGTCGTGCAATCAGAACATCTGTTGAAACAGCGGTATTAAAAAATGCACCACAAAATCTGTCTGTATCATTTTATGACACCAATGGCGATTTATCTGATGTAATGCAAACTGTCATGTCCACTAATCCAGAGGTTATAATTGGTCCGGTCTTTGCAAATGACGCAAAAACCATCCGTGACATAAAACCATCAGATTTACCGGTGTTATCGTTTACATCTGACGCAACCGCGGTCGGCAATGGTGTTATAACAATGGCGTTAATGCCAACAAACGGTGTCGAAGAAATCGTCAAAGAAATGAAAATAGATAATAATGAAAAATTCATTATCATGGCCCCGAACTCAGATTCTGGGAAATTGCTGGCGGGCACTGCGAAAAACGCCGCATCAATTTATGACATGCCATTGGTTGGAATATTTTATTATGACGAAAAAGATACAGATTCTATTAAAAACATCGCCAAAGAGGCATCTATGTATTCTGCACGTGCGGCCGCAAACACCCGCGCCCGCCAGGTATTATCAGATATATTGACGAATGAAATGTTAACCCCAATCGAAGAATCTAATCTGAATTCACAACTGGAAAAATTGTCTAAATCAGACACAATTGGTGCCGCCCCATACGATGCGGTTTTATTCCTGGGCAGTGGCGACGATACCCAGGCCCTGGCATCATTTTTGCGTTATTATAACATTGGTGCCCGTGATGCAAAATTCTATGGTACATCAATGTGGGAAAATTCTGACATTGCAAACGATTTCACGATGTCTGGTTCAAAATTTGTAACCCTGCCCCAAACAAACGAAGGCTTCACAGGAACATATACACAAATATCTGGTACCGCGCCAAATCGCTTTGCGTCATTTGGATACGATGCAACAAACATTGCAATCGGCATGATGTATTCTGGCAAATCAAACGCCGCCTATTTATTAGACCCCAGTGGCTATATTGGTGTTGATGGCCTGATACGTTTAAAGCCAACCGGTGATAATGAACGCGGTCTGCGCATTATGGAATTAAACGGTACTGGCATCCCACACCAGGTTCGCCCTGCTGCGACAGATTTCACAACCCCATTGTATAACATTGAACAACGTCATATAAAACCCGCATCTGCAATGGATATGGAAACGGTCGGCATTGACCCAGATGATTACATCACCCTGCCCGAACGTTTTATATCAAAATATAACAGCGACCCCATAGGCACAAATATAACAGTCGAAGAATCGCAAAACATCGGGACAATACCTGTAATCAGTGTTCCTGCGGAAACAACAGACGATACCGTTGTAAAATCCAAAGATTGGCAACCTGTGACACTGGACACAGTAAACAGAACCTATATTGACGAATACGAAGTGATAGAATAAAAAAACGGATTTAATATGAAAAAATACATTTTTATAATGTTATGTATTGCTTTATGCGGATGTGATAATAAAAATGATAATATGATGGGATATTGCGTTAAAAACGACCATACTGTCACCACAACAGAACAAAATGGTCAGGTTATTAAAAGAACGACTACATATACAAAACTGTGCAAATGCCACAGTACAGACGAACAAAACAGCAATAGTTTTATGATACCGACAAAAGAATTTTCTTTTACAGAAAGTTATACTGAAAGCACATTCAACGACAACATACCGCCATCACAACCAACCCCAGAATGTGACAAGCAGTGTGCTATGTTATGTAAAAAGAAATAAAGACACACCGCCGAATTCGGCGGTATTTTTTAACCAGCAAAACCGTACGTCATCAACGACCAACACAAAAACGACACCCATAAAACACATATACCCACTGCGACAAAACCAGAAATATTTTTATATTTTGGCGCAATAATTTTCGCCGCAAAAAACATAACAATACTTGGTATAACAAACGAAATAAAAATAAGACATCCTATGGGATAAGAATCAAAAAATTCTGTTGTTACAGACCACTGTGAAATATATGTACCGATAAAGACACCAACCAACCACGCCACACACACTGCTGGTCCCAACAACACCCAACGGATTAAATCCCATGTTTTTTTCTTTTGCATACAATACCTCGTTATCTAATATATAATATGAATTATATCATAAAAACCACAAACACAGAAATAAAAAACCCACATTCGTGGGTTGTTTTAATGGTGGGAGTGGTTGGTGCCTTGATACACAATAACCAAAATCAAAAAAATCTTGTACCTGCGATTTTTTAAGATTTTTCTAATTGTCTATCTGCGTATTCCCTCGGCTACGCCTGCGGGGCAACCGTAACGATTCCGATACGCTTACGCTTTCGAAATCTACTTGTTGTCGAACTTGCAATCCTGCGATTGCATGATTCCAATCCATAAACCACAACCACAGAAATAAAAAATACCCCATCTGGGGTATTCTTTATTTCTGGTGGGAGTGGTTGGATTCGAACCAACTCAGGCTTAAGCCAACAGATTTACAGTCTGCCCCGGCTCTCCAACTCCGGCGCACGCCCAATCTGAACACCACATATCCTGTGGTCGTTCCATACCATGCCCCGACATTTCACATGGCTGTGCCATACGAAGCCTTGGCGAAGTATGGTGCGGGCAGCGGGAATCGAACCCGCATTTCAAGCTTGGAAGGCTTGCATACTAGCCTTTGTACTATGCCCGCAACAAATTTACAAAGCTATGTGATTATATAATAAATGAAATCAAAATCAAGTATTATTTATATCTATAAAAAGGCCCCCGCATCGGGGGCAATCTTTTTTTATTTTAATGGCGGAAAACAGTCACCACCCGTCAACGGACAGCACGCATACACGTTATTACCCAAATCTTTGAATATTTCATCGGTACAACATCCAAATTTATTTGGTTGCGTTCCATCTGCACACAGCCCCATATCCAGATTTAACAATTCATGGAACATTTTTACTTCTGCATCGGTTGCCAACATTGGGTTATTATTTGCCGGCTTTTTTTCTGTTGTCTTTTCTGTTTGCGCAACAGGTTCATCTGGGACCACTTCTTCTGTTACCGCCGTATCCACAACATATTCCCCAGATTCGTCTGGCACATTTTCTTCTGTGACCACCCTGTCCTTGGCCGATTTTTTTCGTCCTGCCGCAGATTTCATACACATGCGTCTATAATCAGACTTTAATTTTTGTAATTCTATAACGGTATCATCATCAGGTTCTTCTATTGCGGACAATTCCACCATTTTTGCAGACATATCTGCGCACGACATACGTTCTTTGACCGCCTGCGTCGCACCATCATCTGCATACGCCCCAAACGTCGTCATACATAAAAGCATTATCATCAGTTTTTTCATACTGTCGCCCTATTGTTCATTTATTATTTTTTCAACTTCCAGTATAAAATCAATTGCCGGATTTGTCAGTTTTTTTGCTGTTTCAAAAATTTCTTGCGCTGCCGCCTGCATATTCAATCGTTTATAGGTTTCCACGACCTCGATGGTTTCACTTTGATTAAATTCATCATCTGTCAACGCGCGCGCAATTTCCAATTCTTGTTGTGCCAACGCGACATATTTTTGTGAATTTTCACTGCATCCGCGTTCTGACAAATTAGCATAAATTTTCGCACGTTCTATTCTTTCATCAGAATTTAATTCTGCACCACCATGTGGCAATCTGCCCAACAACGAAGCCTCGATTTGTTGGCATGTTGATTTTGGATTTTGTTGACCGTTTAACGCGGAAATTATTTCCATTTCACGTGCAATAGCCGTACGATATTTTGCCTGATTTTCTGGGCAACCATGTTGGAACAATGTTTCGTAAATACGTAAATTTGCCTGGTGTGCATGAACATCATCAGAACTTTCATCTGTCAACCAACGCAATTGAATTTCTTCTATGACCGTGCATGTTTCTTTTTGTGATTGTTCGTTTTGAACGACTTGCACCAAACCAGAATCTGGTTTTACATTTTTATCAGACCACCCAATACCCACCATTACACCACAAACAAACAATGCAATAAATGCCAACCAACCGAAAACGATTTGCGATTTAGTATGAACTGCGACAAAACCTTTTTTAACTTTTGCCATTTTCTCTCTCCTTTTATTATAACTTATTCTATTATACCATTTTTTATAGTAATAATTCTATCTGCTTTTTTTGCCAGTTCCATATCATGCGTCACAAACAGCATTGCCATTTTATTTTTTCGCACAATATCCAGTAACAAATCAAACACAGCCCCTGCATGTTGTGGATCCAAACTGCCGGTTGGTTCATCTGCCAACAGTATATATGGATTATTTGCCAACGCGCGCGCAACAGCCGTCCTTTGTTGTTCCCCGCCAGACATTGCCCCCGGCAAATGTGACGCGCGATGTGCAACATTTGTCATTTTTAATAACTTATACGCCCGTGCCTGGGCCACGTCTTCTGAAACATTGTTCGCCATCATAGGCAACATAACATTTTCCAATGCCGTAAAATCAGACAATAAATTATGTTTTTGATAAACAAAACCTATTTTATTTCTGCGAATTTGCGTCCGCATATCTTCATCTATTTTATGCACAGGTGTCCCGTCTATAACAATACTGCCACCACTTGGTTTATCCAGCAACCCCACGCATTGCAACATCGTAGATTTCCCAGATCCCGACTGTCCCACCATTGCAATAATTTCACCACGATGTAAATCAAACCCACCACCACGCAAAATATGCAGCGGCTGACCTCCTTCGATAAAAGTCTTTTTTATATCACGCACAGACATAACCACATCTGCCTTGTTTACTTTTGACAAAGAATTCAAAATATTCGCCATTATATAAAAATCCTTTTATTCGTTTCGTAAAACCTCTACTGGGTCTGTATTTGCCGCCTTCCACGCCGGGTATAAGGTTGCCAAGAAAGCCAACAAAATCGCAATCAATGCAATACCCAACACATCAGACCAAACCAATTTCGACGGCAATTCCGATAAATAATATAACTCGGACGGGAATAAATCACGACCTGTCAACCATTGGAAAAATTGTCTGATTGGTTCGATATAAATCGCAACCACAACCCCCAGCACTGTACCAAACGCCGCCCCAATAACCCCAATACTGGTCCCGGATAAAATAAATATTTTCATCATAGACCGTCTGGAAACACCAAATGTTCTAAGTATTGCGATATCCTTATTTTTATCTTTGACCAACATAACCAAAGATGACACGATATTAAATGCCGCCACAATCACAATCAGTAACAAAATCAAGAACATAACATTTGATTCAACCTGCAGCGCACCAACAAACCCGCGATTTAATTCACGCCAATCACGAACGATAAAACCACTTGGCAATAACGTCACCAAACTTTCGACAACATCTGTTGTGTCTTCTGGATTTTCCAAGAACAAATCAATATGTGTCACAGCGTTTGGAATATTCAAATATTTTTGCGCCGTCTCTAATGGCATAAAGATATACCCAGAATCATATTCATGCATTCCCATAAAGAAAGAACTCATCACCGGATACGCCATAATTCGTGGCATTGAACCAAACGGTGTTGGCGTTGCCGCATTAGCAGAAACCAACGAAATATTATCGCCCATTGTAACCTGCAACGCGCGTGTCAGTGCCGCCCCTGCCACCAATTCGCCATCTTTGATATCACCCAAGGATTTTCCATAAATACGTGTCCCCGTCTTGGTTTTTTCTGTTAAATCATTCATACGAATACCACGTATCATTGCCCCAGTATTATTACCATTTGCGGTTGCCATAACCTGGCCTTCGGCAATTGGCACAATTGTATTTACATTTGCCGCAACAATTTTATTTTGGCGCATTTTATCAATCAAGAAATCAAAGTCAGAAATAGCACCATCTTGGTGATAAACAACAACATGTCCGTTCATTCCAACAATACGTCCCAACAGCGTATCATGAAAACCACCCATAACAGACATAACAACAATCAGTGTCGCCACCCCCAGCATAATACCAATCAACGACACCCACGATATAACAGACCCAAAACCACGTTTTTTGGCCCCCAGATATCTAAAAGCAATCTTTCTTTCCAGTCTTGAAAACATTATTTTCCATCCCACTAGTTATTCAAGAAATCTCGTAACGCATCCCCCGACAGCATTTCATCGCCAATTGCCCCACCATCAGATTCCACAATTGAAATCACACGTGGTGACATAAACACAACCAATTCTGCGAACGGCGACACCAATGTTTCAGGCGTTGTTACAAACGAGTGCGTTGGTATACCAACAATAACATAGTTATCACCTAAACTGCTGGGGATATTAAACGAAGACAATTCACCATTGCTTGTACGCAACACAATTTTTGCATCAATTTTATCACTGCCGCCAAAGTCACCATACTTGCCTGTTACACCAACAATTAAATCTGTTTCTAATCTTTCTTCTTTGCTGCATTGTCCAATATCAAATCTGGACTGCCAACCATTTGGTATTGCAAAAGTTCCCTGGGATATCAAAACCACATTTGCCTGTTGCGATAAAAATTCCTGTAATGTTTTTGTATTTATCTCGGGCCCCACGACCAGCGCACGTCCCACAACCCCCGGAATTGACATTTTAATATTTCTATCACCAAATGCCGGCAACAAATTCATCCATACGATTGGATTATCAGTCCGCGGATAAACACGATATATATCCATATCCCATGCCAACATATACTTTTTACCAGAAATATCTGCTATTATCTTAGAAACCTCACGCTCTGTTTGATAATTACCTTCGAACACAATTGTTTTATCTTGCCAGTTTACCAACAAATTTCTGATATCTGCGCCATGCATTGCATCCAACAACGCCATCATAATAGTCTGGTCATATGGCATTTTTATCAGCCACTTGCCATGATGCGACAGGTGCAATTCGCCATTTTTATCATCATAATGATAATATGCGCGCCCCATTTTTGTCATCAATTCCACCGCATCGGCCAACTTTCCAGACGATATAGTCCCAGTTATTTTTTCATATATCGGTTCATCTTCAATAACTGCAATATCTGTACCATTCAGTAACTTATCCAACGCCTGTTTAACGGTCAATTGCACAAAATCATAATCATTTACCTTCAGTTCTGGCAGCGCATCACCTGTTCCCAAACGAACTATTTCAATAGGTTCTTCGGCCACCACAGACAACACCGTCTGATTATCCCAATTTACCTCGCACCGTTTTGGCAATTCTATGGAAAATCGTCTGGCCGTATCGGTTGTCAAGGCCGCCTTTTTTGGAAAAATAGGCACAGAATTTTCATTTATAACCAACTGATCAACAACTGTCACAGTATCAAACAAAGGTACATTTTGTTGCTCGTATTGACGTGCACATGCCGTAATTCCCGACAAGACACAAAATCCTACCAATATTTTTTTCAAACCCATCATATTTTCTCCTTTGCTGTCACAAAGACAGTCTATTAAATATTCATAACTTTTTCAAATTCTTCCAGCGTCATCTCGTGTATTGGTTTTTGTGATGGCGTTGTTAAACCTTTGACACGTTCGTATTGTGCAACAAAACGGTTCAACAATGCAACAATATCTGGCGCGACGGCACTATTTTGTGCGACCAGCCTGCGTCCATATTCTACGACATACTGTAATAAATCTGCGGCAAAAAACCTTCCGACATAGTTTTCCATTGCAATTCCGCCCTTTTGGACGCAAATAGCCGACATCAACATTGCCGTTTGATTGTAAAAATTTGCCAATTTTATAAACTTTTGAACGGTTAAAGCCATTCTTAAATCCTTTCTCTCTTTTTTACATTATAAAAACTATTGCCACAAAAAGGCAATTAAATTATAATACAAAACATGAGAATAAAAATTTTATCTATATTTTTGTTAATTTCTGCATGTGCGTCCGTCAACAGTGGCAACATTGATAACGCAACTGTGCTGAATTGGGAAAACGAAGCGGTCACCATGGAACAATTTGTTCGTGACCACAAAGATTGTCTGGGGATAAACAAAAACCCGTATCAGCCCCGATCACGTCTTGCCAAATTCTTATTACCCAATCAAAACGACATGATGCCTGATTGGGATGGCCTTTGGGTAACGTTTCAGTCCAATGAATACAAAGACGTTGGCCAGCGCAGTTTAATGTCTGTTCCCCGCAACACCACGTCAAAATCTGTTGGCGCATATCGCAAATGCATGTTCAGACGCGGTTATTTATTACGCGCGATATAAAAATATTGTTTTTTTGCGAAACTGATAAATTTATGATATAATATCACGCATGAAACGTTCTATATGGTTTTGGCTAAGTTTTATTGTCGCTATAATTTTAGCAGTATATTTTGCAGTACGCATTACAACAACTGGTTTGGGTCGCACAAAAAATTCATTTATCAGGAACATATCTATTACCGCCGACGAACAAAACAAAGACTTATCTGGGTTGGTACCTGCATTAAATATTGCCCCTGGGACAAATTCATACGCCATTGATTTACAAGAAATAAACGAACGCGTTTTATCTGTTCCTGGGATAAAAAAGTCTGCGGTTCGTCGCATGCCAAACGGCAATATATCTGTACACGTATCATTACACCACGCAATTGCATTATGGACAGACGGCGAAAACTTTTTTCCATTATCCGCAGACGGCACAATTGTAAACCGCCCCAGTCAAACACGAAACATTGGCAACATCGTATTTCGCGGTCATGTTCCATCAGATATATCTGAAATCACCCAATCTGCACATAACCTGGTTGGCCATTTAAATTACCTTGAATGGATAGAAAACCGCCGTTGGAACATGTACACAAACAATGGGATAACAATTATGTTACCTGAACAAAATCCATCTGTTGCGATAAACACATTGGTTGTTTTAAACAACACCCACGGCATCTTGAACAAAGATATAAAAATAATAGATATGCGTGATAATGCACGTATACTGGTAAAATAAATACTGCGAATGAACTTGATTGATTCTTATTTTTTGTGTCTGGATATTGGCACCAGTGGTGTCCGGGGCATCGCCACACACGTCAAAGACGCGAACATTGATGAATCCAAATTTTTCACAGTTGACAGTTATGATACCGTATTTGCATTAACAAGTGTAATTGATGAACTGGAAAAACAAATCGGCACACATTTTGAAAGCGCATATATAACGGGTAATTTTGGTCCATCTTTTTTTGACATTGTTGCAAAAAACATGAAATGGTCTGGCGAACATAAAATCACAGCGAACGACATCCGTCATCAAATATCCAGTATTACCCCCCCTGAAAATTACTATCCATTACATTTGATACCACTGCGTTATGCCACC
>JAZSAG010000001.1:0-12465 GCA_045601765.1 Candidatus Enterousia sp. | reverse complement strand
CCCAGAACCAGTGCGTTTATGATGGTGAGGTTACACTGCCAACCCCAGACCCAGTTAAACCAGGGTATACATTTACCGGTTGGAAATTGGTGGAATCTGCCACAACAACCGATTAAAAAAAATGCCACGTTTGGGGCGTTTTATTTTCCAATTGAACGGAACATTGCGGTACGAAAGTTAAAATTCGGCAAACCCATATAAGTAATACAATAGTTAGTGCAATTATTTTTACAAAAAGTCGAACCACTTCCGTCCATAAAAACTTTAACCCATTGTGAAGACATCGGATGCGTCAATTTACAAAAACACGTTCCACGTCCATACAAAGAAGGGTCTGATGTATCGCCATTATAGTATTCACTGCGTCCCATTAATTCATAATCATCTGTTGGCAGGGTATAGTTATCAGATATTATACTTATTGTTGAATCACCTGAAATGTCACGTACCTCCTGTAGCGACAAACATGTCGCGGCACCTGTAACCCAACCATAATCAAACTTTTTCATCCATACCCATTCAACAGCACTGCTTTGCTGCGTATTTTGCCCTGTTAATGGCGATGGAGTTGCGTCCAAGGGGATAACTGTTACATCGCGGTGTGCACACATTTCGGTTGCATACGCACTAAAACTAATAAAAACACTGCAAATTAAGTATATTATTTTCTTCATCTGTCCCCCCCTTTACCAGATTTTGTTAAATAACGCTTCGCGTAATGGCACACCATTTGACATTGCGCCATTGTTGGAAAAATTTGTCGCGCAATATTCTGCGCAAAAGTCCGAACATTCGCCTTCTGTTGCGTATTCATTAACATATGTCCACCACGATGTTACCGGACCGTCCATCTTGCACCAGCAATTTTTACCAACATCACCAGGCGTCGCCTTTAAAAAAGTGTTCGCATCCCCAGGAGTGGCAATAATATCTGATTTTTTACCATCGTCTGTCGATTTGGTATTTATGTCGTTACACGTCACGCGCCCAACAATATCTGTGCGTTCTACGCCGTCTGGGTGTGCACTGGCAAACAAGTCATAACCAAAGTCCACCGTCCAACACATTGTGTCTGCATTGAAATCAACCGTTTGGCCGTTTGTTTTATTTTCTAATACAACCATTACCAATGTATTACGTTTACATACCTCGTTAACGTCATCTAGACCGGCAAACAACGGGAATACCGCCGTTGCCCCCAGTAAAAATATAAACATTCGTTTCATGTGTTTTCCTTTTGTTGTTTTTGTGTTTTTCTGTTTCATTTTTTCTTTCACCCCACTAATCAATCGTTATTAATGTTGTTGTGTTGCGATCTTTGCCATCTGGGCCGGTATAATCCAACGAATATCCCATACGCAATGGATTCGGCTTTGTGCCGACAAAGTGTTCTATGGCCTCTGGCGGGACTAAATTCACATAACATGTCTGCGCACCACCATCGTCACCAATAAATTGAAAATTTAATGACGGGGTTGTGGTCTTAGACGCATACAGTGGATAACTGTAACTGCCTCCACCATTGGGTAAACCTACATGCAAACGTCTGTGTTTGCCATTGTTGGAACAATAACCGTTTGCCGAACATACACCAGAATTTGTGTAAACAGAACCCGCGTCATTACACAGTACGCCACAGACCCTGGCGTTTGCCAATTGTTCAGGATTTGTTGTGTCAATATCTTTGCAATCTGTGTCAACTATATATTTATGATAACCGCCAACTTTGTCGCACATGCCCAATACAGGGTGTAAAAACGGCTGATAATCGTCTGCGACCCCAACTAATTCAATGCTGTAATATTGTTCAGGATTTTTTGAACAATCTGTTTCTTTCATTGTTTTAAATGTGCCAATTTCAGACCCAATGTACATCAATGTCCCATTATAACGCGGATAAATCATATCGTTTGTTGAATCTGTATATGCATATCGCGAATATGTCCCCAGACATACCGGTTCAACCTGTTCCAGCGCCAAAAAAGACGCACTTTCTGCAACTGTTTTATAATGATTTTCTTTGCAATTATTTTGCCCCGCAGAATATGTTATGCATTCGCCGTTAAAATGATACGAACCAAATGGACACGTCGGCGCAAATGACGTAAATTCATACAGCGCACCACGTGATGGTATCCTGACCAACAAAGACGTGTCATACGCATACAAAGAATATGTCCCCAAACATGGTAAATCTGCGATTTCTTGGCCGCGAAACGTGTTATTATCAGTCTGAACCCGATATGTTTGCGCACCATTAATTGTCGGACATCTGGCGTCTTGGGTCGACAGGGGGATACACTTTCCATCCAGACGATATTCGCCAAATGGACATGTCGTGCCGCTGGATGGCAAATCCATCAAATACGCAGCAAACGCATTGTTGCATGATAATAAAGTGATTAATAAAAGTGCCGCACGTTTACTCATCTCTCCTGCTTTTGTAAAAAAACAAAAACCACCGTTATATATCAGTGGTCAGGAGGTTCGAAACAATCACTAAGAATTGTGTGCTTATTCAATATATTCGCAACCCTCCTGACCCAGGTTGGTCAGGAGATTTATCTGAAAAAAAAGCACGCCTAACGGCGCCCGCACTTTTTCAGACGCTTAGTGAAGGGTTTCGACACCCCGCCATCAGAATATCCAACGGTACGTACATTGTATAACATATTGATATTATACACAATAAAAAAATGCCCCGTTGGGGCATTTTTTTAATACATAGTTTGCAGAACGTGTTTGTTCTTGTCCAAATTAGATAACATTTTACCACTGCCACAGCATACGCATGCCAACGGATTATCAACCAAGAACGCAGGCAGGCCCGTAGATATACGTATCGCCGTATCCAGACCACGCAACAACGAACCACCGCCCGTCATCGCAATACCCAGGTCTGCAATGTCCGCAGATAATTCAGGTGGTGTTAATTCCAATGCCTGGCGCACGGTGTCTACAATTTTAGATACCGTTTGTGCCAACGCGCCTGCAATCTGGGATTCTGTAATAACAACCTCGCGCGGGGTGCCAGATAACAAATCACGACCCTTTATCTTCATTGTTAATTCTGTGGCCTTGTCTTTTGGTGCAATCGCGGTACCGATTCTTTTCTTGATTTCTTCGGCGGTATTTTCACCAATTAACAAATTCTTGTTCTTGCGCACAAAATCAATAATATCAAGATCCATCTGGTCGCCCGCAGTACGTACCGCATTTGAATAAACAATCCCACCCAGGGACATAACCGCAACCTCGGTCGTGCCGCCACCAATGTCCAACACCATGGAACCCACAGGCTTTTCAACAGGCAGGCCCGCACCAATCGCCGCCGCAGTTGATTCTTCGACAATATAAACCTTGCGCGCGCCGGCGGCATCGGCCGCCTCTTGGATAGCACGGCGTTCAACCTGGGTTGCACATGATGGTACACATATAATAATCAATGGGGCCGCCAATGGACTGCGATGATGAACCTTGCGAATAAAGTATTTTATCATTTCTTCGGCAACTTCAAAGTCTGCAATAACACCGTCACGCAATGGACGTACCGCAGATATCGTCCCAGGTGTACGACCAAACATCTGTTTAGCCTCGGTCCCAACGGCCAAAATTTCTTTGCGCCCCATCAAGCGATTCTCAGCAACCGCAACAACCGATGGTTCATTTAAAACAATGCCACGACCCTTGACATAAATCAATGTGTTCGCGGTTCCTAAATCAATCGCCATATCAGCAGAAAAGAATTTCATCAACCAATTATACATGTTTTTCCCCATAAAATTTTGTTCCAAAGAACTATAAATCACATGCATAAAAAAATCAAGGGCCACATTAAGAAATTATTTGATTTATTTTATATTGTGTTATTATATTTACCACTATGCGAGATACAATAAAAAAACATAAAGACTTTGTCGCAGGGGATAATGACCTGACCGCCAGAAACGCTTGTTTTCTGATACGGGCAAAGCGTACAAAATTCCCAGGCGATGCCAGATATGGTCTGATTGTGACAAAAAAAGTTTTTAAACATGCCGTGGACAGAAATAGGGCAAAACGACTGTTGCGCGATTGGATCGCGTTTAATCAAAAACTGTTGCGTGATGAATGGGACTATGTCTTTATCGCACGTGGCGCAATTCTGAATACAGACAGGGAATCTGGACGCGAAGCCGTCAGAAAGGCGTTATGCTATCTGCGTAAACAAAAAATAAATGATTAGAAAAAATTCCATACTTAAAAATATCGCATTAAAAACTGTGCATTTCTATCAGGTATGCATATCGCCCGTTATCGGGGGCAGGGCGGTTTGCAGATTTGTCCCAACGTGCAGCGAATATACAAAACAAGCCATCGAAAAATATGGCGCATTGCGGGGCGGATGGTTGGGAATAAAAAGAATTTCACGTTGCAGACCAGGCGGCGATTTTGGATATGACCCTGTGCCTTGACAATAGTTCGGAATGTGGTAAACTGGGGTATGACATTATATAAATATAAACAAAGGATTTAAAATGTCTTTTCGTGCAACCGTTGAATCTATGTCAAAAATCATGGATGATATGGGAATAACTGAACTGGATTTAGAACGTCAATTTTTATTTGGCCTGTATCGTAAACATATACATTTATCTAAACAAAAAACAACAACTGCGGTGGCGGTGACAGAGGCAAACACCGAAAACAAATCACACCAAATTGGGGGCGCGCAACCGGTGATAAACGGACATGCGCTAAAGTCACCAATGGTCGGCGTGGTCTATATGGCGCCAGAACCAGGCGCACAACCATTTGTCACAGTTGGCGCAAGTGTCAAGGCCGGTGATACAGTCGCACTGGTTGAGGCAATGAAAACATTTAACCCAATCAAATCTGATAAAGACGGGACCATCAAAGAAATATTGGTCACAGATGGGGCCGCTGTGGAATTTGATCAACCACTGATAGTAATCGAATAAAAAATGTCACAAATTAAAAAAGTCTTGATTGCCAATCGTGGCGAAATTGCATTGCGTATAATTCGTGCATGTCGCGATATGGGAATTCGTACTGTCGCAATATATTCAACCGCCGATAAAGATGCAATGCATGTGCAATTGGCTGACGAGTCTGTATGCGTTGGGCCGGCACCGGCACGCGATTCTTATTTAAATGAATCTGCGATACTGACCGCGGCGCTGCTGACAAACGCAGATGCAATTCACCCAGGATACGGATTTTTATCTGAACGCGCAGATTTCGCACACAAGGTTGAACAACACGGTATGATTTGGATTGGACCTTCGCCAGAAATGATTACTAAAATGGGCGACAAGGTTAATGCTAAAAAGACCGCTGTGGAATGCGGATTGCCCGTTGTACCGGGATCTGATGGCGCGGTTGACACGTTGGAACAGGCATTAAAGGTTGCAGAAAACATCGGGTATCCTGTGATGATTAAGGCGGCCGCCGGTGGTGGGGGACGCGGCATGCGCGCGGTTATGAACGCCGATGAAATGGCCGAGGCTTTTCAATTAACCAAAAAAGAATCTAAGTCTGCATTCGGCGATGATACATTATATATGGAAAAGTTATTATTGCACCCACGTCATATCGAATTTCAAATTCTGGGCGATAAACACGGTAACGTTGTAGTATTTGGTGAACGCGATTGTTCACTGCAAAGACGTAATCAAAAGGTTATGGAAGAATGCCCAGCCGCAATCCTGTCACAAAAACAACGCGATGATATGATAGAAGTTTGCAAAAGTGCCGCTAAGAAAATGAAATACACAAATGCTGGGACTTTTGAATTTATGTTTGAAGACGGCAAATTTTATTTCTTGGAAATGAATACACGTTTGCAGGTTGAACATCCTGTGACAGAAATGGTATACGGGGTCGACCTGGTACGTGAACAAATCAGAATCGCCGCCGGTGAAAAATTAGGCTATAACCAATCAAACGTTATACCAAATGGTCACGCAATAGAATTTCGTATCAATGCCGAAGATCCTGAAAACTTTACACCAAACCCAGGTAAAATTACACTGTATGCACCATCGGGGGGATTGGGGGTGCGCGTTGACAGTGCGGTATATACCGGATACACAATTCCGTCAACATACGATTCAATGATTGCAAAATTAATTGTGCATGCACAAAACAGGCCTGCGTGCATAATGCGTGCAACACGTGCATTGGACGAATTTGTTATCGAAGGCGTTAAAACAACTATCCCGTTGCAACAAAAGTTATTGAACAACAAAGATGTTAAGCAACTGAATTTTGATAATCATTGGTTGGAAGAATTCTTGCAAAAACAATAAAAAAGACCGGCAAATGCCGGCCTTTTTTATATAGAACACAGACCATGTCTGGCATAGTCCATAAATAAAATAAGATAAAAATTTGATAAACTTTTGCCACGCGAAACAAAGTGCAAATATTCTGGTTCTGTCATATTTAAAACATTACAAACGGAAACCACACTAAAACCACGTTTGATTCTGATTTGTTCGATTTCTTGGCCTAAAAACATTCCAACCCCCTTGGTAAATTAAAAACCACCACATAATAGGGTGGTTGGAGGTTAGCATTTTGCATGATAGTATGCTTAGCGACTATTCAATATATTCATCGCCCTCCAACCACAGGTTGGAGCATTTAACGTCTGCGCAGACGACTATCACCCGAGAATGCTAATCTCGCATAATAGGTACCCTATTACAATCGGTATTATAGCCTAGGAAAATGTCTTTTCAAGAAAATAAGAATTTTGTCTTATTTTTTACCACTTTAAAAAACAAAAAAAGACCGGCATTTGCCGGCTTTTTTTAACAATTTTTTATACGACGCAAAACAACCATTATCCCAGCCGGCGTCATCCCAGGAATACGCGACAGGTCCGCAATATTTTCAGGACGCACCGTATTTAATTTTTCAATCAATTCGTTTGTTAATCCAGGCAGACCACTGTATACAAAACCAGTTGGAATTTTTAATTCGGCGTCACGTTTATACGCAGATATCTCGCGCGCGTTACGTGCGATGTAACCCGCATAAAAATCATCGTTTTGTTTAATTATGTCTTGTTTTTTCAACAATCTTTGTTCATACAATTTTTGTGATATTAACCCCAGTTCAACACCAATCGGGCCCAATCGCGCAATTGCATTGTCGGCACGCAGACTTAATCTGTATTCAGAACGCGATGTAAACATACGGTATGGTTCATCAACACCCAATGTTGTTATATCGTCTATTAAAACACCAATCATTGAATTTGTTCTGTCCAAAACCAATGGTCGCACCCCCAGCGCATAGGCGGCGGCATTTGCGCCCGCAACCAGTCCCTGGGCGGCGGCCTCTTCATAGCCGGACGTGCCATTGATTTGACCGGCAAAAAACATATTTTCAATATCTTTGGATTGCAATTTGTCATTTAATGCGCGCGCGTCAATCGCATCATATTCAATCGCATAGCCATAACGAATAATTTCTGCATTTTCCAGGCCCGGAATTGTTCGAATCCATATGTCTTGGATATCTGAACCAAAACTGGTTGAAATGCCGTTGGGATATATTAAATCACTGTTATAACCCTCGGGTTCAAGAAAGACATGATGTGATAAATGTTGTGGAAAACGCATAACCTTATCTTCCAGACTGGGGCAATAACGGGGGCCTGTGCCGGTAATATCACCGTTATACATCGGCGCATTTTCTATGTGCGTGCGTATTATTTCGTGTGTGTGTTCTGTTGTATGTGTGATATAACACACACTGTCATAATTATTTGTATCGTCACCATCTGCAAACCAATCATGCGGGGTATCGCCCGGCTGAATCTCACAAACACTGAAATCAATAGAAGATTTTTTTATGCGTGCAGGCGTGCCTGTTTTAAGGCGCAATATTTTAAACCCATTTTCACGCAAGATACCTGATATATTTTTATCAGGCGCCTGGTACGTGCCATCATCTTGCAGGCGACCAGATGGTATTTTTTCATTTCCACGCGTAACAACGCCCGATAAAAAAGTCCCCGTGGTCAAAACAAGTGCAGTATAAGTATATTTATCATTTACAGATTTATTTTGAATATCCAATCTTTCAACAGGTTCAAAAATAATATCCAGGTTTTCATATTCTGATAATATTTTAATGATTGCATTGTGGTACAAATCACGGTCTATTTGTGCACGCAGCGCCTGGGTCGCGGCCCCATGTGTGGCATTTAACGTCCGCCAATGAATACCAGACGCATCCGCGGCGCGTCCCATTACACCACCCAGTGCTGTTATTTCAGCCACCATTTGTGATTTACCGGGACCACCAATACTGGGGTTGCACGACAATGCCCCCAGGTCTGATTTCGACTGGGTCAACAACAAGGTTTTTGCACCACGACGGGCAGACGCCGCAGCCGCTTCGACCCCGGCATGTCCCCCACCAATAACAATTACATCATATGTTTCCATTAAAAACGACCCATTCCACCGTTAACATGTAAAACCTGGCCGTTGATATAAGACGCTTCGTCAGATGCCAAGAATACGCACGCGTTCGCGATATCTTCTGGTTCACCAAAACGGCCAGATGGAATTTGCGACAAATATGTTTTCTTTAATTCTTCGGGTAAAACATCTGTCATTGGGGTTTTGATAAACCCTGGCGCAATTGCGTTGGCGGTGATACCACGTGATGCAACCTCGGCTGCAATAGATTTTGTCATCGCAATCATACCGCCCTTGGACGCGGCGTAATTAGACTGGCCCGGGCCACCAATTGTGCCGATAATTGACGCCATGTTTATAATTCTGCCAAAGCGATTCTTCATCATTGGCATAATGGCCGCACGGCACATTTTAAAACAAGAACGCAAATTCGTATTCAAAACATCATCAAATTGTTCGTCTGTCATACGCATTAACAATGTGTCTTTGGTAATACCTGCATTATTTATCAAGATATCTATTTTGCCGGCACGTGCAATTGTTTCACCGACTAATTCAGATGCGCCATTATCGGACGCCAAATCACATGGAATTTTAATATAATTATCATCAAATTCTGCATTCATTTTTTCAATATTACGTCCAGAAACAACAACAGTTGCACCGGCGGCGCGCATAGTTTTTGCAATTGCAACACCAATACCACCTGTGGCACCTGTGATTAAGGCAACACGACCAGTTAAATCAAACATTTTATATCTCCAATTTTTGTGCGGTTATTTTATCTGTAATACGTGAACACAGACCTGTTAAAACATTGCCTGGTCCAACCTCGAACATTTCTGTAATTCCCAACTCTGCCATGGCAAGAACACTTTCGCGCCAACGAACACCATGCGTCATTTGATATACCAAGGCAGATTTTATTTCATTAACATCTGTCAGTGGCGTACATGTCTTGTTTGATATCAATGGCACAGACGGTGATTGCATATCAACATCTGCCAAGGCGCGCGCCATTGCATCGGTTGCACTTTCTTGCAGGCGACAATGAACAGGCACCGACAATGCCAATGGCATGGCACGTTTCGCACCACGTTCTTTGGCGATTGCCATGGCGGATTCTACCGCGTCTTTGGCGCCAGAAATTACAACCTGGCCCGCAGAGTTATCATTTGCAACATCACAGCCCACATCTGTACATATTTGACGCAACGCGTCAATATCCATACCCAAAACAACAGCCGTCAAACCACGTCCCACAGGAACAGCCGTTTGCATCGCGTTGCCACGTGCGCGTAATAATTTCGCCGTATCACCAACAGATAATGCGCCCGCCGCACACAACGCAGTATATTCACCCAAAGAATGTCCCGCCACAAATTCAGGTAACGACACACCACTGGCACGTAACATTGCAATAGATGTTGCCATTATCGCAGGCTGAACATTTGCGGTCAGTGTTAATTCTTCGGCCGGACCATTAAAAATAATATCTGATAACTTTTCACCCAACGCAGAATCAACTTCGTCAAACACAGCGCGTGCGGCCGCGTTTGTTTCGTATAATTCACGCCCCATACCAACGCTTTGCGCACCTTGGCCTGGGAATACAAATATAGATGACATATATAACCTTTTTTTATATTGCTGGTTATATTATAAACCCTAATAATCTCAATCGCAAATAATAAAGTGGTTAGTGATTGGTGGGTAGTGGTTAGTGGGTAGTGGTTAGTGTGTGGTGGGGGCTTGACTTGATTTGCCTATATGCTATTATTACAACAATAATAAAGGAGTCAGGTATGGTTGATAATGACGAATTAGATATAAACCGTCAAAAAAATGTAACGGTTGTTATGGACGCCGATTTTTCTTTTCTGAAGGGCAAAATACCACTGTGCGAAAATATCACACAACAAACAGCACAAGAACTGGTTCAATTAGTGTCACAATATCCAACACCACAAAAATCATGTCCAAAGGTTCTTAGTGCTTATTATTCTTCAAAAGCGGCACAATGGGTAAAATTACATGACAAAAGTTATAAGAATGAACTGGTATTAAATTTGGAAATTGGCAAATGTATGAAATGCCAGAAAAAAACAGCGGGTATGTCACAGCGCAATAAAGAAACACTGTGTGCAGAAAATATAAAATCTGGAAAATGTCTTGATAAAATGGTTTGCGAAACAGTTGGGACTGTTTTATTCCCAGAATTATATCAAAAAACAAAATAAAAAATTGCCGGTAAATGCCGGCTTTTTTATATCTTTCTGATACTGAATTCACATCCGCAATAATTCTGGCGGTAAAATTCAGATGTACGATTTATTTGCGTGCGTAAATTTTCGTCCCACGATATTGGCAAATACGCAATTTCACCGCATGCAGATTGTGCAGCGTTATCAACCTGAGTTTGACTTTTATGACGCGATACACCCAACACAGACGCAATTGCATTATATCCATTTTCACGTGCAAATTTTTCCGCGCGACGAAAACGATATTCAAAACATAAACTGCAACGTGGACCACGTTCGGGGGCAGATTCATACCCGCGTACCGCATCACGCCATGCGTCATGGTCGTATTCCAGTACCGCGTATTTTGCGCCAATGCTGTCACAATACTTTATTTGTTCGCGCATACGTTTTGTGTATTCTGATTCTGGGAAAATATTTGGATTATAAAACAAAACAATAAAATCAGACACGTTCGGAATTTGACCGTCCGCCAATTGTTTAATCGCACCTGACGAACATGGCGCACAACAAGACAATAAAACAAGACGCATGTCTGACATATTATTTATATTCTTCGCCGATATTATATTCATCACCCAATTCAATTATGTTTTTATCGTCCCCAGACAGTCCTAATTCCGGAGCACTGCATATCATGCCATACGATTCTGTGCCGGCAATTGTGCGCTGGGCCAATGGCTTTTTCATACCGGGCAACACGCAACCAACAGGTGCCAATACACCACGCAATCCAACGCGCACATTTGGCGCACCACATACAATTTGAACAGGCGCGTCCCCACCATAATTTACAGATAAAACATGCAAATCTTCACGTGACGCATGATTTTTTACATCAACAATTTCTGCAACAATAGGTTTTGGCGTTGTGTCTTCTTTTTTCACAGTATATTTTTCTGTCATTTTTGCGATTTTATCATCATCTATTCTGTTAAACAGATTTTCAGGCACAATAAACGTCGCACCATCTGGGATACGATGTTCGTATTTTTCAGGCCAAGATAAATCATGCGTGTCCGCAAATATATTTTGCATTTTTGCCGCGGCATCTGGGATAAATGGCGCAGACACACGTGCAAACAAATCAATCATTTGAAAACATTCATTTAATACCGCACCGGCACCATCCATATCACCGGCCTTTACCAATGCCCATGGTTCGTGTGCCGTCATATATTCATTACCAATTGCATACAGGCCACGCAATGCAGATATGGCCTTGCGGAATTCACACGCATCCAGTGCAGTTGTTAATTCAGATATTTTTTCGTTTAATTGATTTTCTAAATCAATATTTTTTTCACCGGCATGCGGTACATTATTGCCAAAATTTTTCGCAGTTAATTTACATACACGTGAAACAAAATTTCCCAACATACCATTCAGGTCTTTGTTTACAATTTCCGCAAAACGCAAAACTGTGAAATCAGTATCGTCTGTTTCTGGGGCAGATGCCAACAGTGCATAACGCCATGCATCCGCAGGTGCATCACTAAGTGCATCGTTCAAGAACACACCATTACCCTTGGACTTAGAAATTTTGTCCCCATTAAAGTTCATAAAATTAAAGGCTTTTAATAAATCAACTGTTTTCCAATTGTCGTCCATTGCCAATTCGTGGGATGGGAAAAATATAGAATGGAAAGATACATTATCTTTGCCCATAAATTGCGTGTAATGAACATCATCATTGTCATGCCACCAATCTGCCCAATTTTCATTCGCAGCCTGGGAAATAGACACATAACCCCATGGTG